>JBDQGY010000001.1:0-54254 GCA_040265175.1 Nannocystaceae bacterium
CACGAGCCCCGTGTAGGCGTTGTTGCCCCAGAAAACCTCAAAATCGGGATGGGACGAGGCGAAGTCTCGGAACTGCACATTGAGAGATCCACAAGGAGGAGGATCGCCATCGCCGTCGCCGTCGCCGTCGCCGTCGCCGTCACCGTCGCCGTCACCGTCACCGTCGCCGTCGCCGTCGCCGTCGCCGTCGCCGTCGCCGTCGCCGTCGCCGGTGGTAGAGGGGACACCGGTGGTCGTGCTTGCGCTGCTGGAGGCATCGCCATCGCCATCGCCGTCACCGTCACCACCACAGGCGACCAAGGGGACCGACGCGGACAGAAGAAGAATGAATGCGCGGAGGGGTGCAGTGTTCATCATGGCGTGTTGTCTTTGTGATGCAGGGCTACGGATTTCGTCCGAACGTTTGGGTCCAGTAATGTCCCCAAGACCCGCCCGGATAATAGCCGACGCCGATCTCGTTCGAATTGGGATTCATGATATTGCTGCAATGCCCAGGGCTTGTCATCCAGCCCTCGACCACGGCTGCGGGGGATGAGTAGCCTGCGGCGATATTCTCTCCGGTGGCCTGATTCGGATATTCGGCCAAATCGATGCGATCCCACGGGGTGAGCCCGTCGGGGTTGTCGTGGCTGAAGAAGTCCCGGACCGCCATGTCCCAGCTGTGCACGCGGGATGCACATCGAAGGGCTGGGTGCGCAGAGACGGGGCCGGTTGCTGCGTAGACGTCGGATCCACACACGGCCCCTTGCGCGCGCTCTACGTTGACGAGCGCGACGACTTCGGCTTCAAAGTCGGTCCAGCCGGGGAGCCACCCCAGCGCATCCTCACAATACGCGTTCATGGGGATGTCGCCGTCACCGTCACCGTCGCCATCGCCCGAGGTGGAGGGGTCGCCGTCACCGTCACCGTCGCCGTCACCCGAGGTGGAGGGGTCACCGTCACCGTCACCGTCACCGTCGCCGTCACCCGAGGTGGAGGGGTCACCGTCACCGTCACCGTCACCGTCACCGTCACCAGAAGTCATAGGCGCACCCGAGGTTATGGGGTCTCCCGACGAACCACCGCTCGTTGAAGTGGAGGGGTCGCCGTCGCCGTCGCCGTCGCCCGAGGTGGAGGGGTCGCCGTCGCCGTCGCCGTCACCCGAGGTAGAGGGGTCGCCGTCGCCCGCGGTGGAGGTGTCGCCGTCGTCGGAGGTCATGGGAGCGCCGGAGGTCATGGGGCTTCCCGAGGAGTCATCGCTCGAGGAGTCGCCGTCGCCGCCTGAGGTTCCGCCGTCGCCCGAGGTTCCACCGTCGTCGCCGTCGCCGTCCCCCGAGGTGGATACCCCTCCATCGACATTCCCTGTTCCACCTTCTCCTGTGTCGCTGGCCGTCGAACCGCCGGTCTCTGCGTCCCCCAATCCTGTGCTCTCACTGTCGCCAAAGGAGTTGAAGCCAGACGCGCCTGTGTCCGCCGCGTCTGTTCCACACGCCACGGGAGCCAGTGCTGTCGCCAGTAGAACTCCAATTGCCGATCCAGCTCCGGATAAACGTTGATTTCTACACATTGCCAGACGGAGCATAACGTCAAACTCCACGCCTCACCATGTTTTGGGCCGCGGTACCAGATTCCGCAAAAACACAAAAAAAACAGGGATTTTGGCCGATGGAGAGTAGGCTACGCCCATGGTTTCCATGTTTGAGGAGGTCGCGGCACAAACTGGCCTGTCGGCGCTCAACGCGGCCAACTTGATGAGCACGATCATCACGGTCGCCTCCTTGGTGCTTTTGAGGTTGGTGGTCGTCAAATTGCTCAACCGGGGGTCACTGGAGCCCGCACGTGCCTACCAAGTGCGGCGCGTCTCCGCGTGGATTTTTGGTTTATTCGGCGTGCTCATGGTGGGGCGCATCTGGCTGGTGAGCTTCGAGATGTTGGGCACGTTTTTGGGGCTCGTATCGGCGGGCCTCGCCATCGCCCTTCGGGATCCGGTGGTGAACGTCTTCGCGTGGATGTTCATCATTGTTCGCCGACCGTTCGAGCTTGGGGACCGGGTGCAAGTGGGGTCTGTGAAGGGAGACGTGGTCGATCTTCGGCTGTTCGACTTCTCCGTGATGGAGGTTGGTGAGTGGACGAAAGCAGACGTGCGTACTGGACGTATCGTCCGCGTGCCCAATGGAGAGATGTTCCGCTCGGCAGTCGCGGTGTACCAGCAAGGTTGGTACGAGGAGATCTGGCACGAGTTCTACGTCACGATCACGTTTGAATCGAACTGGAAACACGCGAAACAGCTGCTGCTCGATCTTCTGCGCGCAGAAATAGGGGACATCAGCCCGCAGGTTAATCGAGAGATGAGCCAACGGGCCTCGGACTACCTCATCTTGGCCGACGACCATACGGGGCCCCAGGTGCTGGTGCATGGTCGGGATAGCGGTGTCGAGTTGACGCTGCGATACCTGTGTACGACAGGCACGCGTCGTCGCACCGAGACGCGGATGTGGGAGCGGATCCTCGAGGAATTTGAGGCGCGAGACGATATTGTCTTGGCCTACCCGACGCGTCGGGTCGTTGGGGCGACCGAGCCGTCCAACGCGGGGGGGCCGATTCTGGGCTGATCATCCATTCGTCGTGCTGCCGACGATTCGTTCTTCGGGCTGTAACTCGGGCGTCAGCGCGCAGCGCATCCCCACGCCGTGGGAGTGATCGGTGGGGTTCATCCCGTAGCGGAAGGCGGGGTTGACCCACAAGACAAACCCGCCGTTGAACGCGCCGCCACGCACCACTCGTTTATCACCGGTCTCGGGCCCGGAGGGGTTGGGCAGCGCTCCTTTTTCTGGGGGGTCATAGACGGCGAACCAGTCCTCAGTCCACTCGAAGACGTTGCCCACCATGTCGTCCATGCCGAACATGGTCCTCCCCTTGGGGAAGGTCCCCACCGGTGCGGTACCAGGAAAGCCGTCATCCTGGTCGTACATTTGTGGCGACGGGCGGAGCTCGTTCTCCTCATGCCAGCGCGTGCACTCCTCACCGCAAGCGTTCATCACTGTGTGGTCTGGAGGGGTGTCGCCCCACGGGAACGATCGGCCGTCAGATCCGCGCGCGGCGAACTCCCACTCGGCCTCAGTGGGCAAGCGGGCGCCGCGTTCGTTGCAGTAGTTCTGCGCGTCGGCCCACGAGATGCAGTTCATGGGGTGGTCCTCCCGCCCCGCGACGCCAAAGTTACAAAAGGCGCTGAAAGCCTCCTCTTTTGCGGCCTGTTCTGCTGGGCTCGCGGAGGAGTGCCAGCTTGAACGAGGAGGGAGGCGCTTGCAGCCGCCGGCGTCTGAGCACTCCTTGTACTGCTTCGCCGTGACCTCGCGCAGATCGAGGCAGTAGGGATCGAGGGTCACTTTGTGTGCGGGCTGCCAGCGGGCATATTTCGCGTCGTCAGACCCGCGATAAAACTTGCCGCCCGGGACGAGGGCCATCCCGTCCGGGCAGCGCTCGCTGAGCGGAGGGAGGGTAGGTGCGGGCGGAGGTGAGGGGACCACGTCGCGTTCGGCCAGCGCCGCGCCCGCTGAATCTTCGGATTTTGCGGCCGCCGTCGTAGGCGCATCAGGACTCTCCTCGAGGGAGGGGGCGAGAGACGTGACCACCACGGCGGCGACCGCCACGGTGGCCAGTGCGATCATGGCGACCTTGCCCCGCGAGGACGGTCGGGTCTTCGCGTCGGTGGTGATGGTCTGTTCACCGCGGAGCATCGATGCGCTGCGGGACGCGCTGGCTTGGTGAGCTAGGTTCGCGGACGAGTCCCCCTGGAGGCTGCGGGCGCGTCGCAGATCTCCGCCCGCAAGGCCCACCGGTGTCCACGTTTGCTCGCCCGTAAACGCGGCGCCCCGAATGTCTCTCCAGAAGCTGCCCATGTCGGCGTAGCGGGCCTGCGGGGTGATGGACAGCGCGCGAGCAAACACGGCCTCGACTTCGTCGGAGACGTCGAGACCGAGGGCTTGTGGTGTCGGGCGTCGCTCAGGATCCGTGCTCTGGTTGGCGATGGAGAGGAAGTCGTCTCCTTTCAGCACGCTCTCACCTCCGAGGAGGGCCTCGAGCACGATGAGGGCGAACGCGAAAACGTCGGTCCAGGGACCGGTCGCACCGTAGGAGCGGCTGAACTGTTCCGGTGCGCCGTAGCGCGGGGTGAACGCGTTGAGTTGTGCTGTGGTCTGTTTGAGCGCCTCGTCCGCGTCGAGGTGGTCTTGCATCACCTTCGCCACGCCAAAATCGAGCACCTTGGTGATCTGCAACTCGCGGTTTTCGTCGTAGACAAAGAACAGGTTGCCCGGTTTGAGGTCACGGTGGACGATATTGAATCGATGCGCAAGGGCGAGCGCCGCGGCTGCAGAGTCGAGGCGACCAATGGTGTCCGCCAGGTCCCAGCGGGGTTCATGGCCACGCTGCACCGCGTCGAAGGCGGCCTCGAGCGACTCCCCCGCCAGCCATTCGAGGACCATGAAGGGGCTCCAGTCACCAGCGCTGCCGTGAATGGTCCCGATGTCGCGGGCCTGGACGATGGCGGAGCTCTTTCCAGAGAGCTCTGCCATGAGCTTACCCTCGCGGACAAACGCGTCGCGCAGCGTCTTTCGAGTCTCCTCATTGCCAATGCCGGAGAGCTTAAAGACCTTCAAGGCGACGTCTTGATCCCACACCTTGTGTCGTGCGCGGTAGACGACGCTGAATCCGCCTTCACCAACGAAGTGGGTCACTTCATATTTTTGTTCGACCGTCGTGCCGATTAGATTGAGCGGGTCCATGGTCTTCTACACGTTGAGGATACGAGCCGGGAGTTGGGATTGGCGCACGTGCCCCGCTGCTTGACGTTTCTCCCACGGTGCGTCGCCTGGGGCAACCGCTTCACCGGATGCTGGAGAGTCCAACAGAGGCGTGAAGTTTAGAGCAGCGATCTCGTGTCCTCGTGCGTCCGTTTCAAGGTTGAGGCCCTTGTGTCGAGTGAGCCAGCACACGAACGTCCGCCAGCACGGACCTGTTCTCTCAAGGGAGCGAACTAGGGTGGATTGCTAGTGGAGAGCCGCTGGGGCCGAAATGACAATGTTTTGCCTATGTGGCGCAATTTTTTCAAAGGGGGGCATTTTTTACCCAAGATGCTGTAACTGTGTCCCAGCGCGCCGCGTTGGGCGTGGGAAGGCAAAAGTCTGCCCACGGGATTGGCCCACGTTGCCCAAGGTATTTCAATGACAAAACACGACATTTTTTCGACCCTCGCGATTCTTGGAACTGGCGCAGCGCTCGCAGGCTGCGCGACGATGCAGGCAGACACTGCGGAGGTCGGCGAACCTCAGGGCGCAGCGCATGCCGAGGGAAGCTGCTCGGCGGCCGGATGCGGCAAAAAAGCGAAGGCCCCGGCGGTCGCTCCGGAGGTTGCAGCTGCCGATGCGGGGACCGTTGAAGCGCCGACAATTTCCGACGTCGAGGCTGATGCAAACGCGGGGACCATCGCGTCCGATGAACAGATCTCCGCCGATGCCGCGCCCGCGGCAGTGACGGAGGCGGTCGCCGCAGCAGAGGAGACACCCTCCGCCGAGCAAGCGGCGGTCGCGGAGGAGGTTGCACCGCTGCCCCCCAAGAAGACGGTTACGAAGACGCGTCGCGCGAAGAAGAAAAAGCGCGCCTCCGTGGGAGAGGCCGCGTGCGGTGAGGGCACCTGCGCCTGAACGTCGCCCCCTTTAGGTCCGCGACCGCACCGAAAAAAGGCGCCCTCCTTGGGGCGCCTTTTTGGTGGAGCGAATCTGCAGACTAGAAAAACTCGCTGATCGGGAACGCGAGCCCAAAGACACCTAGGCACATCTCATCGAGCGTCTCTTCGCCCAAGAATACATCGATCGGCGCATCGAGCCCTTGATCGGCCAAGGCCTCGGCCACGTGCGGGTTGGCCATGGAGTTGTCGTAGTCGCACTGCAAGTAGATAAGGTCTCCGCCTTTCGCGGTCGGGAGGGTCTCCATGGGCCCATCGTACATGTAGCCTCGCTGCCAGTTAAAGTCCCATCGGGGAGTGTGGATCAAGCACTCGTCGGCGGGCTCGGACTCTTGTGGGTCGTCACGCACGAGGCCGATGAGCATGTCCGTGCCCACGTAGTGCATATGCGTGGCCATCTGCCAGATGTGCGTGTTGTCCGGGATGCTCTCCGGCAGCGGGAAGATCATCGTCTCCGTGTGGTCGCTTATGCCTGCCGGAATTTTAAACTCGATCCCGTCTTCGTCGTTGGGTCCGGGCTGAAGCCCGTAGCCGCCTCCAAAGAGGGTCCCGCTGAAGTTGCCAATGAGGCGGAGGACGCCGACCCACTCCGGCAAGCCCTCATACCAGCGCAGGTCGACGCTGGTGCCTTCGTCCGTCTCCACGCCGGCGCCGGTGGGGTGGTAGTGGACGTTGATGACGAGTCGCGTGTCGGGATCGATGGCGAGGGCGACGCCCTCGGGCATCTCGGAGGGAAGCGCGCCAGGGGCCCACGCCGCGATGAGCGCGGCGTCGTTGAAGCCCGGGCCACCAAAACACTCATAGGCCCCATTTTCATCGGCGAGCGCCTCGGAGGCGCCGGACGAATCGGCGTAGACGAGGACGTGATGCACGATGGACTCGTTGCCCGGGTTGATCTGCACCCCCTCCAAGAACTGCATGGAGGGGTTGTTGAGTGGCAGCGAGAAGCACATAAATTTGTCCTTCGAGCCAGACACCTCCACCGGGGCCGTGATCGCGTGGGTTTCGTCTTTGTCTTTCAACTCAAGATCCGGCGGCGCGGGCAGGGGCGCTGCGGTCGTTGGGTCGCCTTCGGGTGCCCCTTGCTCGGCCCAACGCCTCAACATGAGTTTCTCTTCGGCGGTGAGCCTGAGGTCGTCCACCCACGGGTGATTCACCTGACATTCCTCGGTGTCTTGGGCCAAAAAGGGCGGCATTGCGCCGCTCTCCGTGGCGTCGGCCATCATGCCCGCGAACGGGGCGGCCTCTTCGTAGGAGTTGAGGGAGAAGGGAGCGATCCCTCCATCGGCGTGGCAACCCACGCAGCTTTGACTCACCAAGGGGGCCACATCTTGATGCCAGGTGACTCGAACGGCGGTGTCGTTGGTCTGCTCTTTGGCGCCACACCCGCCTACGACAGACATTGGGAGCAGTGTCAGGCAGGTGAGTAAACGCTGATTCATGGGGCGCATCGTACCATAACGGTCGCGAAGGAAGATGCGGCGAGCCGCGCAACCTTGGCGTCATCCCTCGCGAGGGGGCCGCCGCGGAGCAGCCTTCGAGGGCGGGAGAGGGCGGAAGACGCATGGCGCGCGGCCCGATTCGCTCGGGCCCTTGCCGAGCCGCAAGTGAGGGGTAGATTGTCGCCTCCGGTGCCGAGTTCACGAACCAAGTCTGCGCGCGAGCCTGATTTCATTGAAGTGCGGGGGGCGGGGGAGCACAACCTCAGCATCGACCGACTCAAAATACCGAAGCGACAGCTCGTGGTGTTCACGGGGGTGAGCGGTTCGGGCAAGTCGAGCCTGGCGTTCGACACCTTGTACGCCGAGGGGCAGCGGAGGTACGTCGAGAGCCTCAGCGCGTACGCGCGGCAGTTCCTTGGTCAGCTTGAGCGACCGAAGGTGGAGCATCTAACGGGCCTGTCCCCCACCATCGCCATCGAGCAAAAGAGCGCCTCGAACAACCCGCGCTCCACGGTGGGTACCATCACCGAGATCTATGATTATCTGCGGGTGCTCTACGCGCGCATCGGCGTCCAGCACTGCTCGAAGTGCGGGTCTGTGGTTCAAAACCAGAGCTCGCAGCAGGTGGTGGCCGAGGTGCTCGGGCTCCCTGAGGGCACCAAGGCCCTGCTGCTCGCGCCGCTGGTGCGCCACCGGAAAGGCGAGTTTCGCGAACTCTTCGAGGAGCTGCGCGGTCGGGGCTACGCGCGGGTCGTGGTCGATGGCGAGACCCATCGCCTGGAGACGCCGCCGACCCTGGACAAGAAGTACAAGCACGACATCTCCCTGGTCGTCGATCGCATCGTCATTAAAGAGTCCCATCGTCGCCGAATCACGGAGAGCGTGGAGTTGGCGCTGCGGGAGGGGAAGGGCTCGGTGGTGATCGAGCCCGTGGGGGCAGACGACGTCGAGCCGCTCGAATTCTCTCAAGACCGAAGCTGTTGCGGCATCGCCTACCCGGAGCTGTCTCCGCAGAGTTTCTCCTTCAACAGCCCCCTCGGGTGTTGCAGCGCCTGCAACGGGCTCGGCACCCGCATGGAGGTGGACCCCGATCTTGTGATCCCCAACGAGGAGCTCTCGATCAACGAGGGAGCCATCGCGCCGTGGGCCTCGGCGGTGGATCGCGGCGAGGGGTGGACATATCGGATCATCGAGGCGCTGGCGGAGACCTGCGACGTCGACCTTGACGTCCCGTGGAAGAAACTAAGCAAGGCGAAGAAGACCAAGGTGCTGTTCGGCGCCGGAAACCGTCGCCTCAAGGTGTCGTGGGGGAGCGAGGAGTCGGACAGTCACGGCACCTGGGGGATGCGGTTCGAGGGCGTCATCTCCAATCTTGAGCGACGCTACTCCGAATCAGCCACCGAGTCCGCGCGGGATCGGCACAGCCGCTATTTCGTCGAGCAGCCCTGCGAGCGATGCAAAGGACGGCGCTTGCGCGATGAGTCTCTGTCCGTCCACGTGGAAGATCTGAGCATCGCGGAGGTGACGTCGAGGACCGTCCGGGCGGCGCATGACCACTTCGAGGCGTTCGCGCTCTCCGGGTCTCAGCTCGTCATCGCGGAGGGTGTGCTCCGAGAGATTCGCAATCGCTTGAAGTTTCTTGTGGACGTGGGGCTCGACTACCTGACGCTCGACCGCTCCGGACCGACCCTCTCGGGTGGGGAGGCGCAGCGCATTCGGCTCGCGAGTCAGCTTGGATCGGAGCTCTCCGGGGTGATGTACGTTCTCGACGAGCCGAGCATCGGGTTGCATCAGCGGGACAACCAGCGCCTGATCAAGACGCTGCAGCGGCTGCGAGATTTGGGAAACTCCGTGGTGGTGGTCGAGCATGATGAGGACACCATTCGCGCCGCGGATTTTGTCGCCGACTTCGGTCCAGGAGCGGGGCATTTGGGGGGCGAGGTCGTCTTCGCGGGCACGCCCGCCCGTCTTGAGCGGTCCACGAAGTCGCTGACCGGCAAGTACCTGTCTGGGAAGCGGAGCATCGAGACGCCCTCCGAGCGCAGGGAGGCCACGGGCAAACTGACCATTCGCGGCGCCGCTGAGCACAACCTCAAGGGCATCGATGTCGATCTGCCCCTCGGAGGCATGGTCGCCGTGACCGGGGTGAGCGGCGCGGGCAAGTCTTCGCTGATCAACGGGATCTTGCTGCCCGCGCTGGGCCGGGCGCTGCACGGCGGCAGCGGCAGGGTCGGCGCGCACAAGAGCATCGAGGGCCTCGACCAGATCGACAAGGTCATCGCCATCGACCAACGCCCCATCGGTCGCACCCCCCGCTCCAACCCGGGGACCTACACCAAGGCCTTCGACGAGATACGGATGTTGTTCGCGCAGCTGCCCGAGTCTCGCGCGCGGGGATGGAAGGCGGGGCGCTTCTCGTTCAACGTCCGCGGCGGTCGCTGCGAGTCGTGCCAGGGCGACGGCGTGGTGAAGGTGGAGATGCACTTTTTGGCCGACGTCTACGTGTCGTGCGAGGTGTGTCAGGGCCGTCGCTACAACGAGCAGACGCTCGGGGTGCGGTACAAGGGGTTCACCGTCACCGACGTCCTCAATTTGAGCATCGATCAGTGCTACGAGCTGTTCGCCCATCACCGCAAGCTCAAGCGCATCTTGGAGACGCTCCGCGACGTGGGCCTGGGCTATATGAAGATTGGACAGACGGCGACCACCATGTCGGGCGGCGAGGCCCAGCGCATCAAGCTGAGCCGAGAGCTCGCGAAGGTGCAGACCGGGAGGACGCTCTACGTGCTCGACGAGCCCACCACGGGGCTGCACTTTGAGGACATCTCGAGGCTGCTCAAGGTCCTGCGTCGCCTCGTCGACGCGGGCAATACTGTGGTCGTGATCGAGCACAACCTCGACGTGATCAAGTGCGCCGACTGGCTCATCGACCTCGGGCCCGAGGGCGGGGCCGGCGGCGGTGAAGTGGTCGCCCAAGGCACCCCTGAGCGCGTGGCGAAGGTTAAGGGCTCGTACACTGGACGCTTTTTGAAGGCCTTGCTTTAACCGACAGCCGCCGCGGATGCAGGCGACCACGAACGGTGTCGAGAACCCGTCGGCGCGCGCCGCTTGTGCTCCGCTCAAAACCTGATAAGACAGGCCGGCATGTCCCATGAACTCATCGAGGCCGAAGGGTTGAGGACGAGCGATGCCTATCGCTTGATGACCGATCTTGTGGCGCCTCGGCCCATCGCGTGGGTAGGGACCGTCGATGGGGAAGGGCGCCGCAACCTCGCGCCCTTCAGCTACTTTCAGGCGGTGTGCTCGCAGCCGCCGACCCTGGTGCTCAGCGTGGGGTGGCGTGGAGACGGTACCGCCAAGGACACCCTGCGCAACATCTTGGACACGCGGACATTCACGGTGTCCCACGTGTCGCGCCCGCTCGCGGAATCGATGAACGCGACCGCAGCGGCGCTCGCTGCGGACGAGAGCGAGTGGGACGTCGTTGGCGTCAAGGGACGTCCGTCGACCCGCGTCCAGGCCCCGTGGGTCGAGGATGCGCATGCTGCGTTCGAATGTTCGCTGCAGCAGGCGATCCCGTTGGGACACACGCGGCATGGGACACCCTCTTCGACCCTCCTGGTGGCCACGGTGCTGCTGTTCCATGTCCGAGAGGGCCTTTTGCGGCGAACCGAGGCCGGACGTCTGGCGCCGATGGACCCGTCCGCGCTTGACGCGGTCGGAAGACTGGGTGGAATGACGTACACTGAGACATCGGCGCGCTTTGACCTGGCCCGCCCCATCGCTCCGGAGAAGCCTCGGTGACTGAACCCGCCTCGCCCCACCACAACCAGCTCTTTACGGCGTTACCCGCGTCCGTCGAGGTGTACGAGGTGGGTCCGCGCGACGGCCTCCAGAATGAGAAAATGGTGGTCCCCACGGAGCTTAAGATCTCCATGATCGAGCGGCTCGTGGAGGCTGGGGTGCGACGCATCGAGATCACGAGCTTTGTGAATCCGCGGTGGATTCCTGCTCTCGCCGATCACGCAGATGTCGCGGCGAGGCTGCGCCGCAGAGCGGACGTCCGCTACAGCGCGCTGGTTCCCAATATGCGGGGGCTCGAGGGGGCTGTGCGGGGAGGCATGGACGAGGTGGCGGTCTTCTTGGCGGCCAGTGAGAGCCACAACCGAAAAAATATTAACAAGTCGACGGCGGAGGCGCTCGACACCTATGCGCAGGTGATCGCCCAGGCGCGCGCGGAGGGCATGCGGGTCCGTGGCTATGTCAGCTGCGTCTACGGCTGCCCCTACGAGGGGAGCGTGCCGGTGGCGCAGGTAGAGGCCGTGTGTCTGCGGCTCCTTGAGCTTGGGGTGGAGGAGCTGAGCCTCGGAGACACGATCGGGGTGGGGACGCCGCGGCAGGTGGCGTTCGTGCTCGGGCATCTTCGCGAAGCGGGGATCCCGTTGGAGAGGATGGCCGTTCACTTTCACGACACGCGCGGCACCGCCCTCGCGAACACGACGGTCGCGCTTCAAATGGGAGTGCGTGTGGTGGACAGCGCCCTCGGCGGCCTGGGCGGCTGCCCGTACGCGCCTGGCGCCTCGGGTAACGTCGCGACCGAAGACATCGTGTACATGCTCGACGGCATGGGCGTCGACTGCGGCGTCGAACTCGATGCCTTGGTGCCGATCAGTCTGAGCCTCCAGACGCATCTCGGCCGCGAGCTGCCGAGCAAGTACCTCAAGGCGCACGTGGGACACTTCGATCGGGCGGGGCGCTCGCTGAGCGTAGACCCGCAGTCGCGTGAGTGATAAGCGTCAGCCGCGGGACTGCGTGAACAGGCGCACGAGGTGCTCGCTCACCTCGTCGGACAGCCGGAGCAAAGTGTCGTTGCGCACGGAGAAGCGTGTCCCATGGGCGAAGCACACGAGGGGGACACGGTGCTCCACCACGATTGGCAGCACAAGCACGTTCCCGCTGATTCCCCCGAGAGCCGCTGAGAAAGCCTTGTCGACCTCTTGTGCCCGAGGCATGGGCCCAAACAGCGGCATCATGCGATCGATGGCTGTGCGAAATAGGGAGGGAGAGGAACTGTCGAGCCGCACCTGTCGCACCGCTTGCGGATCGATATTGGCGCCGCGGGCGTCAATTCCCCTCAGTTCGTCGTGGGAATGTAGAAACAGGATCGTCTGGGCGAATCCCGCGCCGACAAAGTCGAGCAGGTGGGCGATGAGTGTGTCGCGGTCCGTGGACGACTCCAGCTGTTGAATGCATGCGTCGGCGGCTTCGCTTGAAAGTGGGATGGCAGCGCGCTGTGGCTTTCGCAGCGGCGGGGACCAGCGAGCTGTGAGTGTGTGGCTGGCCGTGCGCGGACCTCGGGCGGTGGGCGTCGCGGGACGATCGGGATCTTGGGGCTGCTCGAGCACGCGCAGCGGGACCGCCTCTGGCTTGGTGGTGGGGCTCGGGAGGGGTCCGAACCGATCGATGAGCGCCGTGTCGAGCTCGTCCACCGGCGCGGCGGCGCGGATGACGTACCCACCCCAGTGGGCCTTCACCGCGTGCACGGCGGCGTCGTCGGTGGGGTCGGCCATGGCCAAGGTAAGATTGCCCACGTGGTCGATGGCGACGGGGAGCACCCGGTGCTTCATGGCGAGCTCAGCGGGGATGGCTGTCGACGTCTCTGGGGCGACGCGGAGCAGCAGATTTGCGCGTACCGCGGGGATCTTGAGCTTATTTTGGACGAAGGCCACCAGCCCCGATCCGTCCATCAGCCCCAGCGCGACAACCCCGTGGGCGAAGGTGGAGGCCTCCGCTGCCTGGAGCGTCGCCACGTCGCGAGACTGCCCCGCCGTCAGTAATCCGGCGCGTGTGAGCAAGGTGGCGAGTGGGGCGGTCATGGTGGGGCGCGAACGCGGGGGACCCCTAGTGTCTCCGCACACGCGCGTGCAGGTCAACTGCCCGCGAATGGACCCGCGCGCGGCCCAGAGCGCGGCGGTTACCACGGTCGCAGCAAAATCGGGAATTTGAGGGTCGAGGGGGCTGACCCACGGCCGGGATGTGCTGGTATACGGGAGTTGACGGTGATCTATCTCGACAACAACGCCACCACGTCGCTCGACCCACGCGTGGCCGCGTCCATTCGCAACTACCTTGAGGGCACCAGCGCGCCGTGCAATCCGTCGTCGGTTCACGCGGCGGGGCGGCAGGCGCGGGGTGCATTTGAGCGCGCACGTCGAATCGTGGCGGAGGCACTCGGCGCAGAACCGCTCGGTCTGACCTTCACGGGAAGCGGGACCGAGTCGATCAATCTCGCGTTGGTGGGACGGTGTCGCGCGGCGCGGAAGAAGGGGGCACCATGCGGGCTGCTGACGACGCGCATGGAGCACGCCGCCGTCCTCGAGAGCGCGGGCTTGCTCGAGAGCGAGGGACACGAGGTGCACTGGTTGGACGTGGACGAGCACGGCGCGGTCACCCCGGAGGCCGCCGTCAAGGTACTCACCGCCCATGAAAATATCGGGGTTGTCTCCATAGGCATGGTGAACTCTGAGCTTGGAAATCTTTGTGACATCAAGCGGTTGTGTCGAGTTCTCAAAGGGGTGCGCGAGGATGTCGTCGTCCACACCGACGCGGTCCAGGCGCTGGGGAAGACCCCGCTTCATTTTGGCGATCTTGGCGTCGACATGATGAGCGTGACAGCACATAAAGTTCACGGCCCCGTGGGTATCGCGGCGCTCGTCCATGCCCGTGGCCTAGAGCTTGATCCTGTGTTGCGAGGTGGGTCGCAAGAACGCGGTCGCCGACCAGGGACGCCGAGCGTGATGTTGGCAGAAGCCTTCGCGGTCGCCGCATCACTGGCAGCGGAGGAGGTTGAGGAGCGCCGCGCGCACACTCAAGATCTGCGGCGGCGGCTCGTGGCGCTGGTGGAAGCCCACGACGGGGTCGTGCTCGGCTCGGCCTCCTTGCAGGTGGGCAATACGGTGAGCGCCCGGTTCCCCGGGTGCGAGGGGGCGACCTTGGCGATGGCGCTGGATCTTGAGGGCGCGTGCGTGTCCACGGGCTCCGCGTGCAGCTCGGGTGTGGCCAAGGCCTCCGCGACCATGCGGGCGATCGGGCTGTCGGATTTGGAGGGGCAGCAGGTGATCCGAATTTCTCTGGGCAAAGACAACACCGCGGAGGAGCTTGAGCGCTTTGATGTGATCCTGGGCGGCGTGCTCGCTCAGATGCGCAGCAGCGTCCGCACGGAACTGAAGACTGGGGGTGCGGCGTGAGGGTGGTCTGCGCCATGTCCGGAGGTGTCGATTCCTCGGTCGCAGCCGCGCTCCTTGTGGAGCAAGGCCTCGAGGTCGTGGGCATGACCATGCGGCTGTACGACGCGCGTGACCAGCCGCGGCGTGGGCGTGGTGGGACCTGCTGTTCGCCGGCGGAGGTGGACCTCGCGCAGCGGGCGTGCGAGCAACTGGGCATCCCGCACTACGTGGTGGATGAGCAGCAGCGCTTCCAAGAGGCGGTGATCGATGATTTCGCGCGTGAGTACGCGGCGGGCCGCACACCGAATCCGTGCGCGCGTTGCAACGAGCACGTGAAATTTGGACCGCTGTTGACTCGGGCGCGCGCGTTGGGAGCCACGTATATGGCCACGGGACACTACGCGCGCATCGAGGACGGCGCGCTGCTTCGTGGTGTGGACCCCGCCAAAGACCAGAGCTACTTTTTGTTTGCGATGGGCAAGGACACCCTGGCCGACGTCCGCTTTCCGCTCGGTGGCTGGACCAAGGAGCGGGTGCGCGCGTACGCACAAGAGCGTCACATGCCCAACTGGGACGCTCCGGACAGCCAAGAGCTGTGCTTCGTCCCCGACGGAGACCACGGGGCGGTGGTCGAGCGGCGCGCGGAGGCGCTTGGGCTGGGGGCCGACTCCCTCGCGGAGGGGGAGGTGATAGATGAAGAGGGCCGCAGTCTCGGGACCCACAAGGGGATCCATCGGGTCACGGTGGGACAGCGCCGAGGCCTCGGCGTGTCTTCTCCACGGCCTCGTTACGTGCTCCGGGTGCTCCCCGAGGCGCGACAAGTAGTCGTGGGGGACGCGGAGGCGCTGGCACGTCGGGTGCTCGACGTCGCTGATTTTCGTCGCCTCGACGACCTTGACGATGACACACCCATCCAGTGCTCGGTTCAAATACGCCATCGCTCGCCGGCCCAGCCCGCCACCTTGCGCGTGGTGGGGTCGCGGGCCACGGTGGAGTTCGACGCGCCGGTGCGCGCGGTGGCGCCTGGACAGGCGGCGGTCGCGTTCGCGGGGGACCGGGTGCTCGGCGGAGGCTGGATCGAGAGCGCGCGCTGACTCGCGCCGCACGGACTCACGACGCACCAAATCATCACGAGAGACCACGCCATGTACGCGCTTCCCCATCGACTGCTGAGCCTGCTGGAACAGCCCCCCGAGTGCGAGGGGATGGCCGAGCGACTCGCGCCGCTTGAGGCGGTGATTGGCTACACGTTCCGTCGGCGGGAGCTGCTTCGGGTGGCCCTCACGCACCGCACCTACGCCCACGAGCGGCGCGACGGGTGGGACAGCTACGGCGTCCTGGAATTCGTAGGGGACGCAGTCCTTGACTTGTTGATCGCCCAGCGGCTGTGGCTCGATTTCCCCGACGCGGACGAGGGGGTGCTGACGCGGCTGAGGACCGCGGTGGTGTCGGAGGCACCGCTGGCGCGGTGCGCGGCAGGAATCGAGCTTGGAACCTATTTGTACCTGGGGCGGGGCGCCGAGTTGCAGGGGATGCGCACGCGACCCAGCGTGCTCTCTGATGCGTTCGAGGCCGTGATCGCGGCGATCTTTTTGGACGCTCAGCATGCCGGCCGCGACGCCTATGCGGCGGCGTGGCAGGTGGTGGAGCGGGTGATGGGCGCGCAGATCGACGCGGTGGGGATCGACGACGGCGTCGACGCCAAGTCGCAGCTGCAGTGGCGGGTGCAAGAGATGCACAAGAGCAGCCCGCGGTATGAGGTGACAGAGCGATCCGCGGCCTCCGAGCAGTGCGGGTCGTTGGCTCCGATTTTCGACGCCGTCGCGTGGGTCGAGATCGACGGCGCGCGCGCGGAGCTCGGGCGAGGTCGCGGGGACAGCCGACAAAAAGCCGAGACGGCGGCGGCGGCGGCGGCCCTCGTCGGCCTGCGCAAGTAGGCGCGTATCGACGGCGGCCTACGACCCCGCGGCGTTCGAGTCGAGCCCCGTCTTGAGCCACACGGAGATCCGCTGGATGGTGAGCATGCCGCCCACCTTGCTGAGATCGATGGCGCCTTCGGTGTCCTGTTCGAGGCCTGAAAGCTCCACGACGAGGCGGGTGCCGAGGGTCTCAATAATCGCGTCGGCGTGGGCGGAGGCGTCGAGGCTTCGCAGCCGCGTGGTGAGCCCGTCGAGAAGGGCTGGAACGAGCTGTCCCCGCGCGTCGAGCAGGTGGGCGCGGGCCCATGTGAGATCATCGACTGTGAGGGGGGCGAGGGCTCCTGCGCTACCCGGCAGTTGCTCGTGGACGAGCGCCGTGCGGATCAAGTCTCCGAGCCGCAGCTTCGCCGGGTCGTCGACCCGGGTGACCCACGAAGGATCGACCTTAAATCCCCGCGCGTCGAAGACGAGTTGGGCGATCGCGCCGGCTTGGGCGAGGATCACGGTGGCCTCGCGAACGGCGGCCCGGGAATCCATCGGCATCGTCGTCGTGCCCGGGATGCGCTTCGAGGGGTCATCCGACGCTCCCGCAGGGCGCTCTGGAAACCACTCCACGAGCGCGCGGAGCCACGGCCCCCAGGGACGGTCGAGCAGGGACCCAGGTTGGGTCAGCGAAACCTGTCCGCTCTTGTGAAGGGCGAGGGCCGCCTTCCGCAAGCGCGCGAGGGGGCCGTACCCGACCCGGAACAGCCCGCGCATCCCGATGGCGTTCATGCGGCTGTGGACGAAGGGCATCGGGTCCTCTTCGTCGACCTCCGCCGCGAGGAACTCGAGGCCTAAATTGAGGGTGGCCTGCGCTTGGTCTACGGCGCGACGCTGGGACGCGTCATCTCCGGGCTCAAAGCGTTGGGCCGCCATGAGTTCGTTGACGAGGAGTAAAAATTCTCGCCCTCGGACGCCGCGTTCGTGGGGGCTAAGTCGCTCAAGGAGCGCCGCGAGCATGGGGCGTGGATGCAAGCTCAACAGCCGCTCATCGTCCGCGCGGCCGCCTTGAGGTGCGGCCTCGGGAGACGCGGGGTTGGGTGGCCCTTCCGACGTCGAGGCTTCGCCACGGGCTTCGTTGCGTGAGATCGGCGCGAACAATCGCATGGCGTCCTCCCACGAGGGGAACCCTTCATCAGCGAGTCGCCCGGCCCGCCATCGGTACTGCGCTTCTTCCAGCTCCGAGCCGAGGCTGTACTTAATGAACCGCACGAGCTTCGCGCCGGTCATCAGGTCGTCGTGGTAGACGGCGTCGATGATCGCGAGGGCCTCTCGCCCTATCTCGTCATCGGGGACCCCCACGATGTAGTTGCCGTCCGGTGACTCGTAGGTCGCGAGGGTCTGCATGGTCGCGAGCGCTCGGTCCTTCCACGCGTCGTCATCGGGCTCAGCCTCGGCGACGGCGGTGGTGGCCATGAGGGCGAGCACCCACAACTCCATGTCCATGGACTCCACGAGCGAGGTGAGGCTCCCGCGCGGTGCCTGTTGCTCCCGCAGGCATGTGGCCACCCGAGACAACCAGGTGCGCGCGGCCGGCGTATGGAGTCGATCTCCTCGCCAGCCGTCAAAATCCACCACGGCGCGAAGCTGCTCCGGGGCGCCGTGCGGGATCAGCAGTTCGAGCCGCTGCTCCTTGGCCAGCTTTCGGGCGAGCGTGACGAATGTGGTGGGGGAGAGGCCCGGAATCAACTCTGGGAGGTCGTCCCGAAGCTCGAGCGAGACTGGATCGTTAATGATCGCAGCCAGGTCTCGCGGCGTAAGTGTGCGGATCCCCTTGGCCATGGTGCGCGACAAGGTACCATCGCCGTATCGGAATGGAAGCGCCTCGTCATCCAGATATCGCGCGCGCCCTCGGGGAGGTGGGCCGGGCCATGGCCGCGGCTGGCGTCGAGGACGGGGCGGGCGTGGTCGTGGGATGCTCTGGGGGCGCGGACTCGGTCGCGCTGCTCGGGCTCCTTTGGCGTCTGGCCCGCAAACGCAGGTGGAGGCTGGTGGTGGGTCACGTGGATCACGGTCTGCGGCCCGAGTCCGAGCGCGAAGGGCAGCAGGTCCGTGAGCTTTGTGCGGCCCTCGGACTCCCCTGTGAGATCACGCGAATCATAGTGGAGCGGGGGCCCGACCTCGCGGCGCGGGCCCGAGACCTGAGGCGGGGGGCTCTCCAAGAGCTCGCGCGACGTCATGTGGCGAGCTGGATCGCCCTCGGGCACACGGCGACGGACCAAGTGGAGACCGTGCTGCTCAATCTGACGAGGGGCGCAGGCGTGGCCGGCCTCGGGGGGATGTCGCCCGCGGGCGACGGCGTGGTGCGACCGCTGCTCGGCATGAGCCGCGCGCGCGCCCGGGACCTCGCGGGGCGCATGCAACTTCCCTTTGTGGACGATCCGAGTAATGACGACCGCACGCATCCTCGCGTCCGGGTGCGGATGGAGGTGCTGCCCCAACTTCGTCGGCTCAACCCCTCCCTCGAACAGACCGTGAGCGAGGCTCTGGCGCAAGTACGCGGCGCGGCGGACCTCGTGCATGACTTGGCCGGGGCGGCGCTCGCCAAGCAACTAGAGGTAGGCGTGCGCGCGGGGGGCGGCATGGCAGGAGGCGGCCCCCTCCAGGGGCACCGCGTGCGGCCCCAGGGATGGCGTGCGATCCCGGCGGTGGTGCGACTTCAGGCGCTTCGGGACTTTTGCGTGCGGGAAGGGGTGGATGGCGGAGAACTCGCGGTAGGTGCGCTCCGCGAGGTCGACGCGGCGCTTTGCGAGTGGGACGCGCATCTCGAGGATGTCCGCCGTCCCGCCGTTGTCGGCGGGGCTCGTCCTAGGATTTTTTGCGTACACCCCGAACGCCAGCTATGCGTAGACAGATGGGGTCTTCACGTCGAATACACCGGAGCAGGGGCACCGACGGGACCGTGAGGTCTCGGCCGCACCACGTGTGGGCGGGCGAAACCCGCGAAACGCGCACGTGGAAACTTGTGCCTCCTGCGTTCGGTCTTAGGATGGCCCTCTCTCACCTGGCGTCGCATGCTGGCGCCCCTTCGATCACGTCGTGAAACAACAGACAAAATCCGTTCTCGTTTGGGCTTCCATCGCGCTGGCGCTCCTCTTCGTCGCGAGCCTCATCAATGAAACTAAGCGCGACGAGCCGCGAACCTACGCGGAGTTTGTCCGTGAGGTGCGGGACACGCCGAAGACCTTTGAAGAGACCGTGCTCGAGGTGCAGATGAAAGCCAACTCGGTCGCCGTTCACTACGAACGAGACGGCCGGAGCTTCTCCGTCCAAGGCCCCGCCACCGATGACCTCTTCGCGTTGCTGAACGAGAAGAACATCGACTACAAAGTTGAGCCCGAAGAGGAGAACCACCTCCTGACCATCGCCATCGTGTTGATCCCGTGTGGGCTCCTCTTGGTGATCATGGTGATGTTCATGCGGCAGATGCAGGCGGGTGGCGGCAAGGCCATGAGCTTTGGCAAAAGCAAGGCCCGGCTCCTCAACGAGCACACGCAAAAAGTGACATTTAGCGACGTCGCGGGGATCGAAGAGGCGCGCGATGAGGTGGAAGAGATCATCGACTTCCTCCGCAACGCGAGGAAATACACGCGGGTCGGTGGACGAATTCCCAAGGGCGTCTTGCTCATGGGCCCGCCCGGCACCGGCAAGACCTTGCTCGCCCGCGCCATCGCCGGCGAGGCGGGGGTGGCGTTCTTCAGCATCAGCGGTTCTGATTTCGTTGAGATGTTCGTCGGCGTCGGCGCCAGCCGGGTCCGCGACCTGTTCGAGCAGGGCAAACGAAACGCCCCCTGCATCATCTTTATCGACGAGATCGACGCTGTGGGTCGGCACCGCGGCGCGGGGCTCGGCGGCGGACATGACGAGCGAGAGCAGACGCTCAACCAACTTCTGGTAGAGATGGACGGCTTCGAGTCCAACGACGGTGTGATCTTGGTGGCCGCCACCAACCGCCCGGACGTGCTCGATCCGGCCCTGCTTCGGCCCGGACGCTTCGATCGGCGAATCGTGGTGGGGCTCCCCGACGTGCGCGGGCGCGAGTCGATTTTGAAGGTGCACACCCGCAAGGTGCCTCTGTCGGACGACGTCAATCTGTCCGTGGTCGCGCGGGGCACCCCTGGATTCTCCGGCGCTGATCTCGAGAACCTCGTGAATGAGGCCGCGCTCATCACGGCGCGCAACGATCGGGAGCGCGTGGGCAACATCGACTTCGACGCCGCGAAAGACAAGGTGATGATGGGGGCGGAGCGCCGCAACGCGCACATCTCCGACGAAGAGAAACTCATTACGGCCTGGCATGAAGCGGGCCACACGTTGGTGGCGAAGACCCTCCCAGCGGGGACCATTGACGACATCCACAAGGTGACGATCATCCCGCGCGGTCAAGCGCTGGGGGTCACGCATCTGCTGCCCGACCAGGATCGACTGTCCGTCGACCTCGTCCACGCCCAAGGTAACATCGCCATGCTCATGGGGGGCCGTCTCGCGGAGGAGCTGCGATTTGACGGCCGCGTGACCACGGGCGCTGGCAACGACATCGCCAAGGCCTCCTCGCTCGCGCGCAAGATGGTGTGCGAGTGGGGGATGAGCGAGCGGCTCGGTCCGATCGCCTTCGGCCAAGCGCGCTCCGAGCCGTTTTTGGGTCGCGACATTCAGAGCAAGCAGAACTACTCGGAGGCGACGGCGCAGGCGATCGACGAGGAGGTCCACCGGATCATCGACGAGCAGTACATCCGCGCCAAGAAACTGCTGCAAGACAACTGGGCCGCGCTTGGGCGCCTCGCGATCGCGTTGGTGGAGCGAGAGGTGCTCTCCGCCGACGAGGTGCAGCTGCTCGTGGAGGGCAAGCCCCTGCCGCGGATCATTCCGCCGGCGTCCGAGTCGAACGATGACGCCGCGGGCATGCCCGAGTTAAAAGAGCCGGAGACGCCCTCGTCGTCCTCAGGGCCGACGGGGTTCCCGCTCGCAGAGCCTACCGCCTGAGCTTGCGGGCGGTCAGCCGCGTTCACGAAGCGCCGCGCGGACCTGGGAGAGAAACGGTCCGGTGGCGCCCTGCAGCACCCCCTCGCGACGCGCGACCTCAAGGCCGTGTCCGTCGATGAGTACGGAGGTCGGATATCCGGAGACCTTGAGGGTGGGCACAATGCGGTTGTCGGGGTCGTGGACCACCGGGAATGGGAGTTCCCAATCGCGCACCGTATCCTTAACCCGCTGATGGTTGCGCGCGCTGTCGACGGAGATGGCGAGCACGGAGAAGCGCGGACCTCGAAGCTCGGTGTGGATGTCCGCCAAGAGGGGGAGCTCGTCGAGGCAGGGCTCACACCACGTCGCCCACACGTTGACGAGGGTGAGGCGGTCTCCCGTCGCCGGCAGCGAGATATCGACGCCGTCGAGGGTGGACGCCACGTAGCGGATGCCGCCGTCGGCGGAGGACGACGCCTTTGGCGCGGGCGCCTTCCCGCAGGCTGCGGCGAGGAGGCTCAGCACGATCCCCACTGCGAGCGCGGACACGTGGCGTCGCGTCGGCGGGGAGAGCGTTTGGAGAGAGGACCGCATGGGTATGTACTAGCGCGTCGTGTCCGCAGGGTCGAGGGGCGAGGCGTCGTGGGGGGTGGAGAGCATCCCGCCGCGTAGGGCGACGCTCCCGAGGTGCAAGACGCCGCGGCCGTCGGTGGGCTCCGGGGGGCGCGGTGGACGATCTGCTGCCGTATGGGTCGTCCACGCGATGTAGAGGACACCTCCATCGGTCTCGGTCGCGGCGCTGGCCTCGATGACCTCTCGGGCGAGCAGCGTCGTCGCCACACGGCCGTCTTCCACGGCGACGGTCATCGCATGCAGCGAGCGCGCGTCGTCGATCCATACCGCTACCAGGTGCACGTCATCGACCCAGTCTACGCGGACCACGTGCGCGGTGGCGCCGGGGAGCCGCGCCACTCGACGCAAGCTCGAGGGGCTCTGTCCTGCCCACAGCCAGGTCGCGCGGGAGCCGGCGGATCCGAGGGCGACCGCAATTCGATTGCCGCGGCACACGAGGGGGCGCTGGGCACGGACGCAGCGCAGTTCTTCGTTGAGGGGGTGGCTCATGGCGATGGTGGCCAAGGAGGCGTGCCCCGCCGCTGCGCACCAAAGGCCGAGCGCGCCCCCTCCCGCGCAGGTGGTCAGCGCTTGGAAGCCGCCGTCCTCGTCGTCGACGGCGGCCGGGGGTACACGCAACGGCACCCAGGCATGTGAGGCGGCGTTGGAGACGGCCGGTGCGGGACGGAGGTCACGGCTCGGCAAGACGGGGCGCGGGAGGGCCGTCGTCCATGGGCCCTCCGGCTGCGTCGGAGCGGCGAGGAGGGCCGAGGTCGCGCGCGAAACGTCGGGTGGTAGCCCGAGGATCTCGGGGGCCGAGAACCGACGCCCGGCATCCTGCGTCGTGGCGATCCATGGTCGAAGCTGTCCCCCGCCGATGGGGGCGGACCAGCTCACCGCGACCTTCCGTGTGGGGGCGCTGACCGTGAAGAGAGGGGCGTCCGAGGCCACATTTTGAGAGAGCGAGGTGAGGTCGCGCCAACGGGCGTCCTCGAGGGATCGTGCCGTGAACACCAAGGCGTCGCCGCGCCCGCCGAGGCCGCGTTGCGTCCACGCGAGGTGAAGCCAGCCTCGTCCGGTCTCTAGGCGCGGACGGTTGACGGGCTGCGCGACCGGAGAGGCGATCTCGACGGGGCGCGTGAGAGCAGCCCCAGGCTCGGCGGCCGTGGGTTCACGTCGAGACTGCGTCGGATCAGAGCGTGGCGAGGCCTCGCAGGCTTGCGCGCTCAGCAAGAGCGAGCCCATCGCTCCCGCCATAATATTCCTTCGCCGTCTCGGCCACGCGCGCACAGCCGCAGGTTAGCAGAGCAGCTCGGCAACCGGTGTTGGGCCCGATTGGAGATGTGCGCGCATGCGGGCCCGGCCCCGGTGGAGACGGCTCATGACGGTTCCCAGGGGACATTCAAGGGCCTGCGCGGCCTCCTTGTAGGACCAACCGCGAACGTCCACCATGGTGATGACGCTGCGGAAGGGTTCCTCGAGCGCATCGAGAGCGGACACGATCTCGCGTCGTTTGTGATGTTGCATGAAGATGGTCTCCGGGTGCTGCGCCGTTCTTCGACGGTCGGCGGAGACAAGATGGTCGACGAGATCGGGGCGGGCGGCTGTGCGTGTCACAACTTTGCGGTGGCGCTGTTGCGAGATGAACTTGTTCACCATCACCCGACGGAGCCACGCGCGGACATTCGCGTCGGAGGCTTGGAGACGGTCCCAATGATTCCAGGCCCGGATCAAGGTCTCTTGCATCAGATCATCGGCGCGGTCGTCGGCCTTGGTCAGGCGCCACGCCAACGCGCGCAGAGTATGGAGGTGAGGTGCCACGCTGGATTCAAACGCTCGTTGGGAAGACAACATGCATGGTTTCTTTGCACAACGTGGACCAATTATTTTAAGTCATCAATATAAGATACTTAGGGCGAATCTGGAGGAGGCGGACTTCGGCTAGAAACAATAAGTATCTAATCGAATATCAATCATGTCATTGAATTCGATCGAGCGGTGGGACGTCTGGCCGCGCGTGGCCGGGTGCGATGACGAGGGGGAGGTGCGGGAGTGTGGGTAGCGGGATGGACATGGCGGCCGGCTGGTTCTGTCTGACGAGCCGCACCCAGAGCCATCCATCCACCGCGCGCTGGTTTGCGGAGGCCGGGCGAACCATGGACAACGAGTGGCTGGCGTCGCGCAGATCGGGAGCCATCACCGTGAGGGCCCCCGCGAGCTGTCGCACGTGGGGGTCGGGGTCTTGTTTTGCGCGCAGGAGCGCCGCGTCGACGTCGGGGGAGCGGAGGATCCAGCCGGTCAGCAGAGCCGCGGCGCGGACTCGCGGATCCTCGTCGAGCAGCGAGCGGGTGAAGATCACTCGACGGACTTGGCGCAGCCCCGCGCGCCCCCGGGAAGATGCACCGCGCTCGACCGGTGGCGCCACCATCGCCGGCGCCAAGGCCACGCAGTGTCGCATGGCAGGGCCGCTCGCGAGATGACGCCGCGCCACATCCCAAGCCGCGCGACGGGTGTGGCGATCGTCGGCGGCGCGGAGCAGCGCCCAGAGTGCGCCGCACCGTGTGGCGGGGGCGCGGCCCGCATCGCCGATCCAGCGTACGAGTTCCGCGAGCGCGAGGTCTCGATGTACGGAGGTCGTCCCGCGCGGGAGGTCTGCGGTAGGCTCCGATGGGCTCGCGAGAAAGCGCCACATCAGGGCCTCTGTCCGAGGCAACTCGGGGGTCATCGCCATGGCCCGAAACAAGAGCAGCCTCGCTTGTGTTCGGGAGCGGGGGGGCTGCTCAAAGGCGGAGATGACCCGAAGCGCGTGGCTCGCTTGCGGGCGTGGAGTCGCGTCGGCCACGGCGTGATCGCCAGACGACTTGTTCAAGGTCGCCGACACGCTGCTCCACGGCCTGCTCGCGTTGAGCAGCGCTTGAAGGCTGGCGCGCGACGACGGCCTCACGCGCGCCGCGGCGTCGAGACGAGCGCGAATTTCGGTTTGGTCGCTCTCGGTGAGGTTTCCAGCGAGGGTGCGAAACGCCAAGTCGGCGACGTCGGGGGAGTCGAGGAACTCGAGGAGCGTGTCGCGAGTGGTCGCCCGGAACGGTGCACGCAGCGCGAGGGTCCACGCGATGGAACTCTGCGAGAGGTGGGTGGGTGGCGACACGAGGAACTGCAGCAGGGCGAGGTCTACCTCGGGGCCAGGTGTGCGGCCGAGCGCGGTCAGTACGGCGGCGGCGATGTCGGGCGTGGAGAGGGTCTCGAGCATGCGGAGGAGCCGCGGCGCAAATCGTCGATCTCCGAGGTGTCCGATGGCTGTGGCGGCGCGCGCTCGCACCAGGGGCTCCGGGTCGTCGAGGCCCTGGAGCAGGGCAGTCGCGCGTCGGTTGGGATCGAGTGAGGAGAGGGTTGGCAACACCGCGGCTCGGACGACCGGGACCTGATCCGCCGCGCGGGCGGTGAGGGCTGGAAGGATGATGGCGCGCGCTGCGTCGGGGATGGTCGCGCCGAAAAGGCTCAAGGCGACCGCCTTCCGCTGCTCTGGATCGGGCGCATGGAGCCCGTCTACGAGGAGCGCTGCGACGGACTCGTCCACAAACAACCGCAGCACCGCGAGGTAGGCCGCGCGACTCGCTGGGTCCGGGTCGAGGCCGCGGCGCCATTGCTCCATCGCCGCGGGGAGACACGCCTTGAGTCGTCTGTGTGCGCACTGTTGCATGGCCGCGCGCCGCACCGCCCGCGCGCGGCTCACGGCGGCGTCGGCGAGCAGGGCGCTCGCCGCAGCTTCGGGCAGGGCTTCCGACGACGCCACGAGCGCCACACCTACCTCGGGTGGCGTGTCGGGATCCGCCAATATTCGCCGGGCGGCGTCGGCGGAGCCTGGCCACAGCGGCGCGTCGGCGCGCGCGGTGGTCGAGGGGATCGCGAAGGCGAGGCACAAAGAGACGACCCACATCCATCGGCGGCCGCTGCGTTGCTCGCGATCGCCAACGATCACGGCTCCCCGAGGATGGCCGCTTGAGGGAATCGACGTCGGCCCCGCTCGAGGGCGCCGCGGGCCCCGTCGACGTCCCCGCTCGCGAGGAGCGCGTCGTACAGCACTCGGTACAGTTTTGCGTCACGATCCCCCGCCATGGCGACGGCGAGGCGGGCGTGACGAATGGCGAGCTCGTGTTGGTCGGCCTGCGTCGCGACCCGTGCGACCGCCTCGTGCATGAGTTCGGGAGAGAGATGGTAGGGAATCGCGCGGGTGTATAGGTCAATGGCCGCGGCGTAGTCTCCGGCGGTGTCGGCCCTCGCAGCTGCGGTTTCAAGGAGCGCTGGATCGTTTGGGAAGGAGTCCAGTCCCTCTTGGAGCCCACGCATTGCCGCCGCCTCTTGTCCTTGCGCCTCCCAGGCCCACGAGAGTTCGAGGTACAAGGCGGGCGAGACGACCCCCTCGTTGATTCGTTGTTGCGCGAGGGTAGATGCGCGCCGCGGCTCAGAGAGTCGTACAAGGATTCGGCAGGTTTTTGCGGCGATTCGTGCGCTAGGGGCATGGGCGGCGAGCCACTCCGCGTGGCCCATGGCCTGCGTTGGGTCTCCGGCCTCCATGGCCAGCAGCGCGAGTACGAGCCGGAGGGTGGGGTCGCTCATGGGCGGACGTGGGTGCAGACCCTCGAGCCGCTCGCGCGCCGTTTGAGTGCGTCCTCGCTCAAGATCGGCGAGCGCGGATTGGAGGTGTCGTTGCACGCAGGCGTCGTCGCACGCCTCACGCCCGCGATCGGGCGTCGCGGCGGCAGGGCTCGTGCTCGCGAGACACCCGCTCATCGCACAGATGACGCTGGCGGACACCATCCACCGCGTGCCCCGTGACAGATGGCTCCCGCCGGTGCTCATCCTCCCTTACCTTGTCGTTGCCACATCACCCAGGCGGTGATCGCGAACAGCACGAGGGTGAGCATCACCCAGCCGAGGGTCCCCGCGACGCCGCTCCCTCGGCTCGCCCGTCCGCGCCGCGCGGGCGCGGGCGTTGGTTGAAACGGCGTGGAGGATCCGTCGCTCGTCGTGCCGACTGCGGCGCCAGGGTCGTGAGGGGCCGCGCCGCGTGTCGCGGCCAACGAAGGCCCCGACTGTGGAGGAGGAACAGCGGGCGTGCCTGATAAGTCGAGTCCAATGCTGTCGGGTCGTAGATCCGGGGTGGGCGCGCCAGCGGGGCCGCCGAGGCCGAGGTTGGGGGGGGCGCTCGGATCCATCGAGACGAGCGCCGCGGCGCCTTCTTGCTCGGTCACGAACAGATTCATGGTGGCTGGATGCTCCATCGCCTTTACTGGAGGCTGTCCTAACTTGCCGACGAGACTGTTGGGTTTGATTTTCCCCGCACGAATTCTTGACCGAAGGGTGTCGAGGTCGTACGGCCCCTCATCGATTCCATCGACGACGACGACGAGTCGGACGTCGGCGTCGACCAGATCGAGAGAGATGCCGACGCCCGGGGGCTCGCTCGTCGCGGCCCCCCCGATCCCGGGGCTTAAGTCGATGTTGCCCACGGAGATTCCCTCCCGTGACTCGTCGCCACCGACGCCACCGAGACCGGGTGAGTCTAGGGTCGGGATGTCGAGGCCGATTGCGGCCCCGACCCCGAGGTCGCCCACGGCTGGGACCTCATCCATCGTTGGGACCGCGTCCATCGTTAGGACCGCGTCGAGCCCGCTGTCAGGGGATCCATCCAAGGAGGAGAGCGCGCCGAGGTTCATAAAGCCGTCGGCTGAGGGGGGGTCTTCGACGGTGTTCGTCGGGGTGCCCGGGGAGGTCGGGGCGGCCGTCTCCGGGGTTGCTCCTGCACGGAATTTTGCGATCATGTCGAGGAACTCGAAGGCGTCGGACGGACGTGCGGCGGCCTGGGACGCGCAGCAGGTCACTAAAATGTCGCGGAGGGCAGGCGCCACGCGACCACGAAGTGACGGCAGATCATCGCCCGCGGCGGTGACACACGAGCCGGTGATGAGCTCGACGAAGAGTGAACCGAGGAAGAATATATCGGAAGATGGGCTTGGCTTGGGTGCGTTGCCTCGCAGTTCGGGCGGGGGCATGGGCAGCGAACCGGACGCGTAGGCCTCACGCAGGATCGAGCCGCTGCGAAGTAGGGGCATCTCGCCGAGCCCTCCCAAGGCGACCGTTCCTTGCTTCGACAAAAAGATCGTCTCGCTGTTGAGAAAACCGTGGACCCGATCGGGGTGTAGGGCGCACAGGGCGTGCGCGACCTCAATGACGATTCCGATGGCGGTGGTCGGCGAGATTTCCTTGCCCCGAGATCGTCGACGGTCGATGAAGTTTTTGAGGGTGGGGGACCCGGGATGCGCCCGAACGGCGATCACCGTCCCACTCACTTCGATACACCCGTAGGTGTCGATCACGCTCTCGTGGCGGAAGGAACTCGCGGTGGACAGGGATGCCATCAGCCGCGCGCGCGCGTCCGGATCCGCGACGAACTCGGGCTCGAAGGACGTCAAGAGGAGCTTTCGATCCCCTTGGGATCCCAGGTAGTGCTCGCCGAATGGGGTCGAGCGGACTCGCTTGACCACCTCCAACGAGATCGTCGGTGCGAGCTCTGCCGCGGTCAGATCTCGCGGATCAAGTTTTGTACCTTTGTTGAGCATAGGCGCGGGGCAAGCCTGGCGAACTTTGAAATGATACCTGTCCTCGCTTCCTTCGGACAGTAACTAGTCGCGAGTATCAATCAGCGGCCGCCTCGGCGTCCAGGTCGTTGCGGGAGGATCGAATTCCATCTAGCAAGTTGGCCGCGGCCTGACGCGTCGCGAGCGAGTTGTCGGAGGTCTCGTCGATCACGATTTCAAGCCATGGCTCGACCAGGGCGCGCATCTCGGGGGAGGTGGCGCGCACACGTCCGAGGGCCTGGAGGGTCTTCATCGCGAAGCTCTCGGGGCGGACCAAGATCCGCTCGTCGGCGTGATGGTCGGGTCCAGTGAAGACGCGGATCGAGGGGCAAGTTTGAGCGCGAAAGGTCGGCGATCGGCCGTCGAAGCTGCGCATCAACACCATATTGGAGCGCTCATCACCGAGTACGGAGAGGGCGTGAACGATGGCGCATGCCGTCTCAAATGGCGCCTTGAGGAGTCTCTGCTCGAGGACGGGGACGACGCTTCGCCCCTCGCGCTGGTCCCTGAGTTGGGCCATGGACCACGCGGCCATGGGGCCGACGCCGCCCTCGTCCCCCTTGTCGAGTGCGCGCGTGAGCACCTCCAGTCCATCGAGATGTTGGAGGTAGCCGAGGCCCCACACGAGCCGTACGTCCGCGGGTTTTGGGTCTTCAAGGTCGCGAAACAGCAATTCGATGAGTTGCGCCCGGATGGACCGATGCTGCACGCGGGCGAGGGCGAGGATGGCCTCTCGACGCACGGTCGGATCGTCTCGGTCGAGAGCCTGTGCGAGCGGCTCGACCAGCTTCCCTGCGTAGGGCATGGACGCGTGGCGACCGAGAGCCCACGCCGCCCAGCTCGCTGTCTCGGCGTCGTTGTGCTCGGTCGCCCGGACGAGGGCGCGGACAGAGGCGGGTCGCGTGTTCAGGGCGAGCGCTCGGACGGCCACGAGACGCTGGGGACCCTCCTCCGTGTCCGTCCCCTTTAGTGTCCTCACGTGCTGGCCAGTGCTGTCGTAAAACCCGAGGAAATCTCGGGTGGCGAGGTTCAACAAGGCGTAGTTAAGCAAGCCCGCGATGACCAAGGAGAGCGGGAAGGTGACGCTGGGACGCCGGGTGGTCGCGACCATGTCTTCGAGATCGGAGTCCGCGTGCAGTGACTCGACGCTCTTGCCTTGCAGCGCCGTGATGCGAAAGCTCCCGGCGAAGATCACCTCGTCAGCCCACATCGCGTCCAAAACGGCGCACAGCGCGAGCAGCACATAAAACCCTGCGAGAAGGAGGGGCTCCAAGGAGGGCTCCAAACGCTCGCCGCGCACCCACATCGCGATGGCGTAGCCGATCACGAGCGCCATGACGTGTGTCATCAAGGCGGCGAGGGCAAACTTTTGGCGCAGGGTGTACCCCCGCGACAGCCTCGACGTGGGTGACGGCATCGAGCGATACATACCGCGACCAACGACGATCGCGACCCTAAGTTCCCCAGTTTCTGGACCGATCGGCGCGGAACTCTTAGCTTGACCGGGTGTCGGAGCGAGAGCACAGGCCGGAATTGGACGAACCGACGGCTCCTCGGCCGGCAGCACGTTGGCGCGCGTTCTTCGCGTGGAGCGAGTCGACCTTGATTGGCGCGTCCTTCGTCGGCCTTTGCGCGTGGCTCGCCTCAGAATATACGGCGAGCCTCGACGAAGAGGTTGTGGTGCCCGGGGTCCACGTGGCAGGACTCGACATCGGGGGGTGGGATCTCGAACGAATGCGCGCGGGTGGGGGTGGCTTGTCGGCCCAACTGCTCGATGCGCCGCTGCATCTGACCACATCTGGAGGCGCACGAATCGACGCTACGCCGCGGCAACTCGGCGCGGATGCCGAACTAGAGGGAGTGGCCACCCGCGCCCTCCGTGTGGGTCGGACTGGTGCGGTTGTGGAAGACCTCATGACCCGCGCCGCGGCACGGGCCGGAGACGTGCGTCTCACTGTCCCCATGGCCTTCGACGAGGCGCAAGCGCTCGACGTGCTCGCGAAGCTCTCGCCCAAGTTCGACACGCCATCGCTACCAACTCGACTCGACCTCGAGGCGAGATCGGTGATGCCCGCGACCCAGGGGACCGCCATGATGCCCCACGATTCGCTGTCTCGCGTGGCGGTGGCCTTGGCCTCCGGCGCCTCCGAGGTGGATTTGGTCGTCCGCTCCAAACCGGCGGTAGCCGAAGACCCGCTGCGCTCGCGAGCGGACCTGGCCTTTGGAGCGGTGCTTGGTCGCTTCGCCACCAGCTATCGCACGGGGTCGGCCCAGCGGGATCGCGGTCACAATCTCAAGCTCGGATCCGCCGCCATCGACGGCTATATTTTGGATCCGGGGGAGACCTTCTCGTTCAACGCGGTCGTCGGGGATCGCAGCGTGGAGGCGGGCTATCGGTTCGCCCCGGGCATCAACTCGGGAGAGATCGTCGACGTGGTCGGTGGTGGGATCTGCCAGGTCGCATCCTCCCTGTTCGCCGCCGGCTTTTTCGCCGGCCTCGACGTGGTGCGCGCCCGTCCTCACAGCCGGCCGAGCTCGTATGTGGACATGGGACTCGACGCCACCGTGGTGTACCCAAGCATCGACTTGAAGCTCAAAAACCCCTACGACTTCCCCGTGGTGCTGCACGTCACCGCGAATCGAGGGATGGTCGAGGCCGAGGTCCTCGGTCCCGGCCGAGATTTCAGCATCGTGTTTGGTCGGCAAGTGGACGCAGTAGTCCCGTTCGCGACCGTGGAACGAGAAGACCCGTCCCTCAAAGAGGGGCATCAAAAAGTGGTGCAGCGGGGGATGCGAGGCTTCACGGTCACGCGAACCCGCAGACGACTCGTGCGCGGGGAGCAGGTGGGACCGGAAGAGACGTGGCGTCTCGATTACCCTGCGACGCGCGAGATTATCAAGGTCGGCACGGGCGGTGCCGACGCAGAGGTGCCGGAGCGTCGGACCTCGCCCCAACTCCGCACTCCGCGAGCCTCCTTCGAAATTGTCCAATGAGAGGAGAAGACGCGCGCAGGCCATCCGGTGCGGGGAATCTCACGACTTGGTGTAAAATTCGGAAGACGAACCAGTAGCAACGCTGGGGCGCCCAATGACTCCCCAGATTCTACGAGTTATGGCCTCTTAGGCGTAGACGTCGACGATCCGTCCTTCATTGGACGCGCCATACGATTGGGTCCGGGCCGTCGCAGCAATGAGCTCGACCGCGGCGGGGCCTTCGATGGTGTTGTCCTGACGAAGGGCGCGGAGAATCTCGCCTTCGACGGTTGGATCCATATTTTGCCGCGCACGGACAATCTCGGAATCCAACGAGGGTTGTAGTGGTGTTATTCGCATCTCCTCATACCTTTTGACCGACCTATCGACAACGTCGATGGCCGGATCCCTGCATCGAACGGCATCGTCCAATGGTTTTGTTCTCTTTAATTTTTATTTGAGTTCGTGCGCGAATAGCGCAAGACGGGGTTGGGAAGTCGACGTCTGCTCGGGTGCACAGTGGTCGCGTGGCGGCACGGCGGTCGGGGAGCGGGGGCCGAGTCGGGACCGCGTGGGGTCGCGAGGGCTGGCGGTCGGTGGTGGCCGGTTCGGCGCGAGTGGGGTCGCGTCGAGATCCACAAGATCGGCGGGATCGTGGCGCTCCGATCGCGAGGATCGAGCCGCGCCCTCGGACGATGGGGCGCCAAAACTTGACCGTGGCACCCGCAGATCGACCCCGTACGGTCCATGGCGAAAAATTGCGGGACTTTTGGGCGTGCTGTCACTTGCCTGTATCACCAAGACATCCCCGATCGTCCCGGGAAAAGGAAAGCGAGCGAGTTCATGCGAGAGATGCACAAATGGAAAGACAAGGTCGAGTTCTCCCTCGACAACCGACAAATCTTCTTCCTCTTCTTCGGACTGTCGGTCCTTGGATGTTTTGTGTTTGTGCTCGGCGTAATGGCCGGCAAGCGCGTCGCGTGGGAGCCAGATGGCCGGGTGGCGAGTTTGGCCACCGCAGACTCGCTCGACATGCTCGAGGATGAACTTGCCGATGACGGCTTTGAGTTCCGCGAAGGTCTCGCCGCCTCGGACCTTGAGGAGATCCCTCCGACGAGGGATCCCGCCGAGCCCCCTCGGACGACAGAAGAGATCGAAGCTGCGGCGAAGCTCGCGGCGCTGGAAGACGACGCCGATGAGATCGTCCTCGATAGCGAAGACATCCAGTTGGCGAGCGCAGCGCCCGAACCCAGCCCGATCGCCGCTGCGATCCCGGTGGAGCCGCCAGCACGCGAGGTCGCGAAGGCCTCCAAGGCGACGTCGAGCAAGCCCAAGACCAAGGCGAAAGCCAAGGCAAGGCGCCAGTTTACGCTCCAACTCAAGGCATTTTCGCAGATGCAAGACGCGGAGAAGCTCGCCGGTCAGATGCGATCCAACGGCCACTCCATGCGGGTGGATAGCGCGGAGGTGAAGGGACGCACCTGGCATCGCGTGCGGCTCGGGACCTACACGAGCTGGAACGAGGCAGTCGCGGCGAAATCGGCCTTCGAGAAGAAAGAGAACATCATCGCCTACGTGATGGCCATGTAGCGTTGGCACGGATGGCGAGGGGGCGCTTCGGGGGACCGAGCGCCCCTTTTGCGTGGGCGCTCGGTCGTCAACTGGAGGTGAATGGGTTACAACCATCGCACCTTGGGCGCCCCGCACAACTCCGCTGATTCTCCCGTGATGCGCCAGTATCTAGAGATCAAGTCGAGGTATGACGACGCGGTCTTGATGTTCCGAATGGGGGACTTTTACGAGATGTTCTTTGAGGACGCGGTCACCGTGGGTCCCGTCCTCGACATCGCCGTGACCAGCCGCGACCGAAACGCGGAGCAGCCGGTGCCGATGGCGGGGGTGCCCTACCACGCCATCGGTGGGTACCTGAGGACGCTGGTGCAGCAGGGCTTCAAGGTCGCCATCTGCGAACAGATGGAGACCCCAGAGCAAGCCAAACGCAGGAAGGGGCCGAAGATTGTGCGGCGAGAGGTGGTGCGGGTCGTGACGCCTGGGGCGCTGCTCGACGAGGAGCACCTGGAACGCGGCGAGCCGAACTACCTCGTGGCGGTGGTGCGCGGGCCCGGCGAGACCAACCTCGGACTCTCCGGCCTCGACATTTCCTCCGGAGACTTTTTCACGGCGATTCCCGGAGACGTGCACGCGTTGAAAGCCGAACTCGCTCGCATCGCGCCTCGAGAGATCGTCGCGCTGGAGCGGGACCACGAGTGGCTGGTGGCGACGCTCGGGCAAGACTGCCCTCGACTCGAGGTGGCCGAGCAGGGGGCGAGCGACGCCTCGAGCCAACGGGTACTCGCGCTTGACGAAGAGAGCGGCGGCCGCGGCTCGCTGGACCCCGTGGGCCGGGACGCGGCGGCCATGGCATTGGAGTACGCCGAGTCCACCCAGCCCGGTCAAACGTTGCTGATCCACCGCATGCGGCGACACAACCTGGGCGCGCACGTGCTGCTCGATGAGGCGTCCTTGAGGAATCTCGAGATCTTCGCGACGATGCGGGAGGGCCGTCGCAAGGGCACGCTGATTTGGGCGATGGACCAGACCGCCACGGCCATGGGCGCCCGGATGTTGCGGAGCTGGATCGGTGCTCCCGTACGGACCCTTGAGACCATCGGCGCACGCCAAGATGGTATCGAACTGCTGGTGGATCGAAGCGCGGCTCGCGAGGAGATCCAGTCCTGCCTCAAGGACATTCGTGACATGGCGCGGATCGCCTCCCGCGCCCGGCTAAACGCGATCAATCCGCGCGAGATGGGGGCGCTGCGGGCCTCGCTTGGCGCGCTCCCGAGGGTCGCCGCGCGCCTCGCGAGCTTGGACGACAGCCCCTCGACGGTGGGGCGGCCGCACTTGTTGAATCTCGGCGATGACCTTCTGCACGACCTGTGGGAGACGCTCGTTCATCGACTCATCGCCGACCCACCCTCTGTGGCCCGTGAGGGGGGCGTGATCGCGGACGGAGCCGATGGTTTCCTTGACGAGCAACGAACACTCGCCGCCGGCGCGCGCGCGGTGCTCGCGGAAATCGAGGCCCGCGAGCGTGCAGCCACGGAGATTCCGACCCTCAAGATTCAACACAACAGGGTCTTCGGGTACTACATCGAGGTCTCCAAGACTCACCTGGCGCGGGTACCTAGTGACTATGTTCGCAAGCAAACCCTCGCGAACGCGGAGCGCTATGTGACGCCAGAGCTCGCCGGACTCGAGGAGAAGATCCTCGCGGCTCAAGGGGCCGCGCTGACCCGCGAACTCGAGCTGTTTCAAGAGCTGCGAGACATCATCTCCGAGGCCGCGCATCGCCTGCTCGATGTGGCAGAGCGCGTGGCGACCGTGGACGTGCTGTGCGCCATGGCGCAGGTGGCTCAAGAGTGTGATTTCGTCCGGCCCGAGGTGGTGGACGCCCCCGTGTTCGACGTCGAGGAGAGCCGGCACCCGGTGGTGGAGCGGATGCTACCCGCGGGTCGATTTGTTCCCAACGATCTGCGACTTCGGGCTCAAGGCAGCGGCGCGGAGCCGCGGCTCATGCTGGTGACGGGTCCGAATATGGGGGGCAAGAGCACGGTGATGCGTCAGGCGGCCTTGATGGTTTTGCTCGCCCACACGGGTTCCTTTGTGCCGGCGAAGCGCGCTCGCATCGGCCTCGTCGATCGAATCTTCACTCGGGTGGGAGCGGCCGATGATCTCGGCCGGGGCGAGAGCACCTTCATGGTCGAGATGCGCGAGACGGCGCAGATCCTCACGCAGGCCACTGTCCGCTCGATGGTCGTTCTTGATGAGATCGGCAGGGGGACGGCGACCTACGACGGGCTCTCGTTGGCCTGGGCTATCACCGAGTTTTTGCACGACCAAATCGGATGTCGCGCGCTCTTCGCTACCCATTATCATGAGCTTTGTGGCTTGAGCGCCCGGCTCGCCGGGGTGAAGAACGCGCACGTGACCGTCCACGAGCAGCGGGGCCGGGTTGTGTTCTTGCATCGACTTGAGGATGGCGCCGCGGGGCGAAGCTATGGGATCCACGTCGGGAAACTCGCGGGGCTCCCACGCCAGGTGCTGCGGAGGGCAGGCAAGATTTTAGGGAGGCTTGAGCAGCAAGAACGGGTGGGCTTGTCGCCACAGCTTGACCTGTTTGCGTCTCAGGCGCCGCTGGAGGAGGCGTCGCCCGCCGCGAGCGATCCCTCGGGGGTGCGCGCGGCGGAGGCGGTGGACCTGCTCCGCGCCATGGACCCGGACGAACTGTCGCCCCGGCAGGCACACGCCCGCCTGTGCGACCTGGTGGCGCTGCTGTCCGAGGAGCCGAGCGCCGACGCCAACGACCCAGGGGGCTCGAACGAAGGGCCTCGACTCCGGTAGTCTCTCCCCATGGCCACGTCCAAGAAACCGCGCGCGAAGGCGAGTAAGAGTCCACGGTCCACGAGCAAGCGACAGTGCTGGCTCATGAAGTCTGAGCCTGATGTCTACGGCATCGACACCCTCGAGCGAGAGGGACGCACGGGCTGGGATGGCATCCGAAACTATCAGGCTCGTAACTTCATGCGCGACGAGATGCGGGTGGGGGATGAGGTCTTGTTTTATCACTCGAACGCGAAGCCCCCTGGCGTCGCGGGCTTGGCACGGGTTTCCCGGCTCGGTGTCGTGGACCACACGCAGTTTGACTCCGAGAATAAGTACTTTGATCCAAAGTCGGATCCTGACAACCCGCGGTGGGTCATGGTGGAGGTGGAGTTCGTCGAGCGCTTCGAGGAGGAGCTTTCGCTGGAATGGTTGAAGTCGCAGGCGGCGCTCAAGGACATGCTGGTCGTCCAGCGAGGCCAGCGGCTGTCGATTCAACCGGTGAAGCCGCGTCACTTTGATCTCGTCGTGAAAGCCGGTCGGCGAGCGTCGTCGTGAGAGACGTCCTCGGTGGGGGGGGGCGCAGCGTCGGACATTGGCGGGGACCCCTGGATGTCGTGAGTCGCTCGCGTGCATCTCGCGAGAATCGGCGAATAAAACAGCCAGACGACAGTTCCACGCCGATCGGTTCCGGCCGCGTCGGCGTGTGTTACGTTCCCACCGCGAGAATGCCCATGCGACACACACGTACCGGAATGCAACGTTTACTCCTCGGACTGTTCGTCATCTCAGGGTGCCGCGCGAGCTATGTGGCGGAGGCGCCCGAGCTCGAAGGCGAAGACGAACTCGTCGGCGTCCGCGGTCAGGTCGATGAAGAGATCGATCCCGAGGCCGCGCTCGATGAGAAATTTGGCGCGCGCGCCGAACTGCCAGCTCGGCCGACCGTGAAAGAGGTCTGCAAGGGAAAGGGGAGCGCCCGCACTTGCGTCAAAAAAGATCCAAAACCTGAGGTCACAGCGGCCTACGGCGCTCGACGCTTCCTGCAGGGGATGCGATGGGGGATGTCCCGCGACGAGGTGCTTGAGGCGCTCAAGCGCGAGGTGGAGGAGGAGTACCAAGAGCGGCAAAAAGCGACGCGGGATCCGGTGGTCCAGGATAAGAACCGCAGTTGGAAACGCGAAGAGCTCGACAAGCTGAGCTTGAACCTGGTGGCGTTCGACACTCGCACCCAGCACAAGTGGGGGGTCAGCTTGATCCAGTTCGAGTACGCGGACGACGCGGGAGAGACGATGCTGTGGCTGCGCTCGAACAGCAACCTCAAGAAGTTCTACTTCTTCGAGGGTGACAAGCTCTGGAAGGTTGTCTACGCGTACGGCATGGATTCATGGCCGAAGGAAGATCACAAGCAGGTCAAGGAGGATCACTTCATGAAGTGGTTCGGATACTCCCCCGAAGAGCGGGTGAAACAAGACCCGGAGACCTTCGCCCCAATCGTTCGCTTCGCGGAGTGGAAATCCATGGACAACGACATCGTCCGTGCATTCGACCTGACCGCTGTACACGGCGTGCATGTCGTCGCCTTGATCTCCGGGGACGCGGAGGCTCGAATTGGAGAGCGGCTCCCGCACGTCGTGGCAGACGGTGACTTCTCGGACGCGGTCAATGATGTGCTCGGTGGGCCCGCGGTGTGTTACGACGCCGACGGCAACTTCATCGAGGACGCAAAGAAATGCGCCATGCTCGAACTTGAAGAGTAGGTTACGGCGGCGTCGCCCACTCAGGGGCTCAGCGAGCCGACCCACGGTTGCATGGGGTCGGGTAGGTTTTGTCGTGCGCTCCCGACGAGCTGGATCTGATTGTCCGCGCCAACGGCGACGCCGCGGGCCTCGCTTGTTCCAGTAGCGAAGGTCAATCCGGCGCCCGTCCGGACCCACATCACGGCGCCGTCGGTGTCGTGCTTCCGTGCGTGCATAGTTGGGCAGGCGACGTAGACAGGGGTGCACACCGAGCCGACGAGGACGAACTTGCCCTGCGGGTCGATGGCTAAATCGTGGATGCGGTCGTTGTTGCCGCCTCCGTCGACCACCTCAAGCCAGACTTCCGCGCCGTCGGTGTCGAGGGTGGCGAGGACGATGTCGGCGTCGCCAGGGGTCAACTCCACGGTCCCAGCGACCACGAGCTCTCCGGTGAGGCTGAGACCGATGGCCGTGAGCTCGTCGTGGGCGCCGAGATGGTCGTGCTGCCAGGTCCACAGCAGCGCGCCTTCATCGTCGTAGGCAGAAACCAGGAGATCCCCGCCGTTGTCGGCGGTGCCGACGCTTCCCACGGCGTAGACATTGCCGGCGGGCCCCACGAGGAGGTCATGGTAGACGTCCTCGGCGAAGCCGCTGTCCTCGATGACGGTCCACTCGGTGTTGCCTAGGACGTCGACGCGGGAGATCCAGCGCTCGGTGGCGGTCACCAGCGGCGAGGTGCGGACGCCGACGGCGAAGGCACCGGCGGTGGCATTGGAGGCGACCGCGCGCACCTCCGCGGGGGCGAGGAGTGCGTCCGAGGGGAACGCCGTCCACAACACTTGGCCGTCGGGGGCGACGCGCGAGATCCAAGGGTGATCCACGAGGGAGGCGTCGCGGACTCGGCCTCCGACATAGCTCGACAGGTCTTCTGCGAGCGTGCTCGCCACCGCATACTCGTCGTTGAGGGAGACATCCAAGGGCTGGTAGGTGGTCGACGACCAGCTGGAGTCTGCGCGGACCATCAGTCCGGTCACCTGGGCGTCCACCGTGGTCCCGACGGCGATTCGCTCGTCGGCGCCGGTGATCGCGACGCCGTACAGCGACGCGCTCCCTTGGACAGGCAAGATCTCCGAGGTGAGCAGCTGTCCTGAAAAATCACAATTGTTGTTGCAGCCGTCGCCGTCAACGGCGTTGCCATCATCGCAAGCTTCGCCCGCCTGGACGACGCCATCTCCACAGAGGTCGCCGTCGCCGTCGCCGTCACCGTCGCCGTCGCCGTCACCGTCACCGTCGCCGTCACCGTCGCCGTCGCCGGTCTCGCCGTCGCCGGTCTCGCCGTCCTCGGTCTCGCCGTCCTCGGTCTCGCCGGTCTCGCCGTCGCCAGTCTCGCCGGGAACCTGACCGCCGGTCCCCGTGTCGCTCGCGCCCGCGTTCCCCGTGGTCTCCGAGGTCGATTCGGGGCTGATTTCGACCTCGCCGCCGCATCCAACCGAGAGCAGCGCGCCGCAGATTCCTCCGCTTAGGAGGAGGTACGTAAGGTCCCGCACCCTCAGGGCATCGCATGCTGGGTTCGAGACTTGAGTACGGCGTCCGGCGCATGGCCCGAAGCGGTCCATGCGCCGGCGCGGTGGACCCCCACGAGATCTTGTCCTCGCAAACGAGCTACAGCAGGGTGCCAAATCGCTCGTAGCACACCGGGGGGCAGTCGATTCCGTTGGGGGCGATGGGCTCGGCGTCAGGCTCCACGCTCAAGGAGATGCTCTGGGATTCGACGACGGGCGTGAGGGACTCCGCCTCGTAGATGGACAAGGTCACCGAGTATCGCGGCTGGGAAGGGGCGCTGAGGACGATGCCGTTGCTGCCACACTCGTAGGAGAAGGCCGCCTCGGCCGGTATCTCCGCCGCGGGAAGATTGCACGGGAGCAGCACCCCATCTGCGTCCACCTCAAACCAGTAGGCGTCGCCGGGACTTTGGGCGAAGGTCAGCACGATTTTATCCTCGCAGCCGATCTCGGTGCACGCCTGAGATGGTGCGAGACACGCCGCGGGCAGCATGCAGAGGGTTGTGGCCGCGACTAAACAACAGCTTCGCATGCGGAGGTTGTACCTCCCTGCGCACCAGCCTGCTAGTGTCTCGGGGTGGCAATGGGCATCACCATGGCGTTCCCCGCGGACTGGCGGGGGAGACTCGCCCGCGGGGCCGGGTGGAGCGTGGGGATTTTGTTCGCCTTGTGGGTGATGGGCGGTGTCACACCGACGGCCATGGTCAACGAGGTCGCCGCGGTCATCGCGGGGCAACTCAAGGCGGTCTTCGTGGCGAACGACATGGGCCTCCTCGCCACCAAGGTCGAGAAACTCGTCGGGTTTATCCGCGGCGTGCTGAGGCTGCTCGGCGCCACGCTCGGCGTCCCCGTGGCGCTCCTCGTGACTCGCTTCGCGGCGTTTTGGTTGCCGACGACGCCGGTGTTGTTTCGCCGGACGCTGTGGTTTCGCAGCTACGGGCGACGATACCGACTCTCCGTCTACGACATTCGCGCCGTGTTCGTGGCGGTGCACCCCGCGGCCGAGGGGGAGGTGCTGTGTTTGGAGCTTCGCGACGGGCGGAGGCTCCCCTTATGCCCCGTGGACTGGTCCGGTGCGGGCCGGCTCTATGGCAAGATCACCGCGGCCAAGCGAGGACGCAGGACGCGGCGCGCCTCGCGAGCAGTGGAGCGATAAGAAGACCGGCTCGGACGCGGGGGGGGACCGGGACGAAGACCCTACGCGTCGAAGGCTCGGCGATGGAGAAAATGGCCCAAAATCGCCGCGCACAAAAGCATCGCGACGCCTCCACCGATGTGGTTGGGGACCACGTGACCAAAGGTGGTGTCGGCGCAGTGCCAGGTCGAGGTGTTGAGGGCCGCCATCGCGACACCGCTCGCGATCCAAAAACCGGCGGCCGGGCGGGCGCGCTGAAGAAAGGCGCCGCTCCATCCACCGATGGCGAGCAACGCCACACCGACCACCGTCTGCAGGGCGAAGCACGGCCCCACCAACCATGGACCTCCAGGGTTCACGCTCCAGTCAAACGAGCCGGCGATGGTGAGGACAAGGGCCGCGCAGATGAGGAGGGCCTTGGTGCGCGCCGTGGGGAAGATGACGCCTAGGCCAACCGCGGGCAACACTCCAAGGCACAAGGTCCAGACCCCCACCTGCGCGAGGATCTGCCACCACGGTTGCTCGAGCAGGCTGCCGCGAATTCCGGCGATGCTGAAGACCACCGCAGCCACCGCGACCCAGGCGACAAAGGCGGGGAGGAAATGACGGCGCTTCTCACGAGTCAGGGCCCGCAAGTCGGCGTCGATGGCGTGTTGCGCGACGCCGGCGGGTGAGGCTTGGTTGGGGTTCATGCGGGGCCTTTGATGCTCCAGCCATGCAGCGAGTGAGAGGTGATCACGAAGCACGCGAGGGCAGGGAGCAACCCCTCCAACCGACGCGCGAGAGACTTGTAGGCTCGGTGGGCTCGGACGCGCGCGGTGCCTTCTTGGATCGACAAGCGCTCGGCGACCTGGGCCATGCTCATGCCCTTGAGTTTGTGAAGTTCGACCACGTCACGCTGGCCGGGCGGGAGCTTGGAGATGGCGCTGCGAACTCGACGCATCACATCGCGCGTCTCCTCGTCTTCGGCCATGGCGGTGTCCGGAGAGGGAGCGGCGTCTTCGAGCACTCGATCCACACCACCCGCGGCGTCCAAGTCGACCTCCCGCGCTCGCTGCCGTGACGACTTGCGGGCCAAGTCCAGCGCGGTGTGACGTCCGATGGTGTAGTACCAAGCCCGCACCGAGCCGTCCGCGTCGCTGGGGGAGGCGACGAATTGATGTCGGGCGAGGTGTGCTTTGAGCAGGGTCATCTGAACCACGTCATCGAGGGCGGCCTCATCTTGAACGTAGCGTCGGAGCATACGACGCAGGCGCGGAGTGAGGAGGGACTCGAGGGTCGCGAACGCTCGGGGATCCCCGTCCACATACCGAGCCATGAGGGCGCCGGCTCCGCGTGGAAGCTGCTCGGGCTCGTCGTTGGTCATGGGGCGTCCGCATCTCTTGTTAACGCGACGATGTCGGCGGATGTTTCGGGTCCGAGGGCACAATGCTGGAGCGCAGGAAGCGCAGTCCGCACCCTCGCCAGCTCGGCGGCGGTGGCAACTGCGGTCACGAGGCCCTCTCCGTGGGCGCGTTGAGCCATCACATCACCCCAAGGGCCAATGATGGCGGAGTGGCCCCAACTCTCCCGACCCGGCGCATGGACTCCGTCTTGCGCGGGGGCCAGCATAAAGGCCTGGTTCTCGACCGCACGGGCCCGCAGCAGCAATTCCCAGTGGGCCGCTCCCGTGGGGAACGTGAAGGCGGACGGCGCCAGTAGGATGTGAGCATCAGCACGGGCGAGGCAACGATAGTGTTCTGGAAAGCGAAGGTCGTAGCAGATCCCCAGGCCGAGGCGGACGCCCTCCCAATCCACGACCAGCGGGCGCGCCCCCGGGGCCGTCGTGTCCATCTCCGTGAGCAGATCTCCGCCGGGCATGGTGGCGTGAAACCGGTGAATCTTGTCGTAGCGCGCGACCACTACGCCGCGACGGAGCGCGAGCATGGCGTTGGCGTGCCGACCCGACCCCGCATCGATGGGCTGCCCACCGAGCAGTAGCACCCCGCTAAAGTCGCGTGTAGCCGCCAAGAACGGCGCAACAGCGGGGGACTCCTCGACTCGCTGAGGGTCTGCGATGCAGGGCGGAAGCGCCCCGTTGGCCGAAATCCCGGCGTAGTTCTCCGGGAGTGCGATGACATCAGCGCCATGGGCGATGGCTTTACGGACCCACGAGATGGCGCGATCTAGATTCGCGCGTACGTCGTCGGTGACTTGGAGTTGCACGGCGGCTAGGCGAACGTCGCGCATGCCCCACCATAACGGGTGAGGACGCCCTCTGAGAAGGTTTTTTCGGCCACCATGGGCGCTCTTGCGAGCCCTGACGCCTTGTGGTAGCTAAGGCCGGTCCACAGAACTCCCATTGAGGGAGCGGGGGTTCGCCTCCGCTCTTTTTTTTCGCGCTCATCATGACTTCCACCGACCTTCAACCCAACTCCATTGGCCTCGGCCGACGCATAGAAGACCTCTTAGGTCCGACGGCGGCGTCCTTTGGCTACGAGATCGTGGCGTTGGCGTGGAAATCGGGCAAAAGCCAGCTTTTGCAGGTGTTCCTCGATGGACCAGACGGCGTGACCATTGACGCCTGCGCGAAGATGAGCCGTATGTTTAGCCAGGTGCTCGATGCGGCGGAGACGTCGGGAGAGCAGCCAGAGTTGGCCAGGGCGCTCGCTCGGGCCTACAGCCTCGAGGTGTCCTCGCCGGGGCTTGAGCGCCCGTTGCAAAAGCTGCAGCACTTTCAATCGTTCATTGGCCGAACGGCGAGCGTGCAGACGCGCGTGAGCCTCGACCCCGTGTCGGGCCGTAAAAAAATCAAGGGTGTGATCGACGGGGTGGATGCCTCAGCGGCCGCGCCACAAGACCCCTACGCCGGTGCCGTACATCTCATCGATTGCGACACCCAAGAAAAATTTCGGATTCCGCTCGGCGAAATCCGTCGAGCCAATCTCGTTTACGAGGGATAAAGATGGAACAGGTCAACCTCGCTACAGTCATCGACCAAGTGTGTCAGGAAAAGCGCATCTCCAAGGATGTGCTCATTGAAACCGTGGAGCAAGCCGTGCTCCGAGCTGCAGAGAAGGTCTTCCCCGACCGACTCATGGAGGCGGAGTTCGACCTCGAAACCGGGCAAATCAAGCTCGGCGTGGTGCTCTACGTCGTCGAGGAGGTGCAGCTGCCGCTCAAGGAGTTGAGTATGGAGCAGGCCCGGCGCTCGGGGCTCGAGGCCGAGCTTGGCGACGAGCTCGTGTTCCCCATCTACTACGCGGAGGCGGACAAAAAGGAGCGAGAGGCGTTGGCGGCGGACTACCCCGAGATCCTCGCGCTGCAAACGGTGAACTCCTCTTTCGGCCGGATCGCCGCGCAGACCGCCAAACAGGTCATTATTCAGCGGGTCCGCGAAGCCGAGCGAGAGAACCTCTTCGACCAATACAAGCACCTCAAGGGCGACCTCATGACGGGCATCGTTCGTCGGTACGAGCGCGGCTCGGTGGTGGTCGAGGTGGACAACGGCAAGATCGAGGCGCTGCTCCCCGGACGGGAGCAGGTGTCGCGCGAGTCTTTGCGCCCCGGGGACCGCATCGTCGCCTACGTCAAGGACGTCGACAAGTCCTCCCGCGGCTCACAAATCATTTTGTCGAGGACTCACAAAGGCCTCGTGGAGCGGCTGTTCGCCAAGGAGGTCCCCGAGATCTTTGAGGGCATCGTTCGAATCGAAGCGTGCGCGCGCGAGCCGGGGGCCCGGTCAAAGATCGCCGTCTCCTCTCGCGAGCGAGACGTGGATCCCGTCGGCGCGTGCGTTGGGATGCGCGGCAGCCGAGTGCAGGCTGTGGTCCAAGAGCTGCGCGGTGAGAAGATCGACATCGTCCCCTTTGACGAGGACCCCGCTCGATTCGTCTGCAACGCGATTCAGCCCGCTCAGGTGACGCGCGTCCTCATCGACGCAGAGCGCCACACCATGGAGCTCGTGGTACCCGATGACAAGCTCAGCTTGGCCATCGGCAAGCGCGGCCAAAATGTTCGCCTCGCGTCTCGTTTGACCGGGTGGCGCATCGACATCCACTCGGAGAGCAAGATCAAGGAGATGGAGTCGCGCGCTCGGGCCGAGATGGCGGCCATCGACGGCGTCGGGGAAGAATTGGCGGCGGCGCTGTTCACGGCGGGGTGGCGGAGCGTTCGAGAGCTCGCCATCGCCGACACCGAGGAGCTCGGTCGGGTGTTGTCGAACCCCACGCTCGCGGAGCAGATTGTGGAGATCGCCAACGACGCAGCCAGCGGCAAGATTAAGCTGGAGGTGGACCTCGACGCGCTTCGCGCCAGCTTGGCCGAGGAGCGAGAGGCTGCGATGATGCAATCGGAGGGGGTTGAGGACCACGCATGAGTCAACCTGAGCGTATGTGCGTTGGTTGTCGCCAACGCTTCGACCAGCGGCACCTGCTGCGCGTTCAACGGCGCACAGACGGCGAACTGCGAGTGGTGGAAGGGCAGCCGTTTGGTCGTTCCGCCTATCTTTGTCAGTCCCTCGACTGTTGGCGTATGGCCACCAGGAAAAACGCGCTCGCGCGGGCATTCCGTGCGCGAGTTCGTTGGAATCTTCTTGAATCCAGCCTCGACGCTGCTCGCGCCGGGCGCATGTCTCCCCGCGATTCACAAAGCGTCGCGGCGAAGAGGGAGAAATGAACGATGGCGTCCAAAATTCGTATTCACCACCTTGCAAAGTTTGTTGGCCTTGAGAACAAGGCGCTCGTTGACCTGGTCCAACAGGACCTCGGGGTGGAAGTCAAGGGTTCTCAGTCGACGCTGACCCAGGCGCAGGCCGAGCAGGTGTGCGACAAACTCGGGGTCTCGGCGCAGGCCCGAGCCGACGTGATCGCCTCCTTCGCACCCAGCGCGAAAAGTGGGGGAGCAGCAGTCGAGAAAAAACGCACCGCCGGCGCAACACAGGAGCCGAAAGTCGCCAAGCGACGCCCAGGCATCATGCGCCGCAAGGGCTCAGGAACGCGCCCCGCCGAGCGTGAGCGGGACGAAGGGGATGAAGAGACCGCGGGGACAACGGCATCTCCCGCGCGGGTGATGGTTCGTTCGTCCGGTGCACCGTCGAGGGGCACTCGGACCTCGGACCTCCCGGCCGCCGAAGGCGCGGCCGAAGCGACGGCGAAGCCGGCTTCGCCGCCTGCGCCCGCGCGGAGCCCATCTGTCGCAGCGGCGACGGAAACGGTCCCTGAGCAAGCGGATCCCGTGTCGCCTGCGCCCGTGGCCACCGCGCCCGTGGCGCCCGTGGCGCCCGTGGCCACCGCGCCCGCGCCTCGCCCAGACGCAGGGCCCGCGCAGGTACAGGCCGCGCAGAGCTCGGGGCCCCGGCCCGGTGAGCGGATTGATCTGCCCAAGAGCACCCGCCGCTTGCCTGGCGGGATGGCGAGCCGTCTCGAGCAGGCACCGAAGCCGGCCGTGAAGGTGCCGTCGCCCTCCGCCCCGCCAAGCGAGCCCGAGGTCGTGGAAGAGGCGCCCGCAACCGCGAGCGATCTGAGCGCTGCTGAAGGCGCGGAGATTGCGGAAGAGGGCAAGGACAACCGAGGGGTGATCCGCAACCAAGAGGGCGTGATCGTCGGCATCAAGACCAAGCAGCAGGGGCCGAACATCACCGGCTTCATCAAGCTTGAGCCGCGCAAGTCCGCGCGCCAGCAGGTCATCATCACCGAGGCGAAGAAGGGTCCTGGTGGAGGCCGAGCGAGCGCGAGGAAAAAACGTGAGGAGCGAGCCCAGCGAATGAGCCGTAATCGCCCGCAGCGGCGAGACCGGTTCCGGAGCGGCCCTCCCCAGATCAACACAGTGGAGATGAGCGAGGCCAAGCGACGCATCCGCGTCGACGAGGTCATTCAGGTCAGCGACCTCGCTCACCAGATGGGCCAGAAGGCTGCGAAGATTGTTCGTGAACTATGGGGCCTCGGTCTCCGTGGCATCACCATCAACAACGCGGTGGATCTTGAGACCGCCGAGCTCGTGGCGGAGCGCTTCGGATATACCGTCGACAACGTCGCCTTCAACGAGGAGGAGATCGTCGTGGACGAGGCGAACGACGACGAGGATCTGCGTCCTCCAGTCGTGACGGTGATGGGGCATGTGGATCACGGGAAGACGTCATTGCTTGACTACATCCGCTCCGCCGACGTCGCGGACGGCGAGGCCGGCGGAATCACTCAGCACATCGGCGCCTACCGTGTGGCGACCGCCCACGGGGACGTCGTCTTCCTCGATACACCGGGCCATGAAGCCTTCTCCTCCATGCGATCTCGTGGTGTCCAGATCACGGACATCGTGGTGCTCATCGTCGCGGCGGATGACGGCGTAATGCCCACGACCATCGAAGCCATCGAGCACGCGAAGAAGTCGGGCACGCCGATCATCGTCGCCATTAACAAATGTGACAAGCCCGAGGCGAACCCAGGGCGCGTGAAACAGATGTTCATGGAGCATGGGATCGTGGGCGCCGAGTTTGGTGGCGACACGGAGATGGTCGAGATCTCCGCCAAGACCGGCGCGGGCGTCGACAATATGCTCGAGCTGCTGGCGCTGCAGGCAGAGGTGATGGACCTTCGGGCGCCCACTGACGGTCGCGGCGGCGGCGTGGTCATCGAGGCTCGGATGGACAAGGGGCGCGGCCCGGTGGCGACCGTGCTCGTCGAGCGAGGCACCTTGTCACGCTCCGACGTCGCAGTCGCCAATGAGTTCAGCGGCAAGGTGCGCGGCATGTACGATGATCGGGGACAAGCGATCAGCGAGGTCGGACCTGGGACGCCGGTGGAGGTGCTCGGTCTCGACGGCGTTCCGTCGGCTGGAGATCGATTCGACGTGGTGGAAAACGAGCGCGCAGCCAAGCAGCTCGTCTCTCACCGTCGAGAGAAGCGTCGCCGCAAAGAGAGCGTCCGCGCGGGCCCGTCGGTGCACGACCTCATCGCCAAGCGGCGCATCCCCTCGGTCAAGATTGTGCTTCGGGCGGATGTGCAGGGATCGGCGGAGGCGCTCAAGGAGTCACTCGAGGCGCTGTCTACGGAGAAAGTCCGCGTGGAGGTCATCTTCACCGGGGTGGGCGCCATCAATGAAAACGACGTCAAGTTCGCGAGCGCGGGCGAGGCGGTGATCATCGGCTTCAACTCCAAGCCCGTGGGCAAGGCCGCGACGCAGGCGGACTCTGTAGGCGTGGAGGTCCTTCAATTCAGCATCATCTACGAAGCCACCGAGCGCGTGACCGAGTTGATGATCGACCAGCTCGATCCAGTCTTCAAGGAGAACGATATCGGCGAGGCCGAGGTTCGCCAGATCTTCTCAATTCCCAAGTTGGGGGTCGTGGCAGGTTGCCGCGTGCTTCGTGGTCGCGTGACGCGTGCCAGCCATGTGCGTGTGAAGCGTGGTGGCGAGGTGGTCTACGAGGGCGAGGTCGAATCCCTGCGATCGTTCAAGGATGACGTCAAAGAGGTCGGCGAGGGGCATGAGTGCGGCATCGTGATCGCCAACTTCCCCGGCGTCGAGGCAGAGGACATCATTGAGGCCTATGAACTCGAGAAACTCCGCGCGACGCTCTAGATTGAGTGAAACCGGCGCTGCGGCTGCACGGGGAGGCTGCTAGCGGATGTCGCGGAGGATGCAGCGCGTGGAGGCCCTGATGCACCGTGAGGTGGCGAGCATCCTTCGCCTGGGAGAGCTCCGCGATCCGCGGGTCTCCGGGATCGCCTCCATCTCCATCACCGGCGTCTCGGTAAGCGCAGACCTCTCGCACGCGAAAGTGTTCGTGGATGTGATGGGGGACGCGCGAGAGATCGCGAATGTGATGGCAGGGCTTGAGGCCAGTCAGACAGCGGTCCGGTCCTTGGTCGGCGCGCGGATAAAGTTACGCAAGACCCCCTCCATTCGTTTCTTCCGCGACGAGAGCATCGAGCGCGGGCATCGGATTGAGAAGGTGCTCGCGGAGCTCCGGGACGAAGCGGGCCAGCGCTCCTCGGGGAGCGGGGAGCCAGGAGAGGGCGCGTCCAACGACGCGGCGTCCGAAAAGGGCGACGGATGAGTCGGAGGCGCCGGGGTCCCGCACCTTTCGGGGTGTTGGCGGTGCACAAACCTGCGGGGCCTACGTCCCACGACATCGTCGCTTGGATTCGTTGGGTGCTCAAAACCCGAGAGGTCGGCCACTGCGGCACGCTCGACCCGGCAGCGACGGGGCTGTTGCTGGTGTGTGTGGGCGGCGCGACGCGCCTGGTGCCCTTGTTGACCGCCGAGGACAAAGGGTACGACGCCACGTTTGTCTTGGGGTCGACCACGGACACCCTCGACGCACAAGGACGTGTGACCGCGTGCGCGCCGGTGGACGACGCCACGATCGCGAGGGCGCGCGCTTGCGTCGAGTCGCTCAAGGGCGCGCATGCCCTGCCGCCTCCGGCATATTCGGCGGTAAAGGTGGACGGCATCCGCGCACACGATGCCGCACGCCGTGGGGCACCGCTGACGTTGGAGCCACGACCCATGGAGGTCTATGAGGTGGGGGACGTGACGCCCGTGGTCTTCGAGGGCGCTGACGGGCGCGCTCCCGCGATTCAAGCGCGCTTGCGCGTGCGGAAAGGGACGTACATTCGCAGCCTCGCCGCGCTGGTGGGTGAGCGTGTGGGGGTTCCCTGCCATCTCGGCGCCCTGGATCGAACGGCGTGTGGCGCCACCCGAGCCGATCACCCGGGGCTGCTGCGGCCCACGGCCAGTCCGCCGCCCGAGGAATTGCGGGAGGAAGGGCAGGGCGATTTGAGCGGGACGAAGCGCAAGCCTCGCGGATGGCGCCTCTCGGTGGGAGGCGATCGCGAATCGCAGCACACCGCAGTTCTCGCGGCGATGTGCGCGCCGTGGCCCTTGCTGCCCGTCGAATCGGTGCTCGCCACGGGTCCTCTCGAGGTGGAGTTTGAGCGGCTTGGCCACGGGCAGCGCCTCGGGCCAAGCTCTGCGCTCGGTCAGGCCCTCGCCCCGCAGGCCGGAGGAGAGGGCGCCCTCGCGGAAATACCGAAAAGCGCGATGCGCGCAACCGGGGTATCCGCGGACGCAGGCCGTCGCGCCGTGGTGGTCGCTGCGGAGGATCGACCTGAATTACCTGCGGCGATCGTCGTCAGAATTGAGCCGTCGGGGAGGATCTGCCCGGATCGGGTAATCCGGCGTTGAGCCGGTCTGCCGACCTCGCATCGGGCGTTTTGGCGGGCGCGAGAAGGACTTGACAGGCCGGGTGTGGATGTGGACTATCCGGCCTCAGTTCGAACTCAACATTTCAAGACCAAAAGGGCATGGGCCCTTTGAAAGAAGCACATCGATGTCATTGTCCGCAGACCGCAAAGCCGAGATCGTCGGCAAATTCCAACAGTCACCGGGAGATACCGGCTCGCCAGAGGTGCAGATTGCCCTCTTGACGGAGCGAATCTCGCTGCTCACTGAGCACAGCAAGGTGCACAAAAAAGACTTCCACACGCGGCGTGGGCTGCTCAAACTCGTCGGCCAGCGCCGACGCATGCTCGACTACGTCAAGTCATGTGATGTGGAGCGCTACCGCACCGTCGTCAAGGCGCTCGGCCTCCGCAAATAGGACCCATGTCTCACCGCCCTGGTGCGCTCGAGTCCCCTGCGTTGGCAGGCGCTCGCGCAACCTGAGCGGCGAGAGCAATCGTGCCACGTCGCCCACATCCTCGCGGGCGGGCGGTGATGGCATCGCATCAACAAATGCCCGCGAGCAAAGAGAGCTGTCATGGAAATTATTCGAGAAGTTGCCAAAGTTGGCAACGTAGAAATTACCCTTGAAACCGGCAAGCTGGCCAAGCAAGCCAATTCTGTTGTCATGAGCTACGGGGGGACCGCGCTGCTGGTGACCGCCGTGTCCGGGCGACGCCCCAAGGACCTCCCGTTTTTACCGCTCACTGTGGAATACCGCGAGGCCAACGCCGCCGCAGGTAAGATCCCCGGGGGATACTTCAAGCGAGAAGGCCGCCTCTCCGAGAAAGAGATTTTGACCTGCCGGCTCATCGACCGTCCGATTCGGCCCCTGTTCCCTAAAAGCTACCGCTGCGACACGCAGGTGATTTGCGGCCTTCACAGCTACGACAAGTCGAACGAGCCGGACGTCCTCGGAATCACGGGCGCATCGGCGGCGTTGTCCATCAGCGACGCGCCGTGGGATGGTCCCGTGGCCGGCGTCCGCGTCGGACGTATTAACGGTGAGTTCATCGCGTTCCCGACCTTCCAGCAGATCGCGGAGAGCGACCTCAACCTCGTCGTGGCCTGCAGCGCAGACGCCATCATGATGGTGGAGGCGGGCGCGGCCGAAATCTCGGAGGCGGAGATGATCGACGCGCTGATGTTTGCGAAGGACGCCTCTGTCCCCCTCATCGAGGCGCAAGTCCGGCTCCGCGAGCGCGCCGGCAAGGCGAAGCGCGACTTCACCCCCCCTGAGGTCGACGAGGCCCTGCAAAAAGCTGTGTTCGACGTGGCGACTGCGGGTACGACCGAGGCGCTCCTCATCAAGGGCAAGCACGACCGTCACGCGGCGCTCTCCGCGGCGGGCAAGGAGAGCACCGCGGCGCTTCGCGAGGCGCACCCTGACCGCATCGAGGAGATTGACGCGGCGCTCAGCACTCTTGAGAAGCGACTTGTCCGCAACAAGGTGGTCGATACCCACGTGCGCATCGATGGCCGCGCGCTCGACGAAATTCGTCCTATCTTTGTGCAAGCGCGCCCCTATGAGCGCCCGCATGGGTCGGCGGTCTTCCAACGCGGCGAGACCCAAGCCTTCGTGACCACGACGCTCGGGACGGAGCGAGACGCTCAGCGACTCGACACCGTACACGGCGACGTTCACCGCAGCTTCTTGTTGCACTACAACTTCCCTCCGTTCTGTACGGGCGAGGCGAGGCCTCTTCGTGGACAGTCCCGCCGAGAGATCGGCCACGGCGCACTCGCGGAGCGAGCGCTCTCGGGAATCCTGCCCTCCAAGGACGACTTCCCCTACACCATCCGAATCGTGTCGGACACGCTCGAGTCCAACGGATCCTCGTCGATGGCCGCGGTGTGTGGCGGCTGCTTGAGCCTTATGGATGCCGGCGTGCCGATCAAGGCGCCCGTCGCAGGTATCGCCATGGGTCTGATCCAAGAGGGCGACAAAATCGCCGTGCTCTCGGACATCCTCGGAGATGAGGATCACCTCGGAGACATGGACTTCAAGGTGACCGGGACCAAGGACGGCATCACGGCCTTGCAGATGGACATCAAGGTGAAGGGGCTCAGCCGCAAGATCCTTGAGGACGCGCTAGCGCAAGCGCAGCGTGGCCGCCTCCACATCCTTGAGAAGATGCTCGAAGAACTGCCCGAGCCGCGCTCCGATCTGAGCAACTTCGCGCCGCGCATCGAGAGCATGTACGTCAAGGTCGATCAGATCCGCGACGTCATTGGGCCCGGTGGCAAAGTGATCCGCGGGATCATCGAGCAGACCGGATGTGACATCAACATTGATGACACCGGCCGCGTTCAGATCGCGTCTGATGATCGCGACGCCATCGAGAAAGCCAAGCGCATCATCGAAGGGCTCACCTACGAGCCTGAGGTGGGGTCTTGCTACAATGGCCTCGTGAAGCGCGTGGTGGACTTCGGGGCGTTCGTGGAGATCCTCCCGGGAACCGACGGCCTTGTTCACGTGTCTGAGCTGGAGAACCGCCGCGTAGAGAACGTCACGGACGTGCTCAACGAGGGGGACGATGTGGTCGTCAAGGTGCTCAAGGTCGACGACAACGGCAAGATCCGACTGAGCCGCAAGGCGGCGTTCGGGGTCGATCCCGACGAAATCCTCAACATGCGAGGGTAGGGTGATGCCGCCGACGCTGCGGGTGCAACGCCTTCATCCGGACGCACGCCTTCCGGAGAGGATGACTGCGCTCGCGGCGGGCATGGATCTCGCTGCGTGTCTCGAGGAGGCGCCTGAAATCACGCTCGCCCCGGGTGCGAGGGCCTTGATCCCCACGGGCCTGGCCCTCGCGATCCCTGCGGGGTTTGAGGGCCAAATTCGTCCACGTTCTGGGTTGGCTTATCGGCATGGGGTCACAGTTCTCAACGCGCCGGGGACGATCGACGCGGACTATCGCGGAGAACTGAGGGTGCTGCTGGTCAATTTGGGTCAAGAGCCCGCAAGGATTCAGACAGGCGATCGGATCGCGCAGCTGGTGATCGCTCCGGTCGCCGCCCTCGTGGCAGAGGAGGCGCAGACCCTCGGTCACGTGGACAGCCGTGATCCTGCCGGTTTTGGGTCCACTGGGGGCTTTTCCACCTCATAATGTGAGTCGCGGGAGATTTGATAAATGTTCGGGCCAGGTCTTGTTTGCGATCGCTTTCAGTTTATTCAGCCGCTCCCAGATTTTGTGGGGCACCGGGCGCTCGGGCCGAGCCATGTCGCGGTCGATCAAAAAGAGGGCGGCGAACAACTTTGGATCACGGTGGTTGATCCGCCGTTGATTCCAGAGCCGGCGGCCAAATCAGAATACGTGAGTCGGGCGCGGCAACTCACCTCCATGCGGCACCCATCCTTGGTGCGGACCCGTGCGGTGACCGACGATGATCAGCGGGTGTTCATCGCGTATGAGGCCTTGCCAGGCGCCTTGGTGCTTGAGGACATCATGACGCGGTTTGGCGCCATGTCCTCGACCCTCGTCCTTGAGCGCGCACGCTCGGTGGCTCGCGGACTGGACGCGCTCCACCGTCGGGGCGTGGTGCACGGGGGCCTGGATGGTACGACCGTGGTGAACTGGGAGGAGCAGTGCCTCTTGCTGAACTACGGGCTCTTCCCGGCGCTTCACGCGGACCGATTTCGAGAGCTCGCGCGACGGACGGGCAGCGTCGCCATGTGGCCCCCGGAGGTCGTTCGCGGCGAGTTCACGCCAGCGGCGGATGTGTTCGCCTGGGGCGTCCTCGTCGCGCAGATGCTGACAGGCGAGGCGGCCGCAGCCGCGGTCATCGAGCTTGACGACCACGCGCGCAAGTATGACGTCGGCTCAGAGTTTTTGGAGTTGATCCGCTCGTGCACCCATACGGACCCGGCGGAGCGACCGCGCGACGCCACCCACCTGGTCGCGCGCCTAGAGAATTTTGATTCGATCACGAGCGGCCGCGTCGACGAGGTTTCGGACGCGGTCGAGCTTCCTCCTCCTCCCTCTGAGATGGGGGCGGAGCTGTCACTCAATTTTGTAGGCGGGAGCGGGACCTCGACAGAGAGTGTCGCCGCGGACGACGAGGACGGCATGATCTCCATGACCGAGATCTCGTTGGAGACGGCGAACCCAGACCTCGATTCGTCGCCGGCCCTGGAACTTCCCGACACTCCGGAAGATGCCCCAGCTCGGTCGAAACCACCGCGCAAACGCCCGGCCCAGCCCACGGCGAAGCTGTCCGCGCTCGCAGCAGAGATCGTGGGCGAAGACGGGGTGGGGGAGCTTGGGTCTGTGTTCGATGGCGAGGTGCCGAGGGAACCCGACGCCTCGGTGAGTTCGATGGACCTCGAAAAACTCGCATTGGGCGTAGAGGCCGCCGCTGGATCAGAGGCGTCCTTGTCATTGATCGGTGGTGGGGATCCCACCGACTTCGACACGTTCGCGACTCGAAATACAGAGGAGCCTGAGCGCACGCCCGAGGATCCAGAGATCAAGGTTGATAGAGGCAAGAAGATCAAACTGAGGATGCCGCGGCGCACGCGGCGTCCGGGACCCCATGGGCCCCCCCCAAATCTTGTCAGCCGGGGGATCATTGTCGCGACCGGGACCATGACGTTTTTGTTCACGCTGCACGTGGCCGGAGAGAGGGGCGGCTACGCAGCGCTCGTGGACCCTGCCTTCAGCCAGGAGTTATCGAGCACGGTTGATACCGCGTTTGAGG
>JBDQGY010000002.1:0-53419 GCA_040265175.1 Nannocystaceae bacterium
ATCCCAACCTTCCCGTGGTCGCCCTGCCGAACTTGGTCTATGCCCAAACCGCATCCACCTTGTTCACGATGCTTCCTGGGAGCCCCTACACCGTGTCGACGGTGGGGAACTTCACCTACGATCAAAGCCCAGGGAGCGTGACAGATATCGCCATCGACCGATATGGGGTGCTGTACGCGGTTACGTTCAACGATTTGTTTGTGTGTGACCCCACCACCGCGGCGTGCGTCTATCTCGCGGATCTTCCGCAGAGCTTTAACGGACTTACATTGGTGCCGCCCGGGGTGCTTGACCCGCTCTTGGACACACTGGTGGGCATCGCCTCGTCTGGAGAGTGGTATGAGTTGTCCGTGGGTGGTGGCAACGTCTCCATCACCTCCATCGGCACCTACGGGGCGGGCTACAGCTCGTCGGGGGATGCGTTCTCCATTCAAGGAGTGGGGACCTACGGAGCCGTGAACAAGACCGGGGTCGCCGACGACGTCATCGCGGCGGTCGATCCTTCTACCGGGGCGGTGATCGCGGATGTTGCGACCCTCACCGGTTACTCATCAATCTTCGGATTGGCGGGGTGGACCGACGCGGTCTTCGCCTTTTCTTCCAACGGAGACGTCTTGTTCGTGGACCCGACCACCGGCACGTGGAGCGTGGTGCAGTCCACCTCCAACAGCTGGTGGGGTGCGGGCGTCTATACGATCTTGGCGCAGTGACCTCATCGTTGAGAGTTCGTGGGGACTCCGGAGTTATGAGGGTCCTCCTCACCGGCTTTTTCGATTGGCGTGAGGTTGGCGCACCGCCAGACCTCCGTCGTTTGGACGAAAACCCTAGCGGTCGACTTCTCCGAGAAGCGCCGGCGCCGGGGTCCTCGGCGGCTGGTACGTACCGACGTGGTGCGTTGCGAGAGCTCCTCCACGAAGGCTGGCAGCGCGCGCGCGCCGTTGAGGTGACGTTCGATATTTTGCCAGTGGTGTGGGACGTGGCGGAGCGAATTATGTACCGCGCGTATGACGTCGTCATTCACTTAGGACTCGGGGTGTACGACCGCGACGACGAGCTTTGGCTCGAGCGAGGCGCGCATCACCGGCGTGAAGGCCTCGACGCGTGCGGCGCGGCACCTGCGACCCCGACGTTCGCATCATCGGCCTTGGTGGATGCGCGGATCCAAGGCCCCCGTTGGCTCGACGAAGGGATCGCTCGCCTTGATGGCGCGCGATGTGGTGGCTATCGCGTCCTCGCAAAACCGGCACGTCGCGACAATATTTTCTTGTGCAACGAGACCCACGGACGATCGCTCTGCCACGTCCGAGACGTGGCGACGTCCACCGGGATCTTGGCCGCATATTTTATTCACCTGCCGTCCCCTCAAGACGAGGATGAGGGGGCGTTGGCTCTCGGCGTTGAACGGTTGATTTGTTTGCTGCTCGATCAGGTCCGCGCCCAGTATTCAGCGTGAGGCCGAGAGGACGAGCTCGATGGCTTCCAGAGTCGCGCCCGCGCTGCAGGGGATCCGAATATCAACGAGGGATGAGATCACCGTTTCATGAGGGTTGATCGCGATGGTGGACAGGCCTTAAAAAGTGCCACCGATGATCGTGGTGCCGTCAATCCGGGTCGCCGTCTGGGGCTGGATCTCAATGAGGGCGCTCCCTGGGGGGAGCCCGAGAGCATCGCTGAGGTCGATGGTCGGCAGCGGGATGCTGCCGAGGCCGCCGCCGGCGAGCGCGCCAACAAGGGCGTCTCCCAGGGCGTTTTGGAGCACGCTCTTGAGGAGGGGCTCGGCGTCGAAATGCTCGGGCTCGTTGATGGTGAGTTCGCTGTCGATTGCGGAGACACCGGTGATGTCGAGGGCGATGCCCGTCTCGGACGCGCCGACCTCAAGCGCGAGATCGCAAGAGACGTAGGCGATGAAGGTCAGCGGGTCGCCTTGAAGCTTCATGCTGCCGTCGATGCGCAGATCTCCAAGATGGGCGATGAGCTCACCTTGGGCGCCGCAGTCGGAGGCGGTGGGCGCGAGCATCCCACTGAGCGTGAGCTCGAGGTCGGTGATCCCGAAGAGATCAAAGTTAACGTCGCCGAGCAGCTCGGGGCCCACGGGAAATTCGAGCAGCCCGCCGCGCCAGCCTGCGAACAAGATCTGGTTCAAGAGATCATCGGTCAAGGCGATTTCGAGGGGGGCCTCGCGGGGCAGCGTGAGCGTCTGAGGCGCGAGCCCACAGCCTGCGCGATCGGGGATGCCAAGATTCTCGTAGGGGGTGACGACCGTGTCTGTGTAGCCGCCGCCGCGCTCGATGAACGCGCCGCCTTGAGGGGGTGATGGATCAGGGGGCGCGACCCCATCGTGAAAGTCTGTCTCGGCGAAGTCGGTGACGAGGTTGACGCTGATGACCGCCTCGGGATCCCCAAGATTCGGGAGGTCGAGGGCGGTCTGGAAGGCGAGGGCGGCGAAGCCATCGGCGAGCAAGGGCCCAAGGAGGTCTCCCACGGAATCGTTGAGGAGGTTCTCAAGATCCGACGCGACGCCGCCGAGGATGAACGGTTCAATGATCGACAACAAGAAGTCGGTCCAGCCGTTGTTGGAGTAGAGGTTCAAGCTGTTGATGCTGGTGGACACGCTCTGCACGGTCACGTCGAGCGTGCCGTCTGCGTTGGCCTCGATCCCGAGGTCCGCGTCGAGCACTACCGCGCTGATGGCGAGGCCCCCGGTGCTGTCGCCGCCGAGGATCTCGCAGGTCCAGCTTGTGCAATCAAAGTCGAGCCCGCCGATGATGTCGTTGAGCGAGGTCTGGAGGCGGAGCCCCCCGTCGATGGCGTCGAGGCTCGCCGAGGTCGTGGTGACCAGGAGGCTCGTCAGGTAGATATTGTATCCGGCCTCGTTCGCGATGGGGGTGTTGCTGTCGAAGAGCGAGGTCAGGTCGAGGTTCGCCACCGCAGCCTGAACGATCGTCGCCAGGTCGTCGGTGCCGTCGGTGGGGTCGCCGTCGTCGAGGGCCTCTTGGTCGAGATAGATGCCGAGCCCGAGTGGGCTCATCCCCTCCTTGGGGGTGGTGGGGAGCCGAAAGTCGGAGGACCACAAGAAACTCTGGACGCGATCGCGGGCGTGCCCCTCGGAGTCACTCGCGGTGAAGCTCAAGACATTGGGTCCGTAGGTCACGGGCATCGTGTGGCTAAAGGCGCCGTTGGCGTCGAGCGCCACGGTCGCGTCGTTTACGGTAAACGAGACGATGTCACCAAGGCCGCTTTGGACGGTGCCGGTGACCGTGATGGTGGAGGCGTCCTCCGCGAGGAGCGTGGCGGCGCGGGGCGGGTAGTCCACGGTGATCACGGGACGACACGTGTTGTCGACGATGGGCTCGTAGTTGCAGGCGCCGGAGGCCTCGCAGATGTCCTCGGTGCATGGGTCGTCGTCGTCGCAGCCGCCGCAGGGATCTCCGGCCTCGCCCGCCTCGCCCATATCGTCGGTGCCGGTGTCGGAGGCGTCCCCGGCCATGGTTTCAGCCTCCCCGTCTCCGCTGCCTGCGGAGGAATTACCGCAGCCCGTCAAGAGCAGCGATCCAAGGGTGAAGGCGGTTATCTTGGTTCTCATCGCGCGCACATCATAACCTAGCTCGACTTTCGGTTCTCACGCCGGGCCGAAGCGGTGTAGCGTGGGGCGAGTGAATGACCGAGAGCAATGGGATGTCCTGGTCCTCGGGGCGGGTCCCGCGGGGTGCGCGGCGGCGATTGAGGCGGCGCGAGGTGGCGCCCGCGTGCTCGTCGTGGATCGGGCCTCGTTCCCGCGTCCGAAGGTCTGCGGGGACGCGGTCTCCAACCGGGGAGGGGTGCTTGTGGACGGCTTACTTGGCGGTCAGGACGCGCTGGGCCGGGTTCCGCACGCGCGGGTCGCCCGATCCGTGGCGGGCTTCCCCAACGGGGCGAAGATCGTCCGAGACTTTAAGGACGCGCCGGGGTGGATCGTCCCCCGGATGCACCTCGACGCGTTGCTCCGCGACGGCTTGGAGCATGAGGGGGTTGTGGTCCGCGAGCGCACCCTGGTGCGGCAGGTGGGCGCGGAGCCTGAGGGGTTCATCGCGTCCACGGACGAGGGCTCCATTCGGAGCCGATTGCTGATCGGGGCGGACGGTCCCGGCTCGCTCGTGTGGCCCTTGCTCGGGTGGAGTCGAGCCAAGGGGCGCTCGTTAGGTGTCGCCATCACCGCCTATGTCGACGGGGTCACGTGGGGCGCGGACCTCGGGGACAGCGAGCACTATTTCGAGCACGGGCTAGACTGCGGCTACGGGTGGGTGTTCCCCGACGTCGACGGCAGCGCCAACGTGGGCGTGTATCAGCGCGCCGATCGATTTCAAGACGGAGATCAAAAACTCCCGCAGATGCTGGCCACATTCATGGAGGCTCACCCTGAGCGCTTTAGGGGGGCGCGTATTCGTGGCCGCGCACGCACCTGGCAGCTGCCCATCACCGACGACGACAATCGAGGCGGGCGCGACGGAGTGTTCGTGGCGGGAGACGCGGCGCACGCCATCGATCCGCTCTCCGGTGAAGGGATCTGGCAGGCACTTCACACGGGACGCAGCGCCGGGACGCAGGCGGCGGCGGTCATCGGCGGTCGGCGCAAATTGGCCAACGCCCACGCCGACCACGCCCGGTTGCTTGAACGCGACATCGTTCGGCCTGCGCGGAGGCGGCTCCAAATCCAAGAGGCCATCGGGTGGCTCGTCCGTCGACGAATGTACGAGCGCCGAGTGGTACGTACGATCTTGAGGTGGGGCTTCACGCGGCCGTGGTTGGAGGTGAGCAAGGCGCTCCATGGATGAGCCGGCAAAGACCCGCGCCAAGGAGGGGTCCACCAGCGCTGCGCTCGGTGGCGCTGTCCGCTCTCGAGGGGCAGCGATGTGGCTCGTCATGGTGCTCTTTGGGGCCACATGGCTGTACAGCACCTGCCTCGGGGTGGACTACGCCGCCGATGATTTTTGGCAAATCGCCGCCATCGAGGGCGTGTTTGGGGAGCCCAAGCCGCTCAACCTCTACGCGTTCGCTGTCTCTGACCCCGCGATCACTCAGGCTCACATCACGCGGGGGAGCCTCCCGTGGTGGACCGTCCCGGGGTGGGAGTTCGCGATGGTTCGACCCTTGTCGAGCTTGACCATCGCGATCGATCATTGGATCGCGCCGCGCGCGGTGTGGTGGCACCACGTCCAGTCCCTCGTGTGGCTGTGGGGGGTGCTGATCATGGTGTGGCGCTGGCTGGGTCGCGTGGTCTCGCCAGGGGTCGCCGCGGCGGCGCTGCTGCTGTTCGCCGTCGATGACAGCATCGGGGTCTCGTTGTCATGGATCGCGAATCGCTGCGCGTTCGTGAGCATGTTTTTCTCGATGTGGGCGCTCGATATCCACGTGCGCAGGACGGGGATCGTGCGACGCGGTGAGGCGATCGTGGATGACGCGAGGAATCGCGGGTGGGAATTGCTGGCGTGGGTGTTCGCGTTTATGGGGAGTGAGTACGCGACCTGTGGGGTGGCCTACGTGGTCGCGTGGCAGCTGTTGGTGTCACGGAGGCCGTGGCGGTCGCGCGTCATCGCGTGCGCTCCGGCGATCGGTGTCACGGTGATCTTTGTGTTGACGTTTATGCTGATGGGCGGGAGCGCGAGCGGTCTCGCTGAATATGCCGACCCAATTCACGACCCGCGTGGCTTCCTCACCGAGGTGGGGCACAAGTTCCCGCGCTTGCTCGGCGAGGTGTGGCTGTCCATCGGGGGGGATTCTAAATGGATCTTGCAGCGGCTGTATCGCTGGCCGGAGGTGGCGGAATGGTTCGGGGACTGGAAGTTTTTGCTCCCGATCGAGCCGTGGCGCCATGCGCTGATGAGCGCGGCGGGGCTCCCGCTCGTTGGGTTGGTCGCGTGGGCGAGCGGGCGAGGCCTCAAGGCTCATGCGCGGCGGGTGATGTGGGCCGCGGTGCTCGGCAGCATGTTGTCGTCGGTGCCGCTGTGCTCCACGGTGCCGCAAACACGACTCCTGGTCTTCCCCAGCCTCGGTCCCTCCGTCGCTCTCGCCTTGATGGCGCTCGGGGCGGGGCGAATTTTTGTGCGGGCGTGGTCCCAGGAGAATCGGACTCAGCGACTTCGGGGGGTCGTCGGGGCGTCAGCGCTCATCCTCGCGACAGGGAGCATGGCGACCGTGGATCTGGTGCTCGACGCGAAGCGGACGCGGTGGCTCGCAGATATTCTCCAGCGCGGCCAAGGCTCCTTGCGCGCGCACCTTCGCACCGAGGCGGCGACAGACCCATCCCTCAATGATGCCCACGTCGTGGTGTTGTCGGCGCCTGGCTTTATCTTGGGAGTTCACGGCATGACCATGCATCGGCTGTACTCGGGAACCTCGCCGAAGTCGTGGCACACCCTCACCTTTGGGCCGCGCGCATATTTGTTACGACGGACCTCGCGGACTCGATTTGAGATGGAGGCGGTCGGCGGCACCGTGTTGACCGAGCTCAATGAGCGGAGTTTTCGTCGAGAGGACCAGGCGTTGTTGGTTGGAGAGGTTGTGGACACGGGGGTGTTCGAGGCCAGCGTCACGCGAGAGCGTTCGGCGGGATCGCCCACAGTGCTCGCGTTCGAGTTCTCTCGCGCGCTCGAAGATCCGTCGCTGCGGTTTCTCGTGTCGACCGTGGAGGGGCTGCAGGCCTTCGTCCTTCCTCCTCCGGGCGAAACGACGGTCGTCCCTTTGCCAAAAATTCCGCCTAGCTAGGGCCGCAGGCGCCGATGCTGATACGATCTCCAGGTGAGGACACACGCCGCGCCCATCCGCACCATCGGCTTCGTTTTGTACCCGGGGGTCAACGGCCTCGACGTCGCGGGGCCGCACGAGGTGCTGGCTCGCCTCCGCGGGGTTGAGGTGCGAATGATCGCGACGCGCGAAGGGGCGGTCTCCACGGACGCAGGGGGCTTGACCTTGCATGCGACCCATGACTGGTCCGACTCGGCGGTGGATGTGTTGGTGATCCCGGGGGGTCGCGGGGTCGATGCGATCGCGGAGGACGCAGACTTTATGGAGCACCTCGCCCAGGCCCAGCGTCGGGCTGCGGAGGTCCTCACCGTGTGCACCGGGGCGGTGCTGCTCGCGAGGACGGGTTGCGTAGATGGCCGCAGAGCGACCACACATTGGGCGCATCGAGTCCAACTAGCGGGGCTCGGCGTGGAGGTAAGTGAGGAGCGGACATGTCGTGATGGGACGTGGTGGTCGGCGGCGGGGGTCTCCGCTGGGATCGATCTCGCGCTTCGATTTGTGGGGGAGCGGGTGTCGAATCGACTCGCGCGGCAGCTCACTGTCGCCATGGAGTACGACCCTCAACCTCCATGTGGGCGGGGGACCCTCGACGCGCTTGAGCCCGAGGCTCAACAAGCGCTGATCGCGGCGCTCACGCCGTCGGTTCGTACCCAGTCTTCCACTTAATATTGCAGCCGATGGAGGGGGTCATCTCGCCCGACATGGTGACGTTCTCGAGCGTGGCGCGGACCGCCGCCCGCAGATCTTCGCCGGTGATCGGAAGTGCGTTACCAGGTCGGCTCGCGTCAAACTGCCCGTGATAAGTCAGAGCGCCCCGCGGATCGAAGACATAGAAGTCTGGTGTGCAGGCCGCACGGAACGCGCGGGCTGTGGCCTGTGTAGGGTCTAGCAGATAGGGGAAGTCATAGTCTCCGGCATCGATCTCCTCGCGCATGCCGGATGGACCGTCCCTGGGAAATCGCTCGACATCGTTGCTGTTGATGCCGATCATCGCGGCTCCCAGCGCTTCAATCTCCCTTCCGAACGCTCCGAGGGCACGCCGCAGATGCTTGACGAACGGGCAGTGAGGACAGATGAAGGCGACGACGAGGGCACGGTGCGGGGGAAGCAGACCTCCGTCGAACGGGGCGCCGTCGAGAGTGCGGAGCGACAGGGGAGGCCGCATGGTCCCGCGGGCCACCGCGTTCGAGGGGGTGAGGGCCATGCCGCACGCTATCATGAGGACCGCTATGATACGCTCGAAGGCGATGTCGCCCGCGGTGATGGTGTTGGTCGCGTTTTGTCTCTACGGCCTCGCATATCGCGTGTACTCGCGGTTTTTAGCGGATCGGGTGTATGGGCTCGACGCCGAGGCGCCGACGCCCGCCCACACCATGCGCGACGACGTGGACTACCTCCCCACGAAGCCATCGGTGCTTTTTGGGCACCACTTCGCCTCGATCACAGGGCTCGCGCCTATGCTAGGTCCGGCGGTCGCGGTGATTTGGGGGTGGGGCCCCGCGTTCTTGTGGGTGGTCTTTGGTGCGATCTTCGTGGGCTGCGTACACGACTTCTCGGCGATGGTGTTGAGCGTGCGACATCGCGGGATGAGCGTCGGGCAGGTTGCCGATTCGATCATCGGCCCGCGCGGACGGACATGGTTTCACCTCATCATTTTCTTCGGGATCGCGCTCGCCATGGGCGTCTTTGTGTTCATCATCTCGCGTCTCTTCGCGATGGAGCTCGCTCCTGGTCGGCCCGGGCACCCTGAGGCGGTGATGCCCTCGGTGGCGCTCATGATCATCGCGATGGTCAGCGGTGTGTTGATGCACAAGAGAGGGGTGCGGTTGTTGCCGATCGCGCTGGTGGGATTCTCGCTGGAACTGCTGACGATTTGGCTGGGGATGAGGGCCCCCACCATGGGCATCGATCCCGCATCCTGGCCCGCCCCGGGCACGTGGACCATTGTGCTCCTCGTCTATGCGTTCGCCGCGTCCGTGCTGCCGGTGTGGGCGCTGTTGCAGGCGCGAGATTTCCTCAACGGGCTGCTCTTGTATCTCGGGGTGGGGCTGGCCTATCTCGGTCTGTTCGTGGTGCAACCTAGCTTCGACGCGCCGATGTTCCAAGCACATCCGGCTGGCGCGCCGGGCATTCTCCCCACGGTGTTCATCGTGATCGCGTGTGGGGCGGCGAGTGGATTTCACGGCCTGGTGAGCTCTGGCACAACCGCCAAGCAGCTTGACAAGGAGACCCACGCCCGACCCATCGGCTACGGCGCGATGATCGGCGAGAGCCTGCTGGCCCTGTTGGCGACCCTCGCGTGTACGGCGGGGCTCGGTTCTTCGGAGGTCTGGCACAGCCACTACGGCGACTGGAGCGCGGTGCAGGCGCTGCCTGTAAAGATCGATCTATTCATCTCGGGGACGACCAGCTTTCTCGTGGGCCTCGGCGTTCCAGAGGAGTTCGGCTCCGCTTTGATCGCGATGGTGGTGGTGTCGTTTGCGCTCACCACCCTCGACAGCGCGACGCGACTGCTCCGCTTCAACATCGAGGAGATCGCGGCCAGCGCCCGCATAGGATTTTTGCAGCAGCGCTATGTCAGCTCCGCGCTTGCCTGCGTTGTCATCGGGCTGTTCGCGTTTTACAAGGTAGACGTGCAGGTCGGCGACGCCGTGGTCGCGCAGCCGGCGGGCTTGGCGTTGTGGCAGTTGTTTGGCACGACCAACCAGATCCTCGGTGCGCTCACTTTGGGGCTCGCCTCGATTTACCTCAAGCGTCGGGGGTCGGTCGTGTGGCCGACGTTGGTCCCCTGCTTGTTTTTGCTGGGATCGACGGTCGCGGCGATGGTTCAAAACCTGAGTAGGATGAGCGATCCGCTCGTCTTCGGCGTCGGTGTGATCCTCTTGTTGCTGGCCGTCGGGGTCATCGTGGAGGGTGTGTTGGCCCTACGTCGCGACGTGAAGTCACGGCGCCCGTGAGCGCGTGAAGGAGGATCACTTGCGAGGATTCTCGGTCGGAAAGGCGAAGCGTAGCTTGAGGTTCCATGCCGCCGCGTAGTGCATACCTTGCTCGGAGATCACGGATTTGTCGTTCGCGCTGAACAGATAGTGGTAGCCCACCATGAGCTGGGGTCCGGTGTACAAGGGCCCTGCGAGCCAGATATCAAGGTTGAGGTTGAGTCGAGAGACTACCCCCGCTCGGGCGATGTCTGTCTTGGTGGGGTCCGTCGGATCAAAGTCGAGCTGCTCGAGCGCGTCTCCAAGGAAAATTCGCATGAACCCTGCGCTGAACCCAAGATTGATGTTGATACGCTCGTGCGGTCGAAAATCGTGATCGTAGCCGAGACGCAGAGTCCACATGCCCCCGGGATTTAGAAATTTATCGAAGTCCGCCCAAATGTTGAGGAAGAACAGCTCAAGATCGACATCGAAGCCGTACGCCCATCCTCCGAATCCTTCGGTGCCCAAATCTCCGCCCCCGGCGATGGTGCCTTCCCCATTTTGAATGGAGCTGTCGATGGTCGATTGGAGATCGAAGAGGCCATTTTTTTGGCTGACTCCGTTGGTCCATCCGAAGCGGGGAGAGATCGCGAGGCGGAAGAACTTTCGGCCTTTGAACCGCTCGGAACGTTTTGTTTCCTCGGACTCGGGCTCGGACTCCGCGTCGCCCGTGTCGTCTGTGGCGTTCGCCTCGCGAGGCCCCTCGGTGCTGTCGGTGTCGTTGGGCGGTGCCTCGTCCCACGCGGGCACCGGGTCGTCGGCGGGCGAGGCAGCGTCAGCGGGTGCCCTGTCAACGCGTGAGGGGGCGTCTTGCGGAGCGGGGGGAGGCTGTTGGTCCACCGGTGCGACGGGCGCGGGTTTGGGCGCGGTGGAGGGTCGTTGGATCGCGGGCTCGGTCGGATCACCCGGTGTACAGACGGCGAGGGTAAGCGAGGCGCAGAGCGAGAAGGAGAGGAGCATGCGGCTTTAGGGTGGATAGCACGGGCCGGCAGCGTACGCCGCGGGGATCCTGGGAGGACGCACCACGTCCTCCGATCACGTGAAGAAAATGGCGTAAACTGTCCTAGATTTCGAGCCTTCGAAAGCCGTCGATCTCCGTGGAGGTAATGGCGATGGAGTAGGGCTCGGCGGAGCCAGAGGTCGCCTGGGTGGGGGAGCATGGTATGTTGCGCGGAATGCCTGTCTGTGGTCCGCAGATGCCGTCGCCGCAGTCGCCACCGATCATCTGCTCCACGGAGACCAAGGCGAGGCCACCGCCACCGCCACCGGGAATGGTAAAGCCCGCGCCGGCGCCGTTGATGAGATCGAAGCCCTGCCCGTCTGTGGCGGTCATGCGGTACGTGATGACGTAGGTCGAGCCCTCATCGTAGTACCAGGTGCCTGTGGTGGCGTCGAACCACTTGGGATCGCACGCGGACGTTCCCGGCTCGTAGATCGTGTATTCGATGGTGTAGACCTCGACATTGGGGACCGTCGCGCAGTTGTTTCCGAACGCGTCACAGTTGGACACCATCCCGGTGGTTTTGATTCGTGGCGCGCGTGTGGGTCTAGCTTTGTTCGTGAAATAACCGGTCTCGGAGTAGGAGGTCGAGCCTGGATACGGGGTGTAGGTCCGCGTTCGTTGGATAGAGGAGAGCGCCAACCGCATGTAGTTGGGGTTGAAGCCGGGCGCGGCTTCGGGTGCGCCCGACGGGAACGAGAATCCTTGATCTTTGTTCACGCGATGGTCGTCGACGAGGATGTACACGCTCGAGTTGAACTCGTTGTCCGCGGAAGAGGGGTCTGTGGTCGTCTCCGCTGGGCTCCCGCTCACCAATGCGACCAAAAAGGCGTCGCGGTCATTGGAGGAGACGGTGCCCGAGGCCGCCGGGCCATCGTCAATTCGGTTGGACGAAATGACCGCGGGGGAGAAGGTGAAGGGGTCGCCGGGGTTGCTCGTGCTGATCGTGCAGTTGCCAGCACCGCCACCGCTGCCGCCACCGTTGCCGCCGCCGCCGCCGCCGCCACTGCTGCCGTCGCCGCCTGATCCTGTACACGCGGGGAAGGTCGCTGACGGGACCGCGATGACGTCCCCGCTACCCGGTGAGCTCCAAGGGCCGCTGCCGCCGCCGTCCGATTCGTGCGCGGTCTCCCGACCAAGATCCCAGCGAAACAATCGCCCGGCGGGATCTGCATAGTAGGACTCTTGCATCTCGGCCCAATAGCGAGAGACGCAGTGTGAGCCCACGGCCACGTCAGTCACCGCGGCATAGCTGGCCTCGTAGAGGGAATTGGAGGGCGCCGGGAGTTCCGCGCTCTGCACGAGGTTCCCCGTGATCGCGTCTACGAGCATCAAGGAGCGACCTTGCGCGGGTCCTGTCGTGGGGCTGCTCGGGTACCCTGAGCCCATCAAGAAATATGGGGTCGGCACATCGGTAATTTGGTCGTTGGCGACGGTGTACACGAGGGCCGGGCGCGACCAGGTCTCGCCGAGCCGCGGGCCATAGGTCGCCGCGAGCCCGGGGTCTGCGGTGGTCCAGAGCAGCTCCAGCGGTCCTGAAGGGGAAGACGGGCTCGCGTGGGATACGTCGAAGACCATGTAGTGGGTACCTCCTTCGCCCATACCGATGATCGCGAGGTGACGCCACTTGGAGGCGTTGCTGTCGTAGACCCAGCCCTGGTTGACAGTGCTCGAGACCCCGTAGATGTGCTCGGAGACCTTCGAAGATTGGCCCATGCTCTCGGGTCCGTGGGCGTACTGTGCGACCGCGTTGGCCAGGGAGAACCTGGGAATAACGGCCCAAAGCTCGTTGCCGCTGTCGTACTGGAAGGCGTGAATGAGTCCTAGATCGTCGGCCGCCATCACGAACTCTTGATACTCGAAGTGGGTAGTCGGAGAAGAGAGTTTGTTGACGGGGTCCCATTTGTTGCTCGCAAAATTGACGAGGGATGTGGCGACCTGGTCGGCGTTGGACATGACACGTCCGGCGCAGTGGGGATCTCGGATCCCCACGGAGGGGGTGGTGGAGAGGTTCGGTTTCGGGATTCGTCGCACGACGACCGGCGCCGAAGCGGCGAGTCCGGGGAGCTTCCAGCCATCCTTCCAGTCCTTTCCAGCGATGAACTGCGCGATGGAGGTGGCAGACGTGGTGTCGTACGGGGCGCCCGCGACGGCCAGATCTGCCGAGTTCAGCTCAGCGACGAACGCGGAGTTGACCGTTCCGCCGGTGTCGAAGATGGGAAGAACGTTGTTGTTGGTGTCCGTGAAGTAGAGCCTGCGATCGGACCATGTCGTCTGCGACAAGCAGGTCCCCGCGTCCCACACCCGCGACTGAGGGCAGGGGCCAAAGGTTGGTTCGACCGTGGAAAAAGCACCATTTTGACACCACGAGGCGATGGCGTTGGGGTCGGAGGGATCTGGATCGCTGCACAGCTCGCGGTTCACGTGACCCTTCCACTCTGGGTACTCCGTCCACCCCGACATCAAGGTCTGGACTGGCGTGGTGTTCGACGAGCCGATGAAATCGTTGTTTGCGGCGCCGGGCCCTGACGGGATGTCAGTGGCGACGGAGGAGGAGACGATAGTCGACAAGACCGTGGCGAGCTCTTCGGGAGAGTCGGCGAGGTAGGGGCACTCGGTCGCGTGATTGCTCGGGTTGCGGCAGGTGTCCCAGTTGTTGGTGGGGGTGCCGTTGCATGGATCACTCTCGTTGTTGGATCCCGCGGCTGCGCACGCCATCTTGTTGAGCCCGTCGCCCGACGTGAAGAAGCCGACCATGTAGACCTTGGAGTCACGGTCATTACGGAGGCCTGCGAGGGAGTTGTTAAGTTTCTTCCACTGCCAATTGTTAAGCGCACCCCACCCGGATGTTGTCCACATCGTGGGCTCACCGTCCGTGATGATGACGGTTACGAGCGGCGAGCACACATCGGAGGGCTCAACATTTTGGACCCAGCCGATATATTTGGAGACGGTGCCGCCGTTGGAGAACGGACCTTTGCTCGGCGCCGGGTTGTTGCTGTTGCTTTGGCCGATCGCCTTGTGCCATGGCGTGCCTCCAGCCACATCGAGTCCACCCGTGGCGGCGTGGCTGGTGAGCTCGAGGACGCGAGTGGTCACCTCGGCCTCGGAGGTTGGCGTCCACTCATCGTACTGGCCGACGACGGAGGGCAGGTAAAACGGAACGAGCAGCTCCGATTTAACCGATTGGCCTCCGGCGTCCTCCATCACACCCATTTTCTCGCCCAGGTATCGGACGTTGTCTTGGCTGTGAGAGTATCCCCAATACCAACTCAACCATCCCAGCGCGTAGTTCCAGTTCTTCTTGGTCCAACCGCTGAGGTTCGACCACCCTGGCAGGCTCTGGTACATGGTGGAGTAGCCCACGAAGCCGTCGACGTAGGGCCAATAGTAAAAGTCTTGCTCCCACACCTGATTGCGCAGGTCCGTCTCTTTGCTCATGAACTGGCTTTTGCACTTCGTGAGCGATTTCTTGCGATCGGCGTAGTCACCCCACGAGGTGCAGATGATCTCTTTGTAGGGATCGGTGGTGCTGTTGGGTTGAAAGCGTGCGCCCACGAAGCGGGAGAACCATTGCACCTCCCGGTTCGCGTTGCTGTTGTTCTCGAGGAGATTGCCCGGCACGATGGGGGAGCCGGGGAGGGGACCCGTTTGATGATTCGAGGTCACCGTGGCTCCGGTCCCCAGGTCATCCCAGCGGAGATATGGATATGGTTTGTTGTCGCCGCACAACGTCCACACGCCGTTGGAGCCGCTGTTGTCGGGGACTTGGTCCCAGAAGATCACCGCTGGGTAGGACCACAAGAACGACACGTTCGAGAAGTAGGGAAGCAACCCCGAAAAGCCCATGTACCAGGCCTCGTAGTTCATCCAATAGTGGTCTTCGACGGCGAGAAATCGCGGGGCCCAGGAGAAGCGCTTGTTGCCCGAACACTCGTCGGGTTTCTCGTTCTTTTTCTTTGGGGGGTCCTCACGACCGAAGGTCATCAACGAGAAGCGAGCTTTTCCATCGTATTGCTGGACCACCGCATTGATCGCCTTCCGCGCGGCAGAGATCCTGCTTTGCCGATAGTCGTCCGCGTCCTCGCACTCATTCCACGTGCACCGGGTGTAGGTGTCGTCGGCGCGGACGGCCATGCTCCCAGAGGTATCGAGCACAAAGACGATCCGTGGAGAGCTCGATCCGCTGTTGTTGGTCTGAAGCACAAAGTAGGCGTGAAGTCGCGCGTTGGTCTCGCTTGGCGTGTACAAGAACCCAAGCACGACGCACAGGGCCGCCATCGCTCGGAGAATTCCCAAGGATTGGCGGGCGCATCGGGCCATGGCTTCGCGAGCTCTGCGGGCGGTCGATCCGACTCTCATCGCTCGGAGACATCGTCCGGACGCCTCGAACACTGAGGAATCTTGAGCACTTGAGGGGCAAGAATTTTAGCGTTGCAGCGGTGGATCGGAGCTTGTTCGCGCGAATCTCGCGGCCCGGCGCCGAAGGGCCAACCAACCGGTGCGTATTCGCCCTGCGATGTCTCGAATCAGAACGATCGGTGTGTCGATATTTTGGGAGAACGGCGTCTCGTGCGTAGCGTGTGGATATGTACCGCGTTCGATGGGCATGGTGGATACCCGGCGTCTTCGCCGCGACCTGGATGTGCGTGGCGCTCAGCGCGAAGGCGGCGCGCGATCACGACGATGCGAGAGCCTGGTCAGATTCAACGACGCTGTCTCGACACGGTGGGACTGATGCCATCCACACACGTGGCGAGGACTCGCGCCGCGTCGCGTGGACCCGCCCGACGGCATCCCGCCGATTGATCTCGCTGCGTGACGGCCGAGTGCTCGCCGGCAACGCCGTCTTCGACGGAGAAGGAGGGAGCTATCTCGGCTACGCCTCACCGGAGGTTGTCGCAGTCCTGGCGAGCGGCGTCGCACTCTCGGTGGACGCGGAAGGGGGGCTCGCTCGAATCCCCATTGATCGAAGCGCTCGCGGGTTGGATCGCAAGGCCTTTGCGCCGGCGCCGGTTGAGGTGGTGCACGCGCGCCCGAGCCGGGATGGTTCTTTGGTGTACGTCGTCGAGCGACGAGGCGGCACCTTGCTGACGCTCTCTGTGAAAGAGGCTCGCTCGCTTCGCGAGGTGGGGGTCCATCGGTTGGAGGACTTCGATCCCGCAGCGCCCGTCTTTGTGCGCGAGGGGAACGGAGGCCTCGTGCTCGGAGGACGGGGGGTGGAGGAGCCGGTCGGTGGCTCTGTGCGGTCTCAGTGGATCCAGCTCCAGTTTGAAGGCGGCACGCCACGGGTGGTCGCGCGGTATCAGGTTGATGGTGTGCTTGAGGCGCTCGCTGTGGATCGCGCGGGGCGTGTTCGTGTCGCCGTGCGTCGTGGCTCGCAGCTTGATGTTTGGGATTCCGATGGGGACGAGACGCTCGTCTCCATGTCAGCGCGCGACCTCAAATCGCTCGTCTTCGCTCCCGATGGAGAACAGCTCGCGGTGGCGAGAGGTCGCACAGACGGCCCGACTGAGGTCACGTTGCTCTCGTCGACCTCGTCCAAGGGATCGCGGGGGATACTGTGGCGGGAAGCGATCGATCATCACGCGCCCACCCTTGCGTTCTCCGCGAGTGGAGACTCCTTGTATATCAATGGCCATAGTTTATTATGTGTGGGATCGACGCGGGCACCCAGCACCGACTTTGCCGGAGGTCTCCCGACGTTGTTCGGTTCGTGGTATGCGGTCCCCCGTTCTGACGCGTGGGACCTGGTCGACCGACGCCGGTACGAGACCTTGGGTGGCGGGGCGACGCTCGATGAATCTCGCTGGAGCCCGGGGATGCTTCAACGAGCAGACAATAAAGATCTGCGCGAGTGGGGTGGCGTGGTGCTCTCGATCGTGACGGGGATCGACCCGAGGCACGTAAACGAGGAGCGCTTCGAGACCGAGATGTGGTCCGATCGCCGAGGTGTTCGACACGCCTCGATGCGAATTCCTAGCTCATGGAGTGGCGCCGGTCGGGAAGAGTATATTGTGGCTTCCGAGGGTGGAGCCGGTCTGTCTGTTCGCAGACTTCAAGTGGACGGATGGCTCGACGCCGGCGTCGTCGCCAACTATCGCGCGCGGCTGATGGCCGCTGATGGTGCCGACGGAGCTTGACGAGGCGCCTGCGAGTTCATTTCGCGCTCTCGCCCCGCGCTTAGTCGTCAGCGATCTCTTCGCCTTTACTAATTTTGTCGAGCAGAATTCGCTCGTTGGGTGGCGGGAGATTGAGCACCTTGCACACCGCGAGGATGAGTTTTTTGGGGGCGAAGGGTTTGACGATCCAACCTCGGGCGCCGATGTCGCGTGATTTTTTCACGTCCTCCGGGCTGAGACTTGAACACATGAAGAAAGGGAGGGACCGGTGTCGCTCCGAGGTGCGAATTCTCTGGGCCAGCCCGAGGCCGTCGAGGCGGGGCATCTGGATGTCGATGATGGCCAGGTCGAACGTTTCGCTCGACTGGAGCGCCGCCCACGCTACAATTCCATCCTCGGCCTCATGGCACGTGACACCGGCGACGCTGAGCGCGATTCGGAGCTGCTGCCGTACGGTGCTCGAGTCATCGACGATGAGGACCTTCGTAGGGTTCTTCGAAGAGGTGGTCATAAGCAGAGTTCCTGGGTCGATCGCGATTCTAATGCTGGGGTAGCCCGTGCGCGACTGAACAAACTACCGGAGGAGACGTCGGGGTTTGTTCCGCCCTCCGATAGCGATCAATCGACCTATTTCGCCAGAACCTTACTCATTTTATGGGCTGAGACCGGGTCGTTCCAAGGGACATCGACGCCTCGACCGCCACAATGTGACCGGTCCGTGAACAAATACGGCCCGAGATAGACCCGCAATCCTGCTGGAGGTCCCGGCGCGGGGGATCGCGCGAAGACTTAGCTGTGGGGCATGAGCGGCGGAGCGCTTCATCATGTGCGCCGCACGAGCGCGGACCCCTCTGTATTTTTTACCTAGGCGACGCGTTGTTGGTCGCGACGACGCCGGTGCTCTTCGTGGACCTGGCGGGCGGCCGCGTCGAAGCACTCGCGGATCGCCGCGAACACGTCCTCGTGCTCTGGTCGATTGGCCTCCGTTTGGGCCACGTAGGTCTTTTTGGGCTCTTTGAGCTCGATGCTCACGCAGTACTGGCGGCCCTTGCGTTGGTGGCGATGAGGTTGTGAGACCACAACTCGACAGCTCAAGATAGTCCCACACAAACGCTCGAGTCGCTGATACTTCGATTCAATACGTTCGACGACGGCTGGTGTTTGGGCAGTATCTTGAAACTGGATTTGCAACGCACTCATACCGCTTGACTATAGCAGGGCTCGACGAGGGATCGGACGATCAAAGTTTGCTCTTTTTTGGAACGCCGTCGTCAGCGCAGCTCCACCGTTATCCATGGGATCTTTTTGAGTCAGTGATCGGATGGGTCCACCGCGGTGCGCAGCCGTCGCAGGTTCGGGGAGCGCTCAGGGAGTCGCGGAAACCAACCCGCGAACGTAGTTGGCGATGGCGAGACAAGCCGTGAGGCCGGGGCTCTCCATACCGAATAGATTCACAAGGCCGGCGAGGCCATGGGATCGCTCATCTTGAATCATAAAGTCTCGTCGCGGGGATCCTGGCGCCTGAAGTTTAGGGCGGATTCCCGCGTAGGTCGGACTGAAGGTGGTCTCAGGCGGTAAATCGACGAATTGACGCACGGCCTGTTCGCACGCGGCGGCTCGATGCTCGTCGACGTGATAGCTGATGTCGTCAATCCACTCTTGATCGGGTCCCCACCGGACTTCACCGGCGAGGTCGATGGTCGCGTGGATCCCGAGGCTCGCGCTCGCGGGGACGGGATAGACCAGGCAGCTCAGGGGCGGGGCGGACGACGCGCGAAAGTAGGTGCCCTTGGCGAGGTAGAGGGTGGGGACGAAGCGCTCGGCGAGGTGTGTGATCCGATGTGCGAGCGCGTGCGCCCCGAGTCCACCTGCGTTGATGAGATGCCGGCAGCTGAGCTTAAAGTCAGCCGTCTCGATCACAAAACGAGCGGGCTTGGTCCCTGGAGAGACGGCGCAGACTCGGGTCGCGAGGGCGAGGGATCCACCCGCCTCCCGTACATCAGCGAGGAGGTGGCGCATCAAGCCGTGGCTGTCGACGATGCCACTGTCGGGAGACCACAGCGCCTCGATGGCCCGGATGGCCGGAGCTCGCCGCTCGATCTCCGCGCGATTCATCCTCTGGAGTGAGGAGACACCTGAGGCGATCGCGTTGGCCTCAATCTCTGCGAGGGTCCGGCGCTGCGCCTCATCACAGGCGACGACCAGTTTGCCGCAGCGACGATGGTCAATGCCCTCGTCTTCGAGGTACCGATACAAGAGCGCGCGGCCCTCCACACACATTTGCGCCTTGAGAGAGGTCGGCGGATAGTAGAGCCCCGCGTGGATGACCTCGCTGTTGCGGGAGGAGGTGTGGGAGCCAATGCTGTCCTCTGCCTCAACGATTACGACCTCGCGACCATCTCTGGCCAGGGCTCGCGCGATGGCCAGGCCGATCACGCCCGCGCCAATGACGACGGTCTCGACCACGTCCTCCACGGTCATCGCAGGTCGGTTCCTTCATCCTTCGCCGCGCGGAGATCGACGGCGCGAGCGTGGGCTTCCATGCCCTCGGCGCGACAGATCCGAGCGGCCTCAGGGGCGAGGCGCGCAGCGGCACCTCCGCTCATCTGTTGGTACGTGAGTTTTTTGAGGAACTTGTGCACGCTGAGTCCACCTGTGTAGCGGGCGGCACCCCGCGTGGGCAGGATGTGATTGGGGCCCGTGCATTTGTCGCCAAAGGAGACTGTGGTCTCAGGCCCTAAGAACAGCGACCCGTAGTTTCGCAGGCGGCCATGCCACCAGGGGAGATCCGAGGCCATCACCTCAAGGTGCTCAGGAGCGTAGCGATCGGCGGCGGAGGCGGCTTCCTCACGCGTGGTCGCCACCACGATCTCTCCGCGGTGCTGCCACGCGTGCTCGGCCGCCTCACGGCTCGGTGAGGGGAGCGCGGCGATGAGGACAGGTACGCGCTCGAGCACTGCGGTCGCGAGCCTGTCATCCGTAGTGACGAGCCATGCGGGGGAGTCGGGTCCATGTTCCGCCTGACTCACCAAGTCCTCCGCGACCACGTCGGGATCGGCCGTATCATCCGCGACCACGAGGATCTCTGTGGGACCGGCGAACATGTCGATTCCCACCTCTCCAAACAGCTGCCGCTTGGCCTCGGAGACGTAGGCGTTACCGGGTCCCACAAGCAGATCTGCGGGGGCGCGTCCGAAGATTCCATAGGCCATGGCGCCAATCGCTTGCACGCCGCCGAGAAGCAGCACCTCATTGGCTCCGGCTTTGGCGATGGCGTACGCCATGACGGGGTCCAACACACCGTCGCGCGGAGGCGTGGACGCGGTGATCCATGGCACCCCGGCTACGCGGGCGGTTGTGATGCTCATAAGCGCCGAGGCGATGTGCGCATAGCGACCACCGGGAATGTAGCAGCCTGCGGTGGAGACGGGGACCAATCGCTGCCCTGCGATCAGTCCGGGCTCCAACTCGACTTGAAAATCGTGAATGCTCTCAAGCTGGGCCTGCGCAAAGCGCTTGATTCGCGCGTGTGCGGCGTCGATGTCCCGGCAGATCTGCGGAGAGGCGGAGGAGGCCTGGGCTTCGACCGCCGCCATCTCAAGTTGAGGATCACCATGGAAGTCGTCGAACGTCGCGGCCAACTCGAGGACGCGATCGTGGCCGCCGATTTTGATGCTCTGCAGCAGGTTCTCGACAGTTGACGTGAGCGATCGTTGATCTTGTGGCGTCGTGGCGAGAGCTCGTTTAAGATAGTGCATGGCCACGTTACTGTCTGTTGTAGCAGCCTCCCTGAGCTGCTGCCACGGGCGCAGGCGATGGCCCCGCGTTGTGGCTGATTTCGAGTCGTGCGACGGCGTCCGGTGAATCTCGTCAGATCAAAGGCTCAGCTCAATCTGGGCCCATTGCGAAGAGCGCTCCCAGAGGGCGCGCGCAAGCGTAGAATCTTGGGCGATTACGGAGGGCGTCTTGGGGGCGCATTGGTCGTAGTACAGGCCGGATTCACCTGCGCATCGGGGATCGGTCGCGCAGTAGACGGTGGTGGCCGCCCCCTCTTCGCTCGAGATCATGAACAGTTTCATGAACCCGCGAAGGAGGCGAGGGACTTCACGCCACACGTCAGTGGCGACGACGCCCGGATGGAGGCTGTAGGAGCAAATATTGGATGCGGACGGGGGGACGTCGCTCCCTTGGAGGCGCCGGGCGAGCTCCGCCGAGAACAACACATTTGCGAGTTTGGAGACTTGGTACTCGGGAAATCCGGTGCGACTGCGCGTCGAAGATTGAACCGCGGCGAAGTCGATCCCAGGAGCGCGCTCGTGGGCGCGGCTCGCGATGTGGACGATGCGTGGAGTCTTCGCCTGTACGAGCGCGGGCATCAAGGCGAGTGTCCACTTAAAGTGTCCAAGATGATTGACGCCGAAGGCGAGCTCAAAGCCGTCCGCCGTCTCGCCTCGAAGCCCCGCGAGTCCGGCGTTGTTGATGAGGAGATCGAGGGGTTCTCCGCGATCGAGGAATTCGGAGGCCGCGTCTCCGACGCTCGAGAGATTCGCCAAGTCGAGCGCGAGCGTGTCGAGGTGATCCGCCGGGACCCTGGTTTCGGCGAGGATACGCTCCCGCGCTTGCTCCGCCTTCTCAAGATTCCTGCAAGCGAGGGTGAGCCTCATTCCTTGGGCGGCGAGGGCACGCGCGGCGTGGAAGCCGATCCCCGTGTTGGCTCCGGTGATGAGGCCGCGTCGCGAAAATTGTTCCGTGTGACCTGGATGCGGGGTGGGGTTGGTCATCGCTCGACCATGGTGACGTAGCGGGCTGCGGCCGGTCGACGCGAGATTTTGGTTCACTTGAAAGACGAGATTGAGGCCAATTAAACGACGTTCCTGAGCTTTTGAGACCTGATGCTTGCGCACGTACGAGTGATTGGCACAAGCTTGCGGCATGAAAACCGTCTGGTGTTCCATCCCTCTTTCGATGCTGCTCGCCCTTGGCCTTAGCGCCTGCGCGGAGGATGGCGACGATGGCATGACTGAGTCGGGGACCGATTCGGGTAACACCACCGGAGACGGGGACGGAGACGGAGACGGAGACGGCGATGGGGACGGAGACGGCGATGGGGACGGCGACGGCGATGGAGACGGGGATGGAGACGGCATCGACTGTCCTGTTGACCCGGGCTTCGCGACACCCATCGCGCCAGGAGAGCCCGTGGCTCATATGGGTGGGTTCACTCAAGACGGCAGCTCGCTCGCGCTGTGCACTTTGACCGAGCGACCCACGGTGATCGACGTGTCGGCAGAGTGGTGCGGACCTTGTCACTCGATCGCCGCGTGCATGGACGGCCAAGGTTCGTGTCCTGACATCGTGTTCACCTACATGCGAAACCTGGTCGTGGGGGGTACCATCGAGTGGGTGACGTTGCTCGCGCAGGACCAAAACGGCGGGAAGGCTGGTCTGTCAAATGTGCAGGCGTGGCACGACTCCTATCCCACGGAGAACCTCATTGTGATGACCGATGAGAATTCGGCCGCTGAGAACTATCTGATCGACGATCACTGGCCCACCATTCACGTGATGTGGTTCGATGGGACCTGGTTCTCGGTGGATTCTGGAAGCTATGTACAGCCGCTGGTGGACCTGTACAACTACATCTACAACCCTTGATCGCGTTCGCGCGTCTCGTCGGAGTCGGCGGCCCCAAGCACCGCCGCGAGATCGATCGTGCCTTCAAGGTAGAGCACGGCGGTGCCGCCGACTCGCACGTGGTCGTGCTTCACCTCGCAGGTCAAGGTGCCCGTCCGCGCAGAGATCTGTCGCGCGCGCAGTTGGTTCTTCCCCAACCGCTCGGCCCAATAGGGGGCGAGGATGCAGTGGGTGGAGCCTGTGACGGGGTCTTCGTTGATGCCTTGGCTCGGCACAAAGTAGCGAGAGACGAAATCGAAGGCTGGATCGTTGGAGGGTGCGGTGGCCACCACGCCCTCTCTATCGAGGGTGGCGAGGATGGAGAAGTCAGGATCAAGGTCTCGCACCTCTGACTCGTGTTCAAACACCGCGAGGTAGGCGGAGGAGACGAGGAGCCGCGTCGGCGTCGATCGCAGGCCTTCCACCACGCGGGGTACGGTCTCGCACGGGACAGGGGCGCGGTTGGGAAGCCTCATCTGCAGGACGTCGGCGTCCCGCCACACGCGCAGAGGTCCGCTCTTCGAGTCAAAGGTGACCTGTTGAGCGGCGCGGTCGATTCGGTGGAAGTAGACCCACGCCGAGGCGAGTGTGGCGTGGCCGCACAGGTCAACCTCGACCGTCGGCGTAAACCAACGGATGCGCATTCGCGAACCTTCGTGCACCAAAAAAGCGGTCTCGGAGAGATTGTTCTCTTGCGCAATTCGCTGCAAGACGGCGTCGTTTGGCCACTGCTCAAGTACACAGACCGCGGCAGGGTTTCCTTGGAGCACCCTGCGCGTAAAGGCATCCACTTGAAACAAAGGCGTCGACATGAAACCAACATACGCCATACCAGGACCACTTCGGGCTCCCTCCGTTCGAACCCAGCGTGAACAAGTGTGAGGTGGTGGCGACGGCGGTCGCGCTCGGCGCCTCCGCAATGCCTCGGCGTTTCGCGTGTCCCCTTGCGGGTCCCCGGGTTTCCTCTGACCAGTGCTACAGTTGGAGGGTTCGCGACGTCTTCGTATGCCGATGCCCAAACCACCGAGTCCACCGCCTCCACGTCGCGCGCGTTCGCAGACGCCGGTGGTTGATGCGCCGCGGCTGTCCGCGCTCGTTTTGCGCCGAGCCCTCAACGATCTCCCGAGCTCTCCGCGAGTCTTGGAACGGATTGACGCCCTGTCTCGCGAGCAGTTCGCGGGGTTGCGTGATTACGCAGAGGCGATCTCGATGGACGCGGTGGTCTCCGCTCGTGTGCTGCGTGTGGCGAACTCGCCCTTCTTCGGCGCGCCTGGCCGGGTCAGCAACATGACCCGCGCGGCGGCCGTGCTCGGTCTCAAAGAGCTGGTGAGGATCACCCGTGCCTTGTCGGTGGCGACGGTGTTCAAGGCCGCGATGCGACCGATCGCGCAAGCGCATTGGATGCACTCGGTGCGGGTTGCGGTGGTTTCTCGTGAGTTGGCGAAGCGCACGGCGGAGCTGCATGATGTCAATCAAGTGTGGACCCCGGCGCTGATGCACGACATCGGACAGTTGATGTTCGCCTCCATGTTCCCAGATCACGCGCGGGCGCTCTGGGACTACGCGAAGCGGAAGCAGATCACGATTAGCGCCGCGGAGAAGCGCATGGATTACCCTGCGCACGATCGGCTCGGCGAGCTCTTGTGTCGCAAGTGGCGTCTCCCCCAGGAGGTCGGAGAGATCATCATGGGTGTGCACTTGGCGGGCGGCACCTCTGTTCAGTCGCGTAAATCACTAATTACGCGGGTGATCGCCACGGCGGACGTGTTGATTCGCATCTATGAGGGCGGCCTAGGGGCTCCGGCGCTGGAGAAGGAGTATGCCGCTGCCATGCGAATGCTCGCGTGTGATCAGGAGGGCGTAGACGCCCAGCTTCGCGCGTTGGAGGAGCCTCTTCGGGCAGCGGACAACCTCGCCGCTGGCTTCGTCTGATCCCCCTCCGAGGTGGTGACGGGCTGCCCGTGCGACGGATGTACGCGTCCCGGGGCGTGGATCGACCAAAAGATTGTCCAGGTGGGCTCACGGTCGTACACTCGCGCCCATGGTCCGTCATTCTAGATACTCCTTGGTTGTGGGTGCGCTTTTGGCTTTAAACTTGGGTTGTACGGATGAGTCGGCGGACGGCTCAAGCGGGGCCCCACCGGTCACCCAGACGTCGGCGGATGACGCCTCTGGTGATGGTGACGGCGATGGGGACACCGGAACTGGGACCGCCGGAGAGACGACCGGAGACGGAGACACGACCGGAGACGGAGACACGACCGGAGATGGAGACACGACCGGAGACGGAGACACGACAGGAGACGGAGATGGAGATGGAGATGGAGATGGAGACACGACCGGAGACGGGGATCTGCCAACCTGCGTCGACCTCATCTGCGGTCAGTTCGCAGACTGTGTAGAGACCCCCTCGGGTGCGGAGTGTCAGTGTGACGAAGGATACTTGCCCGACGAGAACGACGAGTGCATCGAAGACCTCACGTGCATCAACATGCGCACCTTGCAGTGCCGCACCGATGTTGACGACGGCTCCGCCGTAGGAATCCACACGTCGGTGCAATACTGCTCAGGTAACCCGGTGCTCGGTATCGACAACATGGACTTGATCCTCGAAGAGGACCAAGGCGAAGGCTTCGAGCCTATCTTGGCGGTGGAGTCGCGCGTGACCGTGATCCCTCACGAGTACGTGGCTCATCTGTACATCGCCATCGACGTCTCAGACTCCGTACAAAGCAGCGGCAAACTCCCGCTCGTGCGCGATGGGCTCCAGAGCTTGCTGACTACCCTCGACCAGCAGACCCAGCAGTACCGCGTGGCCATCTACGCGTTTGATGGCGATCTGAGCACCTTCCTCGCAGAGACGGGTGATCTACAGTCGGCGATCACAGCGCTCGATGGGCTCCCCCAATTCACCGGTCCCGATCCTCTCTCGACCGATCTTCACGGCGCCTACGCCTGGGTGCTGCGCCAGCTCGATCGTGACCAAGATGTTCGTCGACTCCCCAACGAGAATGGCACCTTGACCACCGGGACAATGCTCGTGATCTCGGATGGTGACGACGAGGCGCTGAAGGTGCCGCTCCAGACCGCCCAGGAAGAGTTAGAACGAACGGCGGCGAATGTGATCACGATCGGTCTTGGCGACGTGATCAACTACACAAAGCTGTCCGAGCTTGGTCGGGACGGCTCTTTCTCAGCGCTGACCGATGCGGAGATCGTTCCCACGTTCGACAGCATCGCCACGCGCATCGATCAACTGAATCAAAGCGTGTACCTCATCGGCTACTGCTCCCCCAAACGCGGCGGATTCGCGACGGTTCAGGTGTCCATCGAAGATGCTGACGAACTCGCGCAATGCACCTTCAACGCGTTCTTGTTCGAAGGAGGCTGCAGCGAAGACGTGTTCGACCCGGCCCTCCAGTGTGCGGGCAAAGAGTGCGGCGGCGCCATCGTCGCGTGCGGGACCTGTGGCGCCAATGAGTGCTGTTTTGAGGGCGCGTGTCAGGTGACCGCGGATGACGCCACTCGATGTGGCGACGACGACGAGCTGTGCGGAGCTCAACAGCGCTGCATCTTCAACACACTCTCCGAGGATTGGGTCTGCGTCGCAGCGAGCAATGATCCAACGACCACGGGAGAGTTGGATCCGCTGGAGCCCGCGGACGATAATCCGTGCGATGAGGTGAATGAATTCGATGGGATCGAAGATCCGGTGCTCTGCGATCCAGCGAATTATTACTGTGACCTCGAGGAGGCGGTCGCCATTTGCGCTCCGTTCACGCCGATAGGCGCCGTGTGCGAGAGCAGTGAAGAGTGCGAGAGCGGCGCGTGCGTCTACGGAATCTTCGGCGGTGGCTTTGTCCCCACCTGCGCGGCAGAGGGGGTGCGCATCTACGACACCTGCGTGTGGGGATCTATTGAGGCGCGATGTGAGAGCGGCGCCTACTGCGACACGGGCATCGGCACCTGCCAGCCGAAGGCCTACGACGGTTGGAGCTGCGATGAGACCTTTGGGGATGTGATGTGCAGCTCTGGAAACTGCGTGGTCCCTGAGCTCTCCACCGACGGGGTCTGCCTTCCTGCCGACGCCTGCTTCTATGCGGGACTCCCGTACTAAAACACGGGTGCGGGTCGCCAGATCTGGCGCATGTGGAGAACACCGGGCGCGGTCGTGGCGCGGATTGTGACCGCGGTCGTGGCGCGGATTGTGACCGCGGTCGTGGGGTCCGGACCGGGGCGTTGTGCTGGCCGCCCGTGGACTGCCGAGACACGAGGCGTCGGGCTCGGCTATCATCTGCGACCGTCCGATGTCGCGTTCATTCAAAAAGTACTTTTCCCGTGCGTTCCAGGCGGCACCCGAGCGGCTTCATTTCGCCGCACACAGTCATCATTATTGGCCCGACGCCGCGCTCGAAGGTCACGAGAGAGCTGGCCAGCTCGCGTGTGAGGCCGCAGACGAGAAATGGTCGACCGTTTTTGGTGAGGTGCTGCCGACGGCTCGGACACATATCGCGCGCGTCTTGGCGCTCCCGGATCCCTCGACTCTCGCGTTCGCGCCGAACACCCACGAGCTCTTTGTCCGAATCATCTCGAGCCTCGATCAAGACGCGCCGCTGCGGGTGCTGTCCACTGACAGCGAGTTTCACAGCTTTGAGCGACAGACGCGGCGGTGGGAGGAGGCCGGGATGATGGAGGTCACCCGAGTGCCGACGGAGTCCTTCGATGACTTCGGCGAGCGCTTTTTGAGCGCCCTAGATCAGGGAACGTGGGACCTCGTCTTCGCGAGCCAGGTGTTTTTCAATTCGGGCTTTGTAAACCCCGTGGTGGAGGAGATCACAACGCGGGTGCGGGCGACGCCAGAGACCATGCTGATCATCGACGGCTATCATGGGTTTTGTGCGCTCCCCACTTCGCTCGCGACGATCAGCGACCGCGCGTTTTATATGTCCGGCGGATATAAGTATGCGATGGCAGGCGAGGGGGCCTGCTTCGCGCATTGTCCCCCGGGCTGGGCAGAGCGCCCTGTGAACACCGGATGGTTCGCCGGTTTCGGGGAACTCTCCAAGGGCGTCGGCGACCGCGTTCGCTACGCGCAGGATGGGATGCGGATGATGGGCGCGACCTTCGAGCCGACCCCGTGGTTACGGTTCAACGCGGCGTGGGATCTTTGGGCGGAGCAGGGCGTGGGGATCGACGAGATCCACGCCCACGTCGCGGCTCGGCAGGCGCGCCTGATCGACGGCGTGGAGAGCACGTCTCCACCGTCACTGAAGGACGCTGAGCGGCTCCCCGTAGGAGCGCACCCGTTCGGCCATTTCGTGACCTTCCGAACCGAACGGGCGGGGGACCTCCACGACGCCCTCCGCGGGGCGAATGTGCTCACGGATTATCGAGGAGATCGTCTGCGCTTCGGTGTCGCGCTGTACCACGACGACGCCGACATCGATCGGCTGCTCGACGTGCTCGGGGAGCTGCGCTTCGGCGGCGACGGGCTCTAGACTAGCCCCACCGCAGCCATGCCCATGTAGGTCGCCATCCCCGCGAGGTAGGAGACGAAGGCGATGGCGCTGATGCGCTTGAAGTACCAGACAAAGTCGATCTTCTCCATGCCCATCAACGCCACACCCGCGGCCGAGCCGACGATGAGGATGCTCCCGCCGGTGCCCGCACAAAAGGCGATCAGGTCCCAGAACTGACCGTCGACCGGATATAGGTCCATGGGATACATGGCCATCGATGCGGCCACGAGCGGCACGTTGTCCACGACCGCCGAGAGTACGCCGATGGTCCCCGCCAGCACCTCGGGAGAGGAGGTCATTCGATCGAGACCCGCGGCGAGCATCGAGAGCAATCCAGCGGACTGCAGCGCGCCGATGGCGAGCAGGATGCCGAGGAAGAACAGCACGCCAGACACGTCAATCTTGGTGAAGGCGTGGGGGACCTTCACGTGGGCACGGCACTCGTCGCTCTTGCGGTGCATGAGGTCGGTGACGACCCACATGACTCCGAGGCCGATCAAAATACCGACGAAGGGGGGGAGGTGCGTGATGGTCTTGAAAACGGGCACGAAGATGAACGCGCCGATGCCGAGGCTGAGGACGCGGCGTGCCCCGACCTCAACTTTTTGATCGTTGGTTTGGGCTTCGCCTCCGTAGTGGCCTCGCTGCCCGATCCCGAGCAGCAGCACCGCGACGATCATGGTGACGGCGCTGGGGATCAAGAGGGCCGTCATGACGCCCAAGGTCGTCACCTGTCCGCCGATCCACAACATGGTGGTCGTCACATCTCCCATGGGAGTCCACGCGCCCCCCGCGTTCGCGGCGACGACGACCATGCTCCCGAGCAGCATCCGGTTTTCACGGTTGGGGAGGATCCGTCGCAGCAAGGACACCATCACGATGGTGGTGGTGAGGTTGTCGAGCAGGGCCGACATGAAGAAAGCCATCACCGCGAGCAGCCACATGATCCGAAGTTTGGAGCGGGTCCGAATTTGATCGGTGACGAGGCGGAACGAGCCGTGGGAATCGATGACCTCCACGAGCGTCATGGCGCCGATCAAGAAGAAAACGATCTGGCTAACCTCGGATAGGTGTCGTTCGAGCGCGTGGGTCGCGGTGTGCAGGTCGTCCGCGACTCCCATGAAGTACAAGCTCCAAAGACCCCCCGCGAGCAGGAGCGCGGCGGCGCCCTTGTTGACGTGGAGACGATGCTCGAAGACGATGAAGGCGTATCCGGCGACGAACACCAGGATCATAAGGATGTGGACCATGTTGAGCGCTTCCATGATTTGAACTCCGTTGCCGGGGCACGTACGCCACCTGATGTAGGATTACAAGCTACCTTTCGTTACGATGTAGTATCAGGTCGAGACGTGTTGTTTTTTATTGGGATCATATTTGTCAACCACCTAGAATCACTGGTTAAATCTTTCTTCATTCGGGATGAGAGAGAAGCTTCACCAGGCCAAAAAACGCGGTTTTCACGCGATCTGGAGAAGCGATGTGGCAGGACGAAGATCCCCCGCGTCCGCGCCGAGCATCGCGGGCCTTGTGCGTCCTTTCTCCAGCTTCGACATGCCGACCGCGGACGCCGGCCTCGACGGCGCCGGTAGTATTGCTCGCTGTGGCGACGTTCTTCACCGCCGAGCTCACGTGAGCGTCCCTCGGCTGCTCCAACACCGACACGGCCGCGCTCGCCGACGGGCCGAAGATCGCGGCGACACCCGACAAGACGGACACGCCCTCGGTGAAGCAGACGCCCGCTGACACGTCGTCGGCTGCGGTTGAACCCGCGAAGGCGGACGCGCCGGCGTTGGCGTTCGCGCGTAGAGATGTGGAGGGGAAATAGGTGTCTCTCGCGGACTACGCGAGCAAGCGCGTCACGCTGGAGTGGTTAAGTCCCGGCCGCCGGTTCGTGCTCTACGCCCAAAAGATGCCGCAGGTCTTTTGAATCGATGGGGGGTGGTGTGCTGCGCTGCGGGCGGGGGCTCGACAACGCACCCCTTGGCACGGTGGATGTTCAAGATCCCCACGCCAACCATCTCCAAAGCGGGTTGCGCAACTTCGCGGGACGAGTCCTGTCGAACCGGGACAGCTGCGGCCTTACGGTTATCGCGTCAAGTACGCGAGTTTGGCTGCCGGCCGTGAGGACAGGGCCTGCATCGCTTGTTCGTGGGTCCGCGGGTGTCATTGAGGCCGTGGACGTCTTCAACAAACACGAGCCAATCTCGCGCGAAGATGTTAGCGTTCCCTGCTTGCCCCGCAGCAGCTATCCAAAGACTGGCGCGTATCCGAGCCTCTCGGCGCCTTCCGAGAACTCCTCGTCCTCGTCTACTCTGAAAAAAGAGCTCACGCTCTTTGGGGTGTACGCGCTCGCGACGGGGACCACGCTGAGCGCGGGATTTTTTTTGCTCCCGGGCTTGGCGGCGAGCAAGGCAGGCTCTGCGGTCGTGCTGGCCTACGCCCTCGCAGGCCTGGCCCTCGTTCCCGCCATGTTGAGCGCCGTCGAGCTCGCGACGGCCATGCCGCGTTCTGGTGGCGCCTATTATTTTTTGGATCGAAGCCTGGGCCCGCTGGCGGGCACCATCGGTGGACTCGGGACCTGGCTCGCGCTCGTGCTCAAGACCGCCTTCGCGTTGGTGGGCATGGGCGTCTATATCGATGTGCTGGTGCCTACCAAGACGCCAGAGTGGTTTCACTATGCGGTCGCGGTGGGTCTCGCGCTGGCGTTCACCGCGTTGAATCTGCGTGGCGCGAAGTCGACGGGTCGCTTCCAAGTCGTCTTGGTGGTGGGTCTACTGATCCTCTTGACGGGATTCATCGTCGTGGGGCTGCCACAGGTCCAGCTTGACCGCTTCGACGACCTGCTCAATCGATCCCCGGAGGACATCATCGGGACCGCGGGCTTGGTCTTCATCAGCTACGTCGGGGTGACCAAGGTGGCCAGCGTGGCGGAGGAGGTCCGCGATCCTGAGCGCATCCTGCCCCGCGGAGTCTTCTTGGCCCTGTCGACCGCCTTCATCATCTACCTGCTAGGTATGGTGGTGCTGGTGGGTACTCTCGGGGTCGCCGATCTCGTCCAAACCCTCACCCCAGTGGCCGACGCCGGCGAGGTCATCGCCCATCCCGCCGGCCGCGTCGGAGCGGTCGTATTGTCCATCGCCGCCATCTTCGCCTTCAGCTCCGTCGCCAACGCGGGGATCTTGAGCGCATCGCGGTATCCGCTGGCGATGAGCCGCGACCACCTCCTCCCCGCAGGGTTCGCGAAGGTGAACGCGCGGGGCGTGCCCGTCATCTCGATCCTGTTCACTGTCAGCGTGATCGTTGGCCTGGTCTTTCTCGACCCCATGAAGATCGCCAAGCTCGCGAGCGCCTTTCAGCTGTTGATGTTCGCTCTGCTGTGCCTCGCCGTGATCGTCATGCGTGAGAGTCGAATTGCCGCGTACGATCCGGGCTATCGATCCCCGCTGTATCCGTGGATTCAGATCGTTGGCATGGGTGTCTCCGCCCTGTTCATCTACTACATGGGGTATTTGTCGATCCTGTTCACGGCTGGTGTCGTGTTGGTCGGCGCAGCCTGGTATCGCCGTTTCGGAGCCGCCCGAGTTGTGCGGCAAGGTGCGATTTATCATGTCTTCGAGCGGCTCGGTCGGCAGCGCTTTGACGGGCTCGACTCGGAGCTGCGCGGAATTTTGAAGGAGAAGGGGCTGCGCGCGGGGGATCCGTTCGAGGAGATCGTCGCGCTGTCTCATGTGTTCGAGGCCCACGATGGCGAGACCTTTGAGTCGGTGGCCCACCGCGCGGCGGGTATCTTCAGCGCCAACCTGTCCTTGGAACGAGATGGGCTGACCGCTCAGTTTCTGGAGGGGACGCGGGTCGGCGCGACGCCGGTGACCTCGGGCGTCGCGCTTCCGCACCTGCGCTTGGCAGGGATCCAGCTCCCGCGTCTCGTGATCGTTCGCTCGACAAAGGGCGTGGAGATCGAGGTGTCCGAAATCGGGGGAGAGGAGGTGGAGCTGCGGCGTGTGGCGGCGGTCTTCTTCCTGGTGAGCGACCGTGATCGACCGACGCAGCACCTGCGGGTGCTCGCCGAGCTTGCGGGCCGCGTCGAGCAACAAAACTTCATGGATCGATGGCTCGCGGCTCAAGACGAGCAGCGGCTCCGAGAGCTTTTGCTGCGGGAGGATCAATACCTGGTGGTGCGACTCGACGGACGCGAGGGCTGGATCGATCGTCCCATTCGAACCCTCGATCTGCCGGATGATCTCCTCATCGTGACGGTGATCCGCGCAGATGATTTGATCCCACCCAAGGGGAGCACCGTGCTGGCGCGGGGCGATCGTCTCACCATGATCGGCAGCGAGGAATCGGTCGCGGTGCTGCGGCGCCAATTTGGGCTGGGATGATTCGCGCGTCTCCTATCGATGTGCAGGTGGGCTTCATGGCGCGGGCGCGGTGAACGTGTGCGCTTCATAGACCAGGTGGCGGTCGCCCCACTGTCGCGGGCTTGCCCAGCTTGGGCGCGTGGCGAGGCGCTCTGCGTCCAGCGGGTGTGCCCCCGAGACGATGTCGGCGACGGTGCACCGCAGCGTTGAATCCACCCGCCGCACGACGATGGTCGCGGCCCCGTCGCGCGCGCCAAACAGCGTGAGGGACGAGGTCTCCCCAGGGACAGGCTCGCCGTCGACCTCCACGATGAACGCGCCGGAATCGTCGAGATCGAGGACCAGCATGTTCGCGCCCCGTCGCGATTGAATGGTGAGAACCGAGGTGCCGTCATCTCGAAATTCATAATCGAGCCTCGGTGGAGGCGCGCTCGAGGGAGTCGTGGGGCGCTGGTACCAGACGCCGCCGGGGAGCCGCCGGGTGAGCGCTCGCAGGTCCTCCTCGGCGTCTTGCAGGGTCGACCAGGTGGTGTCTTCGGCCACCGCGTCTGGCAAGGGGGCGCGTGGTCCCCACCCACCCCACGCCAGCATGGCGACGGGCTCGGCGTTGGGGGTGACCGCCTTGATTCGGTGGAGGGAGAGGGCTTGCGGTGCGTCGTCGCTGAAAGCCGGCACCTTTATGGACCAGGCCGAGACCAGGACGAAGAGGGGCATTGGCAACAGGCCCCGGCGGATCGCGGAGTTGAACCGAAGGTCTGAACGCCAAGGCGTGGGGCATGTCCACAAGATGACAGAGGCGAAGACCGCCAGCATGGGCGCGGGGCTCGGTCCAAATGCGAGGTCAAAGGCGTGGAAGGTGGGCACCAAGACGAGCATGGCGACCGCGGCGGGGAGGCAAGTCGTGAAGGTGTAAAGGAGGGGGTGAGCGTTCGCGCGCCGCCCGAATATGAGGTCGCCGGCCATCGCGAACGCGGGCGCCAGGATGAAGACTGGGGACGCGCCGGGGGCCGTCCAACTCAAGGCGAAGGCGAGGGTGGCGAGGAGCGCGAGACCAGCCTTTTGGGGCAGCGCGTCGTGTGGTCGTGACAAGCTCGCGCACCACCACCAGGCGACGAGCGAGGACAGCACGATCCCCACACGTAATGGAGCGGGGAAGGCGTAGCCTGGGGCCGACGTTTCGAGGTAGGCGGCGGGGAGGGCGTGGACGGCCGAGGCCATCGCGAAGGCGATCGCGGGCGCCAGGATCACGCAGCCGAGGGCCCACGAGCTTCGCCGCACCGTGGCGCCGAACGAGCGCGTTGTCACAAACGCGGACCGCAGGAGGGCCCACCAGGACAGCAGCGTGACGATCGCGCAGATCCATAGGCTCCACGACTCGGGCCACCGCAAGAGCCAGATGCCGACGACGTCCAGATAGGCCAGCGCCGATTCAGAGGGATCGCTATCGGGCCAACCGAGCGTGGGGAGGCTGTCGACGAGCGCGAGGACCTGGTCCCCCATATGTTGGACGCTGCGTGGATCGAGGTGTGCGAGGTCGTCGCGGTCCGAGTGGTAGCGCGCGACGCCGTCGATCATCGCGAAATTGAGACCGGGCAGCGTGGTCCTGCCGAACACGGTCAAATCTGTGTCGTTGGGCATCCGGCGGTACACCTCTGCGCTCAACGAATTCGTGTACTTGTCACCGACGACGGCCCCGTACCTTCGCACCCATGGAGCGTCCTCTCCCTTGGTTTCGAACATGGACACCCGGCCAGTCGTGCCCCGCGCCTCGAGGTTAAGCACCACCCCGATGTTGTCCAAGGACGACGGCGTATCGACGAAGGCCTGCGCGCCGAGCAGGCCGACCTCTTCGCCCTCATCAAAGAGGGCGACGACGGGCCACGGGGCACCACGCGCCTGCCACGCGCTCAAAATTTCGAGCGTCGCCGCGACACCGGCGCCGTCGTCCCCGGCACCGGGACTCGCATGAACCGAGTCGTAGTGGGAGGCGAGGAGGACGGCGGGCTGATCGGTCGAGGGCTGCCCGAGGGTGGCGATGACGTTGTCGAGGTGGGCACATCGCCGACCGTTGCCGGTACACGCGAAGGAGGTCACCACCTCCACGTCGGCGCCGAGTTCCTCGAGCGTCGAGACGAGCCGAGCGCGCACCTCATCCGCGGCGATGGATCCCACGGGGTGCGGCCGCTGATCGCCGAGGACCTGCCCAAGTCGATTCACGGCACGCGCTCCCGAAAATTCCTGAGGGTCGGCACCCGGTTCGACCACGGTCGGCGGAGAGAGAGAGCGGACCGCGATTCCAAATGCGAGCAAGACGCCCAAGGTCGCGATCATACGGTGGAGCGTGGAGACCTGCTCTCGCTCCCGGACGTCGCGGGATGTGGAGGATGCATTCATGGGGTGAGCCTATCTCGCGACGCGCAGGTGCACGACGCCCCGGCCAAAGGAGCCGCGGTGCCTGTGTCGGACGAGAAAGGCTCTGAGCATGAGGTGGAGGCGTCGGGTCCGTCGCTCCGGAACCGCAGGGTCGCGCCTTTGGGCGCCCGGTCGGCGAAGATCCAGCGGGTCTCCCAAGACCACGCGCGCCGCTCGATGTCGGTGACCAGGGTGACCACGCGGGCGAAGGTGTCGCTCTCAGGATAGCCATCGATCATGAGAGGCTCCCACAGGCAGGGCCCGACTTGCTGCTCAAGTTGTACGCGAGGCACCGGGGTCTCGGCCCCGTCATCTACGCTCCAGGCTGGTGGAGGTCGCACGAAATTCCACGTGACATTGGCCCGAGGGGTGCCCTCGGCATCCCGCTCGGTCAAGGCGCGCGTAGATTGAGTCGCCCGCGCAAGCATAATCGGTTCGAGACGACGATGGTGGAGCCCGTGCTCGATCACCGCGCCTGGTCGGTAGCGATGGGACGGGGCGTCGGTGGTGCCCTCGCAGAGCTCCGCCGCGTGCTCGCGGGCGAGGCAGCCGATGCGATCGGCGAGGACCCCCGCCTGGGCGGATCCCCACCATGTCTGACCGCCCTCGTAGTGCTGATGCTCGTACTCTTCGTGGGTCGTAAAATAGCCCTTGTAGGCGTTGGCGAGGCCCATGAGCAAGACCCGATCGCCCGTGGGCCCGAGCGAAGCGACGGCCTTCTTAATCCGAATTCCCACCACGGTGGTGACCTCTCCGGGCAACGACACCAACGTGAATCCTGAGGGTCCCCCCAGGTTGATCAGCTGGACGGGTGCCCGTGGATCCATCCACCGCTCCGGCGACCGGAGCAGGGTTTTTTTCTTGGTTCCGTGGCCGTCGCGAGAGGCATTTTTACGCCTGGTGCCCTCTCCAAACCGACGCCGTCTGGCGTAGTTTTCGACGATGCCATCTTCGGCGCCGCCGAGCACCGCGCGGCCGAGCGCGTGTCCCTCGGCAGTTTGGTGCTGGTGACCGGCGGCGTCGAGGTACGAGGCACCGTTGAGGGGAAACCACCCCGAGCGAATATCGAACCCCTCCGCGAGGGGTGCGGCCGTTGACGTCGTCAAGAGCGCGTCGATCGCCCCTTCGAGAATCTCGGCGGCCGTGTGCATCGCGTCGATGGACTGTGAGCGCCAGGTGGTGGAGACGTCGCCCTCTGCGCCGTTGAAGATTCCAATGACGCAGTCATCGGCGCACTTGCTCTCGAGGCGATTGGACGCGAGCCCAAAGAAGTCCGCCTGATAAAACTCCGTCGTGTTGGGCATGGCGGTGTTGTGCGCGTTGGCAAAGACCGCCGCCGCAATCAGCTCGCCGTCCTCCGCGCCCGTGAACTTGAGCAGACGGACCCGCGGGTCGACGGCCTGGCATGAGAGGGGGAGCACGGGCGCTTGGCTCTCGGGGAGTTCGGGAAGGGTGCAGGTGGGCGGGAAGGGGTGCTCGTCGAGGAGCGCGGGCGCCTCCGGGTTGTCGAGGAAGGGGGTGAGTGACCGGTTCCGTGCGTAGTTGAAGACGGGCTGGGCGGCGTGGTGAAGCGTCGCGGGTCTCCGAAGATCATGCGCGTCGGCGATGCCTTGAGCGATTTGGGCGGCGTAGCGCTCGAAGAGGACGCGGCTGAACGACGGGCTCACGCCTGCACCGAGGTTCAGGGCGAGCTCACTGGCGAAGGCGGCGCTTGAATGGTGGGTGTGGGAGGCGCTCAACACGACGTGCGCGGGGCCGATATGGGTGAGTCCGTGGGAGCGTTGGAGATGCTCCACGACGCGGTCGCGCAGCCCCGGAGAGACACCCCAGACGTCCATGGCCACGAGCACGAGGGGGGTACCGTCTGGATCTTCGAAGTAGAGGGCCCGAGCATGAAGTGGGCCCATGGCACCAAATCCGTAGCGGCCGCCGATCGCGTGGCCGCCCATGGGATAGCCAGGGATCGGGGTGATGTCGACTTTCTTGGCGCCCACCAACAACTGCCCAGAGGCCGCACGAGGGAGGGGCGCGTCAACGCGAACGTCGATGGGCGTACACGCCGACAGAAGCCCGATTGAGAAAGCTACGGGGCTCACGAGGACGCAGAAGGTGTCGAGGCAGCGACGCAGGAGTGGCGATGTCAGCAGTCGTTGTCGTCGAGGTCCCAAAAACGAAGAATCCACCCTCGGGTTGTATCACCGCCCACGATAATTCCACCATCGCAGCTGCTGCCCGGTTGCCACGCGGCCCCCCGCAGGGTCGCGGTGCTCGTCCCGAAATAAGGGGACTGGTCGAAGTTGGCGATGGAACTATTCATGAGATTCACGGCGTTAAAGGTGGCCCCGGCGCCCTGGGAGAGCACGAAGACGGTCGCCTGAAGTGGAGAGCCGAGGACGCGTCCAACCATGACCGCCCGATCGCCGCTAACGCTCCAGTCGACGTCGGTCAGGGTCGTCGCGGAGCCGACTCCGGGGAGCGACGCCGATGCCCACGCGCCCGAGAATACGTAGATCACATTGGAGCTGGTGCCAGCCACGATCCCAAATCCCCCCGCGGGACGGAAGGCGGCCTTGCCGGCGTTGCCGAAGCCCGGGGACCAGTTGTTGGTGATGACCTCATCTGTGTCCAAGATCCACGTTCGAGAGTCCGCCCCGTTGAAGCCGTGCGTAGAGATGATGGCGCGGGCACCTTGATAGACCACGTCATCCCCCCACATGAGGCCAGATACACCCGCCCCAGCGAAGAAAGCCTTTGTATCGAAGACGCCCTGGACGGGGTCCCACAAATCGATCCACGTAGTATTGAAGGTGGAGGTCCGGCCGGCGATGGCCATGGTGCCCGTTTGTGGATCGGTCTCGATGGCGTAGCCGGGGGCAGAGAGGGTCTGTTGCACCCCGAATGTGAGCTGGTTGGCGGCGTCCACGGCCACCGGCCACAACGCGCCGTCGACACCGTCGGCGCCGACGATGGCGAAGGCCTCTCCGTCGAGGCTCGCGGCGATCCCCGTCGGCGATCCTGAGAGGGTCGTCACGATCGCGGCGGACTGGGTCGTGGCGTCGTAACGAAAGACATCTCCCGTCGAAGAGATCGCGAGGGCGAACGCGCCCGAGGGATGCCACGCAACGTCCACCATGGGACGGCTCAAAAGGCTCGCGCTGCTGATATTGGCGTAGGAGAGTAGGTGGGTCCCGGCGCACTCGCTGGTGGTCAATTGGCAGTTTTCGCTGCACCCGGGGGTGCCGGACCCGTAGCCGAGGGACGTGCAGCTCGCTCCACCGAGGTTGCTCCCATCGCAGGTCTCGCCGACGTTGATCACCCCGTCGCCGCACGGGCCGTCGCCGTCGCCGTCGCCGTCGCCGTCGCCGTCGCCGTCACCGTCGCCGTCACCGTCACCGTCGCCGTCGCCGTCGCCGTCGCCGTCACCATCACCGTCGCCAGAAGAGGTAGAGGTGGAGGGGTCGCCGTCGCCGTCGCCGTCGCCAGAAGAGGAAGGGGTAGAGGTGGAGGGGTCGTCGTCGCCGTCGCCGGTTGACATGGAGTCGGTGTCGGTTTCGTCCGATGAAGGGTCGCTGCATTGGCATGGACCGTAGCCGCTACCCTGCAGGTCACAGATCGCCGTGCTCGAGCTTCCGTCGGGACACACGCAGACGATGACGCTCATGGGTTCGCACTCTTGGTCTTGCCTGGAGGTGCCGCCGCAGCTGCTGAGAAAGCCAGCGAGCGAACACGCGAGCGCAGTGTGATGGTGCCGCATCATTGCTGTGACGAGCCTCTACCAGTTTCACATGTGGCGCAAGCGATCGGACTCAATCGGGACCCCGTTGGAATTTCAGGCGAGAAAAAGGCCGCTTGCCTCGATCGTCGCGAGCCATGGGACGCCTCGCCGCGGGTCATGGGATTCGACCCGTTCCACGACCCCCTCCACCTCAATTCGCTGCGCGACCTCAATGAGGGTCGCCTCTGCGCGGAGGCTAATTCCGAACTGCTCTTTGAGGCGGCCGTGAAGCGCCGTCAGGTCGCCCTCGGAGGAGGGCGGGTGGATTCGTACGCTGGCGTCCGTGTCGCGCAGCAAGAATGGGACGGTCTTTTGGAGTCGGTGGACAGATTGTGCAGGGTCGCCGAGTAGTCCTGGGTAGATCTGGTCGAGGGCGCCAGGCACCTTGGCGACGTAATCAATGGCCACCGCGAGCCGTCCAGAGGTGGGATCCGTGAGCAACTCGAGGGCTTCGACGACTCCGCCCACGCGGACCCTAGCGCCGGCCTTCAGCGCGTACAGGGGCGTTAGCGCCGCGGCGTTCTTGCGCCAAAAGTTCCAGAGCGCCACGAGCAGAAAGGTAGCACGGCTGAGCGGTCAGCTGTCATGGTGAGGGCCACGACTAGGGTGCGATCAGCCCGGTTCGATTTGGACTGCCGTCCCGTAGGCGAGGATCTCGGCGGAACCTTGCATTACGGTTGAGGTGGTCACGCGGAGTCCTACGACGGCGTTGGCGCCGACGCGAAACGCCTCGCTCTTCAACCGGTCGAGCGCCTGTTCGCGGCTCTGGGCGAGCATTTTGGTGTACTCGACGACCTCGCCGCCGACGATGGCGCGGAAGCCTGCGAGCAGGTCGGTACCAATATTTCGGGCGCGGACCGTGTTGCCCTTGACGAGTCCGAACACGCGGAGCACTCGGTATCCGGGCACCTCATCGGTGGAGACGAGGAGCATGGACGAAGGTGCTGGGGGTCTGGATTGGGGGAGGTGCGCGGGGAGGTTGGATGGAGGGGGCTGCATGATTATTGATCCACGTCGTTGTAGGGGTCGCGACCTGCTTGGCTGGCTCGCTCGATGAGGACGGAGCCCGCGAGCATGAACGCCCCGGTCGCGAGGGCGGCGAGAGCGAGCGGCTGGGCGCCGGGAACAAAGAGCCCGATCATTCCCGCGACGCTGAGTCCCACTCCAACCTTCCGGATCGGTCGCTTGGAGTTTGCGTGTTGCTCGAGCGCGAGCACCTCGTCTTGGGCGGCGCGAGCGAGCCACTGATCGTCGTGCCTTCCGGCCGGGGCGAGGGCGCCCGCGTGCCTCTCTGCAGGCGGAGCTTCCTCGCGGTACAAGGCAAGTTCCTCAAGCTCCGCCGGGCTGCATGCGCCGCGCCTCGATTTATCGAGGAGCTCTCGCATGCGGGCGGAGATAGGGTCTTCGGCGCTCACAGCTAGATCCTACCATGGCCGTCCACGCGCGGAGTCGCGGGCATCGGGTCTGTGGGGGGAGGGCGGTACACTCATAGAGATGTGCGGTCGCTTTGAGCTCAGCGAAACTCCGCTACGCCTCGTGGCGGAGCGCCTCGGCGTGATGATGGACGAGACGCTGCTTTCGCTCGATCGTCGCCGTTTTAACATCGCGCCTGGCCAACGTATCGCGTGCCTGCGCCGAAATCGTGAACTCGTGATGACGGCCGCGCGGTGGGGCATCGCAGGTGGAGATGGCGCAACGCGGATCAACGCGCGGGTTGAGGGGCTTGAGTCGGTGTGGTTGGGATCTTCAGGTCGTGCGCGGGCGCTGATTCCCGCGGACGGATTTATCGAATGGAACCGCGCCACCGGGCGCCGAGTTGGCCCGTCCCACCTTCGCTTTGAGCGCGGGATGTTGTGGCTCGGCGCGGTCCTCGACCGTGGGGATCGGGACCCGTCAAGTGGCGCGTGCGCTGTGGTGGTGACGTGTGAGTCGGCAGGTCGTGTCGCACCGCTGCACGGGCGCATGCCTTTGATGTTCGGCTCGTGGGAGCGCGCTCATCATTGGCTGAACATCGGCACCTACGAGCGCGCCGCGTTGGCGGGGGTGGCTTCAACGCTTGAGGTGACGCCGATCTCTTCGCGGATTAATAGGGCTCTCCACGACGACCCTGAGTGTCTCGTTCCCCGCGAGGATTCACCCCAGCTTGAGTTGTTTGGGCCCTTCTCGTCGGAGGGCGCCGACTCGTGATCAGCCCGACCGAGGTCCGAGCCCGGTGAGGAATCGCCACACGAAGACCCCCCTAAAAGTCGACGGACACGCCCGCGGCGAAGGACCAGGCACCTTGGGCGCCCCCGGTCCCGGCGGAGATGTCGAAGTTCACGGGCCGAACAAACGCGCCGACGCGGTCGTTGAACATGGCGCGAGCTTGACCCCCAACCGTCAAGAACCAATAGTGACGAAAACTGACGATGACGTTGTCGTAGCGCTCCATGCCGTAGCCGGTGGCGACCAAGGGACCCACGTAGAGGCGGATATTGTTCGGGTCTGCCAAGAATAGCTCCCAAACAAAAGAGGGTCCGACTTGGAGACCCGAGCGGTTCTTCCCGAACAACACATGCAGCATGGGCCCGATGCCGGGACCTACGTCGGCCCCGAAGAGCCGATAGTGTCCGTCCATGATGAGGCGGCCGAAGGCGGTACCATTGAACCCCACCGTTGGCCCAAGCCCGCCGTTAACGGTCCAACGAACCGTCCCTGGAGCATCAGAAACAGGGAGCTCGACAGTGGTGTCATCCGTCGCTTGGTCGTTCGCATCTGCGTCTGCGTCTGCATCTGTAGTTGCATCTGCCTCTGCATCTGTCGGTGCCTGCTGGCGAGCGTGAGCCTTGGAGGGAGCTGTCGCCAGCACGCTCAGCGAGAGGACCGCGGCTGCGATCGTGGCCCAGAGGCGTCGTGGAGAGGAGGTGAACATCCCCAAAACGTTAGCCCCATGCCCATCGCTCCCCAAAAAAATGACCGTCCTTGAGACCATCGGCCATGGGTGACTTCGTCGGCAAAATGCCACGTTGCTTGGTGGGGGCGCCGACGGAAAGCCTCCACGGCGGCGCCCGATCGCGCAAGTCACGCAACCGCGACGTTAGCCCATAGGCGGCGTTGCGTATCGTTCTGCACCGATTCATCGGATGCACGTTGTTCGGCGAGCGAGGCTGGGGTGGTAGTAGATCGTAGGCGGGCCGGGTGAGCCTCGAAACGCGCGCATTCCCCGACCACGGACCACGTTCCCCGCCGAACACATTTATGGGCCCAAACTTCCTCCAACACGAACGGGATCTCCTCAAGATGCCCTCGCGCTCGTTGCTCGTCGCGGGTGGCGACGGCCGTATGAGCCTGCATCCTATCTCTGGGCTCAACAAGTACGGCTGCGCGCCGGAGCCAAGGGATGTCCTCGCGGTCGGCTCATGTACGGCGTCGTCTCCCTCACCCCGGGCGATCCAAGCGGTGGAAGATGCACGCGAGGTCTTGTTGAGGGCCTTGCACGAGGATGATCTCGTCGCGGTGTCTCACGAGATGATGCGAAACATCCGCGTGGAATTGGCGCGAGAGCTGTCGCTCGACAAGGTGCCCGGGGCCCAAGTTGTCCTCACACCTTCGGGGACCGACGCCGAGATGCTTGGGGTGTCGCTGGCGCTTCGCGATGATGAGCGCCCGCTTTGCAATATTGTCTCTGGCCCCGCCGAGGTCGGCAGCGGCACCACAGATGCAGCGGGGGGTCGGCACTTTGACGACCAGACTCCACGGGGCGCGAACAGCACCGCTGGAGAGCCCGTGAACGATGTGCTCAGCGAGCGCGTGCACGTGGAGACGATCGGCTTGAGAGACGACTTGGGCAAGATGCGTCCCCCGGCCGAGATCGACGCCCAATGCCGCGCGATGGTGGCCCAGGCGGTCGCCCGCGGGGAGCGGGTCATGGTGCACATCGTGGCGCACTCCAAGACTGGCGCGCACGCGCCTTCCCTCGGATGCGTTCGCGGAGTTCAAGCCCAGTACCCCGATGACGTGGTGGTCATGATTGACGCGGCGCAAGGGCGTATTAGCCGACGCGGGCTTCGAGCGGCCATGGAGTCGGGATGGCTTGTGCTGTTCACGGGCTCCAAGTTTTACGGGGGACCCCCATTTTCCGGCGCGTTGTTTGTCCCGCAAAAATTCGCGTCCCCCGAAGAAGATATTGGCAATCTCCCGGAGGGGTACCGCGGATATTTCACCGCAGGTGAGTTGCCGACGGAGTGGGATGAGGGGCGCGCGAGCTTGTCCAACCATCCCAACCTCGGGCTCATTTTGAGGTGGCACGCCGCGCTCGCGGAGATCAAGGCGTACTACGCTGCAGACTCTTCTGATCGCTATCGCGTGCTGCGAGCGTTCGAGCGCATCGTCCCCGCCGCGTTCTCCGATTCGGCGCACATCAGCTTGGAACCAGCGGACCCCCCGGTGGACGATGACGGGTCGACGCCGCTCTTGGAGTCGAAGAAAACTGTGTTCTCGTTCTATCTGCGGCCAGGAGCCAGTGAAAAGCGTTTCGGCGTGGAGCCGCTACGCGATATCTTCGCGTGGATGAACCGCGATCTTGAGGGGTGCTGGAACGAGGCCTCCGACTCGCTTTGCGAGGTGCTCCGGGCGCGGTTTCACCTCGGACAGCCGGTGGTCACCGGCAAGCGTAGAGATCTCGCTGTGCTCCGTGTGGCGCTCGGCGGACCGTTAATCGTCCAGCTTACGGAGGACACGCGGCTGGGAGCGACCCTCGAGGCGCGCATCGACGACTTGGAGCGTCGATTTATGATGCTGCGACACAAGCTTGAGTTCTTGGCGCAGAACTACAGTGTGCTCGCGCAGACCTTGAAGATGGACGCGCTTGGAGCTGACCAATGACCGACGCTGCGTGGGTGCGGCGACTGTCTGAAGGTGACTGCGGAGACCACCTTCGAGACGCGCTGGCCCAGGGTTTTCTGGATCGCCACGACTGGATCTTAATTCATGATTTGGCGTTGATGGAGAGGAAGCTCGGGGCGCTCATGGGGGCCTTCGCGCCGGAGTCCTTGCACGCCGTGGCGGTGAAGGCGAACCCAGTGGTCGCGATTTTACGGCGCCTCGTTGAACGGGGTGCCGGCTTGGAGTGCGCCTCCATGGAGGAGGTCGCGATCTCGCTGCGCGCGGGCTGCCCCCCTGATCGAATCGTATTTGATTCTCCCGCGAAGACGCGTCGCGACTTGGCGGAGGCGCTGGAGCTCGGGGTCGTCCTCAACGCGGATAATTTTGATGAGCTCGAGAGGATCGGTGCGCTGCTAGAGCGAGCAGACCGGGGACCGCTTAAGGCCCGCGTCGGCCTGCGAATTAATCCCATGATAGGGGAGGGGGCGATCGCCGCCACCAGCGTCGGCGGCCGTGTGTCCAAGTTCGGTGTTCCGCTCGAGGAGGCACAACGGAAGATCGTAGAGGCCTTTGAGCGGTGGCCGTGGCTCACCGGAGTACACGTGCACGTAGGCTCGCAAGGCTGCACGGTCGCGCAGCTCATCGCGGCGGCCGAACGAATTGAGGGGCTCATCGGGACCATCGAGGCGCGCCGACCCGGACAGATTGTCGACGTGGACATCGGCGGAGGGTTGCCGGTCGCCTACGACACCGGGACGACGCCACCGTGCGTGAAGACCTACGCGGACGCGCTCCGTGGCGCCTGCCCGACGCTCATGTCGGGGAGGTATCGCCTCATCACAGAATTTGGGCGCGCCATCCATGCGAACTGTGGCGTCGCCGCGAGCCGGGTGGAGTACGTGAAGCGGTACGGCGGCGCCTCGATGGCCGTGGTTCACTTCGGCGCAGACTTTTTAATGCGCCCGGTCTACAACCCGCGGGATTGGTCCCATGAGTTCGTCGCGTTTGATTCGAAGGGCAGCCTGAAGGCCGGGCCCTCCCACGCATACGCCATGGCGGGCCCGCTGTGCTTTGGTGGAGATTTCGTCGGCCGCGAGGTGATGCTCCCTGAGCTTGAACCGGGGGACATCATCTGCGCGCGGGATGTGGGCGCGTACACCTTGAGTATGTGGTCTCGGCATTGCAGCCGAAGCCAGCCCGTGGTGCTCGGTGCGACCTCGACGGGATCGCTCGAGACGCTGCGGCCTGCGGAGACGCCACGGGGCGTCGCGCTCGACTGGGAGCGACCCCGCGAGGGATCCGCCTGAGGGATCGGACGAAGAGGCCGCAGGATTCGAAACGCGGGGCTCGCCCCACGGAGGTGAGTCTTGATACTCTGCGAGCGATGCGTAAGCTCCCGCTTCACATTTGGATCTTACTCGCGCTCGTTTTGGGGGTCGCGTACGGCTACGTCAGCGCGATCCTCGGGGCGCACGAACATGTCCTCATCTTCGTGAAGCCCCTCGGCGATCTGTTCTTAAACCTGCTTCAGATGATCGCGGTGCCCTTGGTGCTGTTCTCCTTGGTTGCGGGTGTCGCGAGCCTGCGAGACGCGTCGAAGCTCGCGCGGATCGGGGGCAAAACCGTCTTCTTGTATCTTGGAACGACAGCCGTGGCGATCTCCCTTGGGCTGTTGGTGGTCAACATCCTCGAGCCGGGCGCTGGGTTGTCTCCTGAACTCCGTGATCACCTCCGCTCGACGGTGCTGGCTGGTACGAACAGCGCGACCGTCGAGCAACGTATCGAGGCGGGTCAAGGGATCGACTTCGCGGCGCAGCTTGTCAATATCGTCCCCAAGAACCCCTTCGCGTCGTTGTCCCAGGGGAGCATGCTCCAGGTGGTGTTCTTCGCGTTGATGCTAGGATTTTCATTGACGCGGCTGCCCGACGCGCGCGCGCGTCCCGTGATGGAGCTGTTCGATACGTTGTCGGACGCCATCATCGCGATGGTGCATCTCATCATGAAGATCGCGCCGTTCGGTGTGTTCGCGTTGATGGCCACGGTGGTCGCTAGCCTCGCCGGAATGGGCGACGACATGTCGGGGTTGAGCGAACTCGCCGCGGAGATGGGGAAGTATATGGCCGCGGTCGTGATAGGCCTGGTCTTCCACGCGGTGTTGGTCTACTTTCCGCTCCTCCGATTCGTCGCGAAGGTCCCGCTGCTCACGTTCTTGCGCGCCATCGCGCCGGCTCAGCTGCTGGCGTTCTCATCGAGCTCGTCGGGGGCGACCTTGCCCGTGACCATGGAATGCGTGGAGCGGGGCCTCGGCGTAGATGAAGAGGCGACGAGTTTTGTGTTGCCCCTGGGCGCCACGATCAACATGGACGGGACGGGACTTTATCAAGGCGTGGCGGCGGTGTTCATCGCGACCATGTACAACATCGACCTCTCTGTCGGACAGCAGCTTCAGATTGTCTTGGTCGCGGCGCTTGCCTCGATCGGGACCGCGGCGGTACCGGGAGTTGGGATCGTGATGCTGACCATCGTCCTCACGCAGATCGGGGTCCCGCCAGAGGGCATCTTGCTAATCTTCGCGGTCGATCGCCCCCTCGATATGTGCAGGACCGTACTCAACGTGACCGGCGACGCGACGGTGTGCACGGTGGTAGCTGCGAGCGAAGGCCTCATGAGCGGGGAGACATCAAAACAACGCGAGACGACGACGACCGACGACCTTCCTGATGAATCGGCGTAGCGTTGCGCCGTCAAGAATGAGGGCGCTCAGTGGTGAAGTGACGGCTGTTCACTGCTCCCATCGAGCTTCGAAGCCCTGCTCGATGACCATCTCGCCTGTCATCTGCTCCACGGTGGTCTCAGGATCAGCGGGAGCATTTTGCTCATCTCGAAGGAGCCAGAGTTTGGGGCGCAGGCCGGCCCCACGTGGGATCGGCATCACCGCGCGCCATCGAGACCACTCTCCATCCACGCGAAAGGAGAGCAAGGAGCCATCAAAAATGGGTCGACCGTTGAGGGTCCACGCTGAGCCGGAGCAGACGACGCTTCGCAACATTACTCACAGGTTCCTCGATCTCAGATGCGTGGGGCAAGCCCTTGATGTCACTGGGAACGCGTGGGCCAGATCGGTAAAGAAGATAGGGTAAAGGTTCAACACTGTCCCGCGGGGCGCGCCGCAGAGGCTGCGCGATCCAGACCTGAACACCTCGTCGATCGCCGCGCGCCGAGGCAGGGTTTCGGCGCGGCGGGTGACGTCATCACGATGATGAACATGGAAATTCCGGCTGATCCATGGCGTTTTTTTTTGGGTTCGCGCGGTGGCGCGCGGACGAGCGCCATGTCCGCAGAGCACCCCAGCGTTTTTGACCGGGTCCAGCCCGCGCGGGCCAAGCGATTAGGTTAGCCTGCACGCGATGCGCAGTTTTTTCGTGATCTTGGTGATGCTCGGGCTGCTGATTCCAGCGACCGCGCGCGCTTGGGGAGGCGTGGGGCATCGAACCATCGCCGCGATCGCGTGGGATCGGTTGTCCCCCGCGGCACGTCGAGATCTGCGTGGGCTCGGGCTTGGGAGACGTGGAGCGTTCAGCGCGGAGTCGCTGTGGGCGGATGAAGTGCGTTCGCAGGAGGCCTACGCCTGGAGCGGCCCGCTGCACTACCTGAACGTGGAACGAGGGGCGCAGGAGATCGGGCGACCTGCGGCGTGCGACGACGACGACCGCGGGTGTGTGTTGGGAGCCATCGAGCGATTCGACGAGGTGTTGCGCGATCCGGGCGCGTCGACGTCGGCGCGACGCGAGGCCGTCGCGTTCTTGGTGCACTTTGTGGGAGACATTCACCAACCCTTGCATTGTGGGTACGGAGACGATCGAGGCGGTAACGACCTGCATCTCAATTTCCAAGGGCGCCCGACCAACCTGCATCGTCTCTGGGACGATCAGCTCATCGACGCACGGGGATCGACGTGGCGCGTGATGGCGCGTCGACTGAGCCGGGGTCTCGACCCCGCAGCGGCGGAGCGCTGGGCCGCCTCTGCGAACCCTGCGGCGTGGGCCCAAGAGTCGCTCGAGCTGATTCTCGGGGGCTTGTACCCGGACAGCCAAGACATCTCGGAGGCCTATGTCGATCGCTACTATCCCGAGGTTGAGCTGCGTCTCTCCATGGCAGGAGTTCGGCTCGCCGCGCTGTTAGAGCGTGGGCTCGCGACGGCGCGGCGCGGACGCTCCGCGGGGGAGTCATCGTCTCAAAGCGCGTCCGGACTCAACGCGGCGAAGCTTGACTCGGCCGCCTCGCAATTCGTGAGCCAACCATCCACGCGTACGAGCTCCTCACGAAACCAGTAGTCGCATGCGGCGAGTTTTCCACGGGTGAAGTCAGAGGGCTCGCGATGGGCCGCGGCCGTCGCCATCTTGAGCCACATCCACGCCACCAGGATCACGCTCGCGCTGCGCAGATAGTTGTCGCTGTGGTTCAACATTCCGGCGACGTCGCCGCCGGCGCCTCGGCTCGCCAGTTGACCCGTGGTGGTCGCGAGACGCTGGCACGCCTGGGTCAAGGCGGTCGCGTGCACGTTGAGGTGTGCGTGAGCGGTCGCGCGTTCGACATCTTGATGGAGGTCCTCGAGCAGGGCGCGCAGGGCCTCGCCTCCTCGGGCGACGACCTTGCGACCGAGCAGGTCGAGCCCCTGGATGCCCGTGGTGCCTTCGTGGATGCTGTTGAGCCGCTGGTCCCGCAACCATGCCTCCGGCATATACTCGGTGGTGTACCCATAGCCCCCGAAGATCTGGAGCGCGAGGGAGTTGGATTCGAAACCCCACTCTGCGGGGAAGCTCTTGGCGACGGGGGTGAGGATGTCTAGAACCCCGGCGGCGCGTGGTCGCTGCTGGGCTGGTCCAGCCGCGGCGTGATCCGCATAAAGACCCGTCTGCACGAGCAGCGCGGCGCCTCCCTCGACGATGGCTTTTTGGCGGAGCAACATGCGTCGAACATCGGGGTGCTCGATGATGGGCGCAGCTGGGGCCGCGCTTGGGTTGGAGAGGGAGCGACCTTGGCGGCGAGTTGTGGCGTATTCGAGGGCCGCGAAGTAGGCCACGCTCGCGGTGGCGACGCCGTTGGCGCCGACCATCAGGCGCGCCTCGTTCATCATCTGAAACATATATTTGAGCCCCGCGCCCGGTTCACCGATGAGCCATCCGACGCAGTTGCCATCCTCTCCGTAGTTGAGGGCGACGCTCGGCAGGGCCTTCCACCCGATCTTGTGGATGAGCTGTGTCGTGTGGACATCGTTGGGCACGAGGTCGTCCCCCTCTGGCCGCAGCTTTGGGATCGCAAACAAGGACACTCCCTTAATTCCAGGGGGCGCGTCTTTGATGCGAGCGAGGGTCATGTGAACGATGTTGGGGCGGATGTCGTGGTCTCCACCAGAGATGAAGATCTTGCTACCTCGGACGTCGTAGCGGCCGTCGGGGCGCGGTGTGGCGCGCGTGGTGATCTCGGCGAGGCTGCTCCCGGCGTGCGGTTCGGTGAGCGCCATCGTCCCGGTCCATTCCCCGTCGTACATTCGTCGCATAAAGAGCGCGCGGGTGTCGTCGTCCCCGAAGGCCTCCACGAGATGAGCGGCCCCTGCCGTCAAAAGGGGGAACCCCGCGGCCCCGGCGTTGGCGGCCATCAAGTACAGGTTGGCGATGGTGACGATGGTTTGGGGAAGGGCCGCGCCGCCGACCTCCTCGGGTCTCGAGGCGACGAGGACGCCGAGCTCGGCCAGCTGGTCGTAGCAGGCCGCCATGTGAGGGTGGGTGGCCACGTTCGCTCCGTCGAAGGTGGGCGGGTCCTGATCCATCTCGCGGTAGAGCGGATACAGGCGCTCGCGGGCGAGGGTCCGGGCGGCCGAGATATAGAGCTCAAAGGTGTCGAGGTCGAGATGAGAGAAGTGCTCGAGCGCGCACAGGCGCTCGACCTCAAAGACCTCTCGCAGCAAGAACTGTAGGTCCGACTCTCGCACCAGTGGATTTCGATCCATACCCGCACCTTCGCGAAGCGGGTGGGGAGATGCAAGTCACGATTTACCTGGCGTCCGCGGCGACGGTGCGCGGGCGGGCCCATGTCCGAAGTTTCTCGATGGGCTCACGCATGGTGACCGACAGCGGCCGCGTTTTCTCTAGCTCGCTCATGAGATGAGTGTTGGAGAGATCATCGGAGGTCGCGAAGGCCGCGTACAGGGCGCCGACCACGGCTTGCTCAAGCTCGGCGCCGGAGAACCCCTCCGCCTTCTTCGCGAGCGCGTGCAGATCGAAATCCTCTGGATTCCTGCCCCGCTTGCGTAGGTGGACCGCCAATATCTCCGCGCGAACGTCTTCGCGAGGTAGATCCACAAAGAAGATCTCGTCGAACCGTCCCTTGCGGAGCAACTCGGGTGGCAGCCGGCTAATGTCGTTCGAGGTCGCCATCACAAAGACCGAAGATTTTTTCTCTTGCAGCCAGGTGAGCAGGGTCCCAAAGATCCGCTGGGACGCGCCCCCATCTTGATCATTCGCGGGCCCGAAGGATTTCTCAATTTCGTCGATCCAGAGCACGATTGGGGCCAGCGCCTCACATTGCCTGAGGGCGTTGTGAAGGTTTTTCTCACTCTCGCCCATATACTTGTCGTAGAGTCTGCCAGGATCGAGGCGCACGAGCGGGAGCGACCAGCTCTTGGCGATCGCCTTCGCGGCGAGGCTTTTACCGCATCCTTGAACGCCGAGTAGCAAGACGCCGCGGGCTGGATCGAGCCCGAACTCCCGCGCGCGCTGCGGTTCAAAGAACGCGCGCCCGCGTAGGGTGAGCCATCGCTTGAGCTCCTCGAGGCCGGCGATGTCCTCAAGATTGGTGTTCACTGGATAGTATTCGAGGACGCCGCCTTGGGCGATGATCTCTTTTTTTGCGGCGAGGATTTTCTCGAGGTCGTCGGACGACAACACGCCGTCGAGGACCATCGCCTCGGTGAGCACACGCCGCGCGAGGCTGAAGCTCATGCCCTGCAACAACGCCAGCATTCGACCGACGTCTTCGGAGGTCATCTGCATCTCGATCCGCATGCGTGTACGAAGCTCCTGCAGCAAGCTACGAACGAATTCATAGTACTCGTCCCGCGTAGGGCTCGACAGGCTGATCATCGGGATGATCGACCGCCAGCTGTCGGGGAGGTTCGCGGCTGTGCCCGAGAACACCACGACACCGCGGTGGGAACGATGGGTTTTCACGATCTTGTGCACGAGGTGCGTGAGGGTTGGATGCGTGAGGGCTTCGTCGGCTTCCACCAGTTGATAAATCACCGGGTGATCGGCCGCGATGATGTGGGAGAGGCAGCCGCTGAGCTTCGTCGTATTCGCGATGGGATGGGGGCTGTCGTGCCGTCCGAGGCCGCGCCCCGGCGCCCATTGAATGAGCGGCAGGCCGGAGGTTCGGGAGAGCTCTTGAAGCAGCACCTCGACGCGCTCCGGATCTTCGTCGACCAGGTAGACCGCAGGGTGGTGGGCTGCCATCAACTTTTGAAGCTCCGCGAGGTCTCGGAGAGGGAGAGGGGGTCGGGGCATGCCTGCACACATCGTACACAAGGAGGGTGGTCGGTGTGAGCAGGCAGGGAGAGCGCGTTCGAGCGTGATAGAGACTTCCCCTGCGGGTCCGTGGCGCGCTCGGGTGTGGGTCGAGTGGTCGCTTAGTGGGGGGCATGGGCCGCAAGGATCTGGAAAGGGTGGAGCGACGAGGATGCAGCCTCGACCTCGTAGCGGCGGCTTCGTAGCGGCATTGGCTACAGCTTTACCCGGAGATGGAGGAGCGCTCGTCATGGCCCAAAGTGTGAGTAAACACACATTTTTTGGAGGAGCGTCGAAATCTGCGGGGTGAATTGACCCACTCCTATCGATCGTCTTCCCCAAGACTCAGCGGTTCGTGCCACAGCGCGAGAAGCTGTCTCCGGCGGGCCCGAGGCGTCGGCAAGTGCGATCTGGGCGCCAAAATAGCGGGCTCAGCGCGCGCTCGTTGCGGAAGGACAAGCACGATCCGCGGACCGCGATGCGCGGGCCAATTTCCTCGAAATCGCGGCTCCACGGCGTCGCACGCGGCCGTGGAGAACAGGAGCTAGATGATCTATCGTCGCTTCGATGTTACGCCCATCGATGCAGGCTCCCTTGACCTTGACCGTTTCGCGCGTGCTTATCGCATTGACTCTATTGGCGGAGACAGGTTGTGCCGTCGACACGGAGGACACGGAGGACACGGGGGATACGTCGGGACTTGAAGAAGACTCCACGGGCATGACCGACAACGGAGACGGCGACGGAGACGGAGATGGCGACGGCGACGGAGACGGCGACGGCGACGGAGATCCGGTCTGCGGTGATGGCGTGGTGGAGGGAGACGAGGAGTGCGATGAGGGGGAGACCAATGCTAACGAGGGCACATGCACCGAGGCGTGTCTGTTCCCGAGCTGTGGTGATGGATACGTGCAGCCCTCGAACGACGAAGGCTGCGACGAAGGTCCTCAAAACGATGATTTAGGCACGTGTACCAGCGCCTGCGCGCTCCCGGCCTGCGGGGACGGGTACGTGCAACCCTCCAACAATGAGGGGTGCGATGACGGCGAAGACAATGGAACTGGCGTCTCCGATTGCACCGGCGAGTGCGCGGTCACGGAGTGCGGGGATGGCTTCAACGGCGCCTCCGAGATCTGTGACGACGGCGAGGACAATGGCACGGGCAATACGGACTGCCGCGAGGACTGCACCACTACGATCTGCGGAGACGGTTTTGTCGGGTCGTCCGAGGCCTGTGACGACGGCAACAACGTGGAGGGGGACGGATGCTCCAATATTTGTACCCTCGACGGGTGCGCGGTCGTTCCGCCCGAGACGCTGTTCCCCATCGCTCCGGCGACCCTGTCAGAGACCGAGCTGTACGCCGATATCGTCACCAAAGAGCTCTCGACGGATGTGCGGGTGTTTGCACCCAAATACACGTTGTGGACTGATGGAGCCGTGAAGACGCGCTGGATTTCGTTTCCGGAGTGCGAAGGCATCGATCCCGCGGTCATCGACTCGAGCGACATGGACGGCTGGCAGATGCCCATCGGGACCAAGCTGTGGAAGGAGTTCGCGGTGGACGGGAAGCGGATCGAGACCCGTCTTGAACATCGTTTTGGACCCAACCCCTCCGACTTCTTGTTCGTGTCCTATCTTTGGAACGACGACGAAACCGAGGCCAGCCTCGCCGCCGCGGGTGGCGTTGAAAACGCCAAGGGCACCACCCACGACATCCCCTCCCAAAGCGAGTGTCTTCAGTGTCACGGCATAGGTGGCGCGGGCGCGGGTGGATTTCCGGGGCGTTGGAACGGGTTCTCTGCCATCCAGCTCAGCCACGTCGACGCGGGCGTCAGCCTCGAGGACCTCATCAATGAGGGTCTCTTGAGTGATCTTCCCCCAATGATGTTGACCTCTTACGACTTGCCGGGAACCGTCGCAGACACCGAGGCGCTCGGCTATCTCCACGCGAACTGCGGACACTGTCACAATGACTCGGCTACCGGGCTTGGCTTTCCGAGCATGGCGCTTTGGTCGGTGACGTCGGCGGATCAGGTGATGGACACCCCCGTGTTTTTGACGGCGGTGGGGGTTTCGCTTCAAGGCTTCGGCTGGACGGGTGGCAACGCGCGCATCGAGCCTGGAGATCACGCAGCCAGCGCAGTTTGGTATCGGATGTCTCAGCGCGGGAACAACGAGCAGATGCCCCCCATCGGCACAGAGGTCGTGGACCAGACAGGGCTCGACATGATCGCCATGTGGATCGATAGTCTGTAGCGGCACTGAAGGATCGCGGGCTCATACCAACTTTTGAAGACGTAGAGAAAACATGACGCGACATCTTTTGAATCGAAGGCTCCGGCCACAACTTCGCAAGACGCTATCACCC
>JBDQGY010000003.1:0-50945 GCA_040265175.1 Nannocystaceae bacterium
CATCTGCCGGAGCGTCGCGAGGAGCACCACACCCGCCAGGCTCAGCACCAGCACCGAGGCATCGAACTCGGCGCCCATCCCCACCATCAAGCCGCCCGCGAGCGTCACCGCGAGGGTGGCCGAAAGCAGCAGCCATGATCCGCGGGCGCTCATGGTCGCGTCCCGCTCCTCCCCAGAGCCTGCCGCTCACACATGGGACTGGTCCTTGTCCCGCCGGCGGGTCCCGATGCAGATGGCGCAGCCGAGCAACATGACGGACGTGCCGATCCAAATCCAGTTCACCAGCGGGTTATAAAACACCCTCAACTGCGTCCACCCGCTGGTCATGTCCACGGTCTGCATGGACACGTAGACATCGGCGCCCGCGGTCATATGCCGCGCGACCTCGGTCGTGGGCTGATCGGGCAGTTGGAAGTACCACCATCGCGCAGGCTGGAGCGTGTCGACCACCTCTCCTTGCGCCGCGAGCGAGCGCGTCCCCGGCTTCACCGCCGCGTCTACGCGCACCTCCACGTCCGCGGTAATCATCTCTTTTTGCCAGTCCTCCGACGTGCGCAGGCCGGCGTGAACGATCACGTAGTCTCCCAAGGTCAGCGCGTCGCCGGGCCTCAGGTTGGCCTTGCGTTCGATCTTATAGGAGTTCCCTGCCCAGCCAAAGAACATCAGCACCACGCCGAGGTGAATGATGTAGCCCCCGTACCGACGCCGCGCCCGACGCAAAAGCCGAATGCTCGCGTCGACGAGCGAGGTCCCCGGGGTCCCCCGACGAACCGCGCTGATGCCCCGCCAGAACTCTTGCACGATCGTCGCGGTGGTGAAGCCGCACAGGCCAAAGCACGCCAGCCCCCACTTCAATCCGCGCGGCAGGTTCGACATATCCAGCTCGGTCTGCCCGGCAGCCGTGAGCATGGGATCGAGCAGCACAAACGCGGAGATGACCGTAGTCACGGCGCCCGCGACCAGCGGCGCCATGAACTGCCGCTGCAAACTAGCCGTGGAGGTTTTTCTCCATGCCAGCAGCGGACCCACGCCCATGAGCAGCATCAGCGCCAAGCCGAGGGGCACCATGACGCGTTCGAAGAACGGCGGTCCAATGGTCACCCGCTGCCCCACATGCTCACTGAGCGTCGGCCACAGCGTGGCCCCGAGGACAAACAACGCCATCACGAGCAGCATCCAGTTGTTGAGGATGAACGCGAACTCGCGAGACAGGAGGCTCTCCAGCTCCGCGCGCGCCCGCAGCAAGGGGAGTCGCCAAATAAGCAGGCCGAAGCTCACCACCAAGATCACCCCGATAAAGACGCCGAAGGTCCACGCGAGCGTGGGGTCCTCACCGAAGGCGTGCACGCTCTGCACGATTCCCGAGCGGGTCATGAAGGTGCCCATGATGCTCAGCCAAAACGACACGATCACGAGCACCAGGTTCCACACGCGCAGCATGCCGCGTCGCTCTTGAATCATCACCGAGTGCAAAAAGGCGCTCGCCGTGAACCATGGGAGCAGGCCGGCGTTCTCCACGGGGTCCCAGGCCCAGTAGCCGCCCCACCCGAGCTCTTCGTAGGCCCACAGGCCCCCGAGCACCAGGCCCAGGGTCAAAAACAGCCAGGAGAACAGGGTCCAGCGGCGCACCGAGGCCTGCCACGCGGAGTCCACCTTTCCGGTCACCAGCGCCGCGATGCCGAAGGCGTAGGGCACGGCCAGCGAGACGTAGCCGAGGTAGAGGCTCGGCGGGTGAATCACCATATAGGCGTTTTGCAGCAGCGGGTTGAGGCCCCGCCCGGACGTTGGCACGTCGAGCAAAAATGGCTCGAAGGGGTTTTTGAGGAACACCAACAGCCCGATGAAGAACAGATCGATGATCCCGAGGGTCGCGATGACGTGGGGGATCAGGTCCGCGTGCCGCCGCCGATTCGCCCTCACCGCGATCGCGGAGAAGACAGAGAGCAGCAACACCCAAAACAGCAAGCTCCCGTCCAAGCCGCCCCAAAACGCCGTGATCTTAAAAAAGAGCGGCATCGTCGCGTCGCTCGTGTGCTGCACATACTGGATGGAGAAGTCACCGGAAACGAAGGCGTAGATGATGAGCGCGGACGCGAAGGAGGCGAGGGTCGCTACGGTGTAGGTGCCCTGCACCGCCGCGTCCACCATCCGCTCCGATCGCTGGTGGGCGCCCACGATGGACAACGCCACCGTCGCGAGCGCGACAAAGAACAGCACGAGGATGGTAATGGTTCCGAGCAGCGAGATCGTCATAGCGGTGGTCTTCCTTGGAGCGTTCCTCTAGCTCGTGGGCAGCGCGCGCTGCTCCTCTTCGTACTTGGAGGGGCACTTTGCAGACATCTCGCTGCTCTCCACGGTGTCCCCGACGGCGTTGAGGTGGCCAGTGAGGACCACCTCCCCTCCCTCTGCGAAGGTGTCGGGCACCATGTCGGTGTAGTGCACCTTGAGTCGCTTGCCCTCGTGCTCGATCTCAAACAAATAGTCGCCGCTCTCGTTTTTCTTCTGGCGGACGCTCCCCTCCACAACGATCCCATGCACCTTGAACTCCCTCGAGGCGAAGTCGCTGGTGCGAGCCACCACCTCATCCACGTAGACGTATTCGAGCACGCCCTCCGTCTCCCCGGTGGGGCCCAGCGTCAAAAATCCGACCGCCCCGAGCAGCGCGACCCCCACGAACACTTGCGACATTACTTGCTTGGTCATGGTTAGCCCCCGATTCCTATCATGGGTTTCGCCGGTCCGCCGCCGCCGTCGAGCCGAAAATCGTGGGCGGCTCGTTTCTCGCCTAGCGCCGCGCCTAGGACCTGTCGCACCGCGCCTTCCTCGCCGTGGCGCAGGGCTGTCCGCAGATCGAAGGCGTCATCGTAGGCGAGGCAGCCGTGCAGCTGCCCGCGCGCCGAGATTCGCAGGCGGTTGCACCGCTCGCAGAAATTCTCGGTCATGGCGCCGATGGTGCCGAGCACACTCCCATCGTCCGCACCCCCTCGCACACGCCAATACGTGGCAGGCCCGGCCACCTCCCCGCCCGAAAGATGATGGGGCTCGAGGACGCCGCCGAGCTGTTCGGCGACCTGCGCGCGCACCTGCGCCGCGGGCATCAACTCGCCGGGAACGTAGAGCGCCCCCGCCGCCATCGGCATGGTCTCGATGAATCGAGGGGTCATCCCATGTGCCCAGGCGAACCGACACAGATCGTGGAGCTCGCCGTCATTGAAGTCGCGGATGGCCACCGTATTGAGCTTGAGCCCGGCCTGTCCGGCGTCTAGGGCTGCCTTAATGCCCGCGAACACGCGCTCGATGGCGGCGGCGCGGGTGATGACGTGAAATTTCTCGGCGTCGAGGGTGTCGAGGCTCACCGTCAGACCGTTGAGGCCGGCCTCCGCCAGCGCGCCTGCGAGCCCCTCCAACAAGACCCCGTTGCTTGTCATGTAAACCTCAAGACGGCCGTCGGTTGCGGCTGCGGCACGGATAGCTCGCAGTCGGCGGACGAGATCGGGGAGGTCTCGCCGGAGGGTGGGCTCCCCGCCCGTGAGCCGAATCTTGGTGACTCCGTGCTCCGCCAACGCCACCGCGAGTCGCTCGATCTCCTCGAAACTGAGCACCTCCGAGCGATGCACGTGGCGTATCCCCTCCGGAGGCATGCAGTAGGTGCACCGCAGGTTGCAACGATCCGTGAGCGAGAGCCGAACGTAGCGGACCTGGCGATCGAGCCGATCACGCAGGATCCCTCGCGCCGCGAAGGCCTCTGGATGACCGCTTCGCCGTCCAGGCGGGGCCGCCTCACTCGTCCTCGTTCGAAGTCTCACCAGCATTGGTCAACGCCCACTGTGCCATATCGAACCCCCTCGTGCGACATTATCCCTGTCGCACAACGGCTCAAGGAGACCATCGCGCCGGTGAGATGCCTCCGTTCGCACCCACAAAAAAACCCCACCGAAGCGGGGTCCTTTCACGTCCTGGGCGCTCGGCGCCGAGGAGTTAGTGACCGGCGTCGTGCGCCGCGGCCTCAGCCTCAGCGGCGACGGGAGCCGTCTCCGCAGCCTTGAGGCTCTCCTCAAGCCGGGGCATCCCCACCGCCTGCTCGTCGTTGAGCGCGCCTGCGGCGTTCACGTCGAACAGCACGAAGCCAAAGAACAGAGCGATCAGGACCAAGCTGGTCAAAAACATGAAGAGATAGAAGCGATCCTCGTAGGCGAGGTGCATGAAGAACGCCACGACGAGCGAGGCCTTCATGGTCGCCACCAACATGGCCACCGGCAAAGAGCCGGGTCCCAAGTTCGCGAAGGACACCGCGTAGGTGAGCCCCGTGAGGACGAGCAGCGCCCCAAACACCGCCACGTAGACGATGACCGGGCTGATGTGGTGGTGACTCTCATGCGGGCTCTCCACCCGCTTACCGTTCAAAAAGACATATTCAGACATGATCGAACCTCACTTCACCAGGTACAAGAGCGGGAAGAGGAAAATCCAGACAAGGTCAACGATGTGCCAGTAGAGCCCGACGTTCTCCACTGCCACGTAGTTGTCCGGGGTGAACTCGCGGCGACGCGCGCGAATAAGGATCCAGGTGAGCACACCAATTCCGATGACCACGTGGAGGCCGTGCAAGCCTGTCATCGTGAAGTAGATACCGAAGAACATCGGCGTGTACTCGAAGGCCGCGAGCGCGGAGCTGTGATGCGCCGCCTTCTCCATGTCGAAGAAGTTCCACGGCAACAGGCCGTGATGAATCTTCGCGGAGTACTCGATGTACTTCACCCCCATGAAGATGAAAGCGCAGGCGATGGTGATCATCAGGTTGCGCTCAAGGGACTTTTGATTCCCCACCTGCGCGGCCCGAACGCCGAGCGCCATCGTGAAGGAGGAGAAGATGAGGACCACGGTGTTGACGCCACCGTAGGCCTTGTTCAGCTCCTCGGAAGCCACCAAGACCATGTCCGGGTGGAGCTTCCGAATCAGGAAGTAGGCGAGGAACAGACCCGAGAACATCAGGGCCTCCGTCGCCAAAAACAGCCACATGCCGAGCTTGGCGGAGGAGACCTGCTGTCCCGCGGTGTCGAAGTGATGGGCGACCCACGCGGGGCGCTCGTTGGAAGCGTTTGAGCTGCTCATTTCAGAGATTCTCCGTCGGTCCGTCAGTGTTTCGCGCTGTCCCAGTCGATCTCTGGGAAGTCGTAAGGGCCACTCTCCACGTGCGGGATGTGGTGGAAGTTATGCTCGATGGGTGGCGTGGCGGTGTGCCACTCCAGGGAGACGCCGCCCCAAGGGTTGGCCGGCGCGTGTTTCCCGAACTTGAGCCCTGCGAGCAGGGTGAACAGGACCAGGAAAAGCCCGCAGGCGAGGACCCACGAACCCACGGTGGAGATCTGGTGCAGGTACTCGTACTCGGGGAGGTATGCGTAATAGCGGCGTGGCATGCCCTGGTGGCCCAAGAAGAACTGGGTCCCGAAGGTCACGTTAAAGCCGATGAACACGAGCAGCGCGGAGATGGCTCCTGCCCGCTCGTTGTACATACGCCCGAACATCTTTGGGAACCAGTGGAACAGCCCGCCGAGGAAGGCGATGACCGTGCCGCCCACCATCACGTAGTGGAAGTGAGCCACGACGAAGTAGGTGTCGTGCAAGTGGACGTCGGTGGACAGCGTCGAGAGGTACAGCCCGGTCAGTCCGCCCACGGTGAAGGTCCACAAAAAGATCATCGCGTACCACATGGGCGTGGTGTAGCGAATGGACCCGCCGTAGAGGGTGGCGACCCACGACAACACCTTGATGGCGGTGGGCACCGCCACCGCGAAGGTGATGAACGAGAAGACCACGCCCGCGAGCTCCGACTGCCCCGACACAAACATGTGGTGACCCCACACGAGGAAGGAGATGACGGCGATGGCCACCGAGGAGAGCGCGATGGCGCGGTAGCCGAAGATGTGCTTGCGGCTGTGTACCGTAATCAGCTCGGAGACGATTCCAAAGCCCGGAAGCACCATGATGTACACGGCGGGGTGGCTGTAGAACCAGAAGAAGTGCTGGAACAGCACGGGGTCGCCGCCGAGCGCCGGGTCAAAGATGCCGATACTGAGGACCCGCTCGATGCAGAGCAGCAAGAGGGTGATGGCGAGGATGGGCGTCGCGAGCACCTGGATGAGCGCCGTGGCGTAGATGGCCCAGATCATCAGGGGCATCCGATTCCAAGTCACGCCGGGAGCGCGCATCTTGTGAACCGTCACCACGAAGTTCAATCCGGTGAGGATCGAGCTGAAGCCGGCGATGAACACCCCGAGGGTGGCCATGATGACCGCGGTGCCCGTGGTGGAGGAGTACGGCGTATAGAATGTCCACCCGGTGTCGAGCGAACCCATCACCAGCGTCAGCACCAGCATCACCGCGGCGATGCAGTAGATGTAGAAGCTGAGCAGGTTGAGCTTGGGGAACGCCACATCACGGGCGCCGAGCATCAAGGGCAGCAAAAAGTTGCCCATGGCGGCCGGCACGGACGGGATGATGAACAAGAACACCATGATCGCCCCGTGGAGGGTGAAGACCTGGTTGTAGGTCTGCGCGCTCATGAAGTCTTGGCCGGGCGTGAACAGCTCCGTGCGAAGAAGGATGGCGAGCAGACCCGCCACCAAAAAGAAGAACAGCGTGGCCACGAGGTACATCAGGCCGATGCGTTTGTGGTCCACCGTGATGAGCCAGGACAAAAGCCCCTTCTTGGCTACGAGGTAGCTTGGTTCAACCGAGTCGTTCGTTGGATTAGACATGGTTCGATTCCTCCTTCGGCCTACTTTTGCGCCTTAATAAACTCGATCAACGCCGTGATCTGTTCGTCTTTGAGCTTGCCTTGGAAGCTGGGCATTTGGGGTGCATAGCCGGCCACGACCTTCGCGTTCGGCTCGAGAATTGATTCACGAATATAGTTGTCGTCCGCGGCGAGGCTGCTGCCATCGGTCAGCTGCTCCGTGCGTCCGTAGAGGCCCTTGAACGAGGGACCGACCTTGGTGCTGCCGTCGAGGGTGTGGCACGCGGCGCAGCCGTTGATGCCGTACAAGCGCTCACCGTAGTGGGCCATGGTCTCGCCCTCTTCAAGCTTGAGCTCGGTGGCTTTTTTGACCGTCGCGGCCCACTTGTCTTTGGGGAGCACGATGACCTTGGCCAGCATCGAGGAGTGCTCATCGCCGCAGTACTCCGTGCAGAACACGGGGAACTCGCCCTCTTCGATGGCGGTGAACCATAGGTTGCTGTAGCGACCAGGGACCACGTCTTTCTTCACGCGAAAGGCGGGGATGTAGAAGCTGTGGATGACGTCCACGGAGTTCATGGTCAAGCGCACCGGCTCATTGAGCGGGACGTAGAGCGTGGGAGTTTTCTCCGTGGGTTCGCACTCCGCCGCGTCGCCGGGACACGAGAGGGACGGACCGCCAGGGAACTGCGGGTACTCCACTGTCCACTGCCATTTTTGGCCCGTGATGCGCACGTCGATCGCGTTGGCTGGGGGGGAGCTCATGTCCATGAACTGCACCTCACCCCACACGAAGATCACGATCAGGAACAGCGACGGAATCACCGACCAACCGATCTCAAGCTTCGTGTTGTGCGTGACCGGACTGGTGCGGTCTGCATCTGAGCGTTTGCGGTACTTCACCATGAAGTACAGCTGCGCCCCGATGATCAGCACCATCGAGATGACACACAAAATCGTGATGAACACGTACAACGTGTCCAGCGCAGCGGCGTGGTTAGAAGCCGTGGGCAGCAAGGCCCAGGGCGATTCGGACATAGGGGGAGTCCCCAACTTTTCGGGTGGAATGAACGTGGCGATCACGACAATGCCTCCGCAGGTTTCGCGGGAAAGTGGCGCTCACGGCGCCAGAAGAAGAAGAGTGCAGCCCCGACAATCAGGACCATGAACCCCCCGCCAAGTCGCATAATGCCCATGGCGAACGGTCCGTACCTTCCTAGTGTTGCGTCATAGTGAAAGCACGAGAGGATAAGCTTATCCATCGTGCTGCCCACGCGCCCCTCCGCCGCCTCAAGGAGGCCGAACTTCAGGTCGCGAGGATCATAGGTGAGTCCATAAATGTAGCGCGCGATCTTTCCTTTCGGAGAGACAAACGTCACCACGGGTGGGTGAGCATACTGGTCTTGCTCTTTATCGTAGGCGTAGCCAATACCCAGCTGCGCCGCCAGAAGCTTGATGTTGATGGCGTCCCCCGTGAGGAAGGTCCAGCCCACGTCGTCGCCCTTTTCGAGGGACGCGAGGTGCACGCGACGTTTGCCCTCCGCGTGGGTGGATCCCTCTCGCGGATCGAGGCTCACCGTGACAATTTGGAAGTGAGCGTCGCCGGGCGTCCACTCAAGCTCTCGGAGGGCCTCAGTCAACGCGTTGAGTTGAACATTGCAGAGCACCGGACACCGGTAGTAGTTCAACGTCAGCAGGATTGGACGCTCCCCGTCGAGGAAGTCCCCTAACTGGACCTCTTTGCCCGCGTAGTCGGTGAAGGTGAGCGAGGTGTCCACAAAATCACCGAGGTGCTCTTGCACGTCGATCTCATTGGCCTCCGCCGAGTTGGGCGCGGCCGTCGATGCATCACCCGCCGACGCGACCGCGGGAGCGAGGATCGCTGCCGTTGTTGCGAGGGCGAGGGCGAAGCGCCGAATGTGAGAGGTGAAGAGCATCAAACGTGTCTACTTTTTTGTAGCCGTATCTGGCGTGGCGGGCTTGGCGACCGCTTTGGCAGAGGCGGGCGCGGCGACAGCGGCGGTCTTTGGCGCCATGGCTGCCGGTTGAGCGGCAGAGGCCTCTCCTGCCGGCTGTGCGGCGCCTCCCGCGGGCGAGGGCGCGTCTCCAGCGCCCGCTGCGGGCGTGGCCGCGGCACCCGCGGCGATGTCGTCTGGATGCATCCAGCCCTCGGGCGCTTCGAAGGCTACGAGCTTCTTCGGGCTCTTCGCCACCTGCGCCGCGGTCTCTTGGATCCCCGCGAGCAGCTTCCCTTCTTGAGCGCGCTGATCCTCGAGGAACGTGTACTCGCTGTTGTCGAGGATGATCCCCGCGCGCTGCTGGTAGAAAAGCTGGGTCATCCCCACGATGGAGGCGTACACCAAGACAATGGATACGCCGATGAGCTTGAACAAGCTCATCACGTTGATGCCCTCGAGCTCATGCCCGCCGTCGTGCTCATGATGTTCGTCTTGACTCATCGTTTCGCTCCGTTCTTGACCTAGAAGTTCTCGTGGTTGATCGCATCATTGATGCGAGGATCGTTGATGGGGATGAGCTTGTTGTTCGCCAACGACCATCCGAAGGCCGTCAAAAACAAGCCGAACGTGCCGAGCACCGCCAGCGCGTCGAGGGCGCCCACATGGACGTGGGTTGACACCGTGTGCGCGGTCTCAAAATCCAGCTCGATCATGGCGGCCACCGCGGCGTGGTGCGCGTGCGCCGGCTGAACTAGCCAGAACATATCCACGTACTCCATGCAGATGATGAACACCGCCGCGAAGATGAGGTAGTTCATGTTGCGCTTCCAGCCGCGCCGCAGCAGCCCAAACCAGGGCACCACGAAGCGACCAAAGACCACCGCCAGGCTCACATACAGCCATTGGCCGTGGCCGCGGTAGGCGAACCAGTGGGTCTCCTCCGGGATATCGGCGTACCAGATGAGGAAGTACTGGGAGAAGCCGATGTAGGCCCAGAACACGGTGAAACCGAACATGAACTTCCCGAGGTCGTGGAAGTGCTCGGGGGTCACCACCCCCTCAAGGTGCCCCGATCGACGAAGCAGCGTGAGGATCAGCGCCATGAAGCTGAACATCGTCAGCGACGAGCCCGCGAAGATGTAGACGCCGAAGATCGTGGAGAACCAGTGCGGGTCGAGGGACATCAAGAAGTCGAAGGCCCCGAAGGTCAGGCTCATCGCGAAGATGATGAGCGCCGGCGCCGCGAAGTATCGCGCGCGCACGCTGATCGCGAGGATCTTCTCTCGGTCCTTCTCAGGATCGAGCTTGTCTTGGGTCGTGGACCAGCGCCAGAACATGATGGCGAGCCCGCTCAGCAGCAGATAGAACGCGATGGCGCGCGACCTAAAGCTGCCCTCGTTGAGATAGGCCCGCTTCGCGGAGATCATCTCGTCCTCTTCGATAGGGCGCAGCTTGAAGCACGAGACCGGCTCGCCTCGCACCCACGAGCGCTGGTACATCGGACCGTCGTGGTCCACCGTCTCTCCAGGCTCGATGGCGTGGCCATGATCTGCTTGGTGCGCCTTCGCCTTCGCGAGCGCCTCTGAGCCACAGATCTCCGAGTCCGTGGTCTCGTAGGGGACCTCGTCGTGGGTCCACTCGTACAAGGAGTGCGAGCCGCCGAACGCGATCAGCAGCCCCACGAGACCCACCAACGGGATCCCGAGAGACATGTGCTCCGCCGTGCGACGCACGGTGATGGACCACTGGGCGCGGACGAGGTGCTGCACGATCACAAAGAACAACCCGCCGAGGCTGATAGCCCAGGCGAAAAAGTACGCCGTCAAGAGCGCGCTCCAAGCGTGTCCCTCGTCGTGCCCCTTCAAGGCGAACCAGCCGCCGAGTCCAGCGGCGGCCATGACCGCCCCCATCATCCACAGCTTGCCCCACAGAGAGGACTTGTCGATCTCGATCTGCTTGCCCGAGGGCGGGGTTTTGTTTGCGTGACTACCCATCTTTTTGCGCTCCGTTCTTGGCGGCGTCTGCCGCTGCGACCGTCGTCATTCCGGTGGTCTCGTCCCAGCCCTTGGACTTGCCGTGGGCTTGGAGTGTGCGGACCCAGGCCGCGATGGCCCAGCGATCCTCGGTGGGGATTTGGGCGGCGTACGGGAGCATGGTGCCCTTCCCGTTCGTCACAACATCGTAGAAGTAGCCGAGGGGCATGGCGCGGAGTCGGTCTTGATGGAGGCTCGCAGGCTGCACCTGGAACCCACCGCCGCGGGTGGTGGCGATGCCGTGCCCCGTACCAGCCTGGTCGTGACAAGGAGAGCAGTAGATATTGTAGCGCTCTTCCCCACGCTCAAGCAGCTCGGCGGAGTCCACGATGCCGCTAGGCAACGCGTCCACCAGTCGTCCGTCGGGTCCACGCCCGCGGTACAGGTGGTCGTTCTCCTTGAGGTGCACTTCGCCGCGGGCGACGGTGCCCTCGACCGGTCGACGCATGGCGCGCCCATCTTCGAAGAAGTCGTTGCGCTCTTGGGGCTCGTAGCGCTGCTGAAAGTCCATGTTCTGGATGATGTGAACTGGCGGATCTGGGAACGGATTCCCTTGGCATCCTGCCGCCAGGGCGGTGGCTCCCACCGCGGTCAACGTTGCGATTCGAAGCTTCATCTCAGTCCTCAACCTCCTCGACACTGAGCGCGCCGGTGGATTCGAGCAGCGCCCGGGTCTTTTCGGGGTCGTAGTTCGGGTCCGACACCTCGATGGAGATGAAGAACCGATCGTCGGTCACGCGCGCGAACTTCGGCGCGTTGAACAAGGAGTGGTACCACTGGGGCAACCGGTTGAGGCCCAACATGCCAAGCACCGCGCCAAAGGCCGAGAACAAAATCCCAAGCTCAAAGGTCACCGGCACGAAGGCCTGATAGCTGAAGTACGGCTTGCCGTGCACGATGATGGGGTACGCGATGGTGGACACCCACCATTGCAGCAAGAAGCCGCATGAGGCGCCAGTCATGCCCGCCGCGAAGACGATCCAGGGTAGCGGCGAAGGACGCAGGCCCATCGCCTTGTCGAGGTTGTGCACCGGGAACGGCGTGTGGGAATCCCACCGCACGTAGCCCGCGTCGCGCACCGCCTCACATGCGTGGAAGATCTCCCGTGGCGTTGCGTACTCAGCCAGGATTCCGAAGGTTTGATTGGGCTTACTCATGGTGACCATCCTCCTCGCCGTAGTGGGGGCTTGCGATGGGGAGCACTGACTTCACCTCTGCGAGCGCGATCATCGGCATGAACCGACAAAACAGCAGGAAGAGCGTGAAGAACAGGCCAAAGGAGCCGAGCAGGAAGGCGACGTCCCAGAATGTCGCGGTGTAGTAGCCCCAACTCGACGGCATGAAGTCGTGGTGCAGCGAGGTCACCGTGATGACGAAGCGCTCAAACCACATACCGATGTTGACGAAGATCGACAGGATGAACAGCGCCAACGGGCTTCGACGAATCTTCTTGAACCAGACCAGCTGCGGCGAGATGACGTTGCAACTCACCATCGTCCAGTAGGCCCACCAGTAGTCGCCAAAGGCGCGGTTCACGAAGGCGAAGGACTCGTACGCGTTCCCCGAGTACCACGCGATGAAGAACTCCATGGCGTAGGCGTAGCCCACCAGCGAGCCCGTCAAGAGGATGACCTTGGCCATATTCTCGAGGTGCTTGATGGTGATGATGTGCTCGAGTTTGTACCACTTGCGCAGCGGGATCAGCAGGGTCAACACCATGCCGAAACCGGAGAAGATGGCGCCCGCCACAAAGTACGGCGGGAAGATCGTCGTGTGCCAGCCCGGGAGGTTGGACACCGCGAAGTCGAAGGAGACGATGGTGTGCACGGAGAGCACCAGCGGCGTCGCGAGGCCGGCCAACAGCAAGTAGGCCTTCTCATAGTGCTGCCAGTGGCGGGTGCTGCCGCGCCATCCGAGGGAGAACAACCCGTAGGCGAACTGCCCGATTTTGCTCTTGGAGCGGTCCCGCATGGTCGCGAGGTCCGGCACGAGTCCCACGTACCAAAACAGCAGCGAGACTGTGAAGTAGGTGGACACCGCGAACACGTCCCAAAGCAACGGGCTCCGGAAGTTGGGCCACATCTGCATCTGGTTCGGCAGCGGGAACATCCAGTAGTCGAGCCACGGGCGCCCGGTGTGGATGCCTGGGAACATGCCTGCGCAGATAACGGCGAAGATAGTCATCGCCTCCGCAGAGCGGTTCACCGCGGTCCGCCAGTTCTGACGGAAGAGGAACAAAATCGCGGAGATGAGGGTACCGGCATGGCCGATACCAACCCAAAACACGAAGTTGACGATGGCCCAACCCCAGCCGACAGGGTTATTCACACCCCAGATGCCCACGCCCTCCCAAAGGAGGTACGCAAGCGCGACGCCGAGCAGCCCCAGCAGCGGCAGCGCGAGGCCAAAGGCCAGCCACCAGCCGAGCGGGGGATCTTCCATGGGTCGAGCGACATCGTCCGTCAATTGCTTGAACGTGACGTTGTTGCCCGTTACGAGGGTCATACGACCCGAAACTGGATCTAGCGGATCTTCACGGAAAGCCATGTCGTTCACGCGTCCTTAAGGTCAGGGTTCGGGTTACGCACACGACCGAGATAGGACGTACGCGGGAGGGTGTTGAGGTCAGCGAGCAACGTGTAGCTCCTCGATAGTTGTTTTTGCTTGGACACCGCCGACTCAGGGTTGGCGATGTCACCGAAGGTGATGGCGCTGGCTGGGCAGGCCTGTTGACAGGCTGTGACCACGGCGCCGTCTTTGATCTCGTCCGTCCCCGCGACGTGTGCGTCGATGCGGGCCTGAGAGATGCGCTGGACGCAGTACGAACACTTCTCCATCACACCGCGGAAGCGGATGGTGACGTCGGGATTCTTTTGCATCTGCGCGATGGGATCGATGTCGAGGTTGAAGTTGAAGTAGTTGAACCTTCGAACCTTGTACGGACAGTTGTTGGCGCAGTATCGAGTGCCGATGCAGCGGTTGTAGACCATGTCGTTCATGCCGTCGGGGCTGTGAACGGTGGCCGCCACGGGGCAGACCGTCTCGCACGGAGCCGCCTCGCAGTGCTGGCAGCCCACGGGCTGAAACACGACCTCGGGGTTGTTCTCGTCGGAGCCGGTGTAGTACCGGTCCAGGCGAATCCAGTGCATCTCGCGGCCGTTGGCGCACATCTCTTTGCCCACCACGGGGATATTGTTCTCCGCTTGGCAGGCGATGGTGCAGGTGTTGCACCCGGTGCAGGCGTTGAGGTCGATGCTCATGCCCCATTGCTGGCGTGATTCAAGGTTGGGGTGGTCCCAAAGCGACTCGAGGCGCGTCTTCGGCATCAGGTCACCCTTTTGCGCGAAGTTCGGGTCCTTCTTAAAGCCCTCCACGTCCGTCTCTCGATAGATCGTGCGCTCTTTGTAGTTGACCCCGAGCACGGCGTTGCCGTCGGGCCCGTCCGGATCCAGGCTGCCCCAGTCTTGCGTGGACACAAGCTGCTTGCTCCCCGCTCCGAGCGACACCTCGCCGGCGGCGAAGGCCGGGCTCTTGGCGTCGATGAGCTGGTAGGCGTCGAAACCGGCGCCGTCTGCCACGGTGCCGATGCCTCGGCGCCCCTGCCCCAGCGACAACGACACGGTGTTGCGCGCTTGGCCGGGCACGATCCAGCACGGGACCATGATGGCGCTGTCGCCCACCTTCACCGTCAGCATGTCGCCGTCGGAGGCGCCGAGCGAGCTGGCCAGCTGCGGCCCGATGATCGCGGCGTTGTCCCAGACGAGCTTGGACGTGGGGTCCGGCAGCTCTTGCATCCAACCGTTGTTGGCGAAGCGACCTCCGTAGGTGCTGTAGTCGAGGTTGAAACCCACCTCAATTCCCTTGTCTACCGGAGCGGCGCGGACCGACGCGATCTTCGCGACGACCCCGTAGCCGGAGCGGCTCGCGGGTCGTCCATCCCGTGGTACCCCGGTCGCGATGCCGTCATGAAGCCAACGGCGCCACACCTTCTCGGTCAGCGGGCGTCGGGTCGACGCGACCATGGACTCCCAGTGTCCGCGAACGAGCGTCATCCCGTTCGCCGCTTTTCCGGGCTCCAGGATTCGGGCGAGGAGTTCGAGCGCGCTCGGGGTGTCGAACATGGGCTCGATCTGCGGCTGACAGATGCTCACAACCCCTTCATTCGACTCCAGGTCGCCCCAGGCCTCCAGCGCGTGCGAGAGCGGGATGTGCCAGTTGGCGCGCTGCCCGGTCTCGTCGTTGCGGTAGCCCGCGTGCACCAGGGTCTCGAGCTTGTCGAGCGCCTCGCCCATCTTCAGGCTCCCAGGCGCCTCGTAGACCGGGTTGGTCCCGAGGCACACGAGGTGCTTGAGGGTCCCACCTTGCAAGTCGGTGGCGAGCGAGTTGACCGTACGCGCCGCGTAGTTGGTGGTGGTGTAGTGCAAGGACGCCGGCAGCGTCCCCACCGACTGTCCCAAGGACCCAAGCAGGTCGTTGAGCAAGAAGGCGATAGCGTGGGTGGCAGGGTCTTGCCGCTCGCCGGGGATGACCACGGCGCGGGACTTGCCCGCCGCCGAGAGGTCCTTGGCCACGGCCGCTGCGAACCGTTCGGCCTCGGGCGTCATCTTCGGCGCCTTGAGAGCCTTGACCATGGGGACCGCGGCCGCGCTGGGCTTGAGCTTGAACTCATTCATCAGGAGCACGGCAACCAGGGCGGCGAAGTCCGCGACCTGGCTGCCACGCATGGGCAGCCGATGGTCGGCAGAGCCGCCGGTGATGCTCATGGTGGGCTCCACCGCGTAGAGCCGGCTCATGTTGCCGCCCTCGTCTGGGCTGGAGAGTCGGCGCGTCATGGAGAACTCTCTTGAGAGCCGTACGTGGTCGGTCTCTGTCCCCAAAAAGTCGCTGTCGAGGGCCAAGATCCGCCGCACCCGTGAGAGGTGGTACGAGACGCGAGCGCCTCCGCCGGCGAGCGCTTCGGCCGTGAGCAGGCTGCTCACAGGCGTGGTGGGGTCGCACACGTAGGTGCGAGCCTTGGGCATACGCGCGGTGAACTCGCGGAGTTTGGCCGTGAAGGTCGGCGACATCGAGTGAGGAACGACGAGACCGAAGCCCTCCCCGCTCGTCTTCGCGGCGCTCTTGGAGAGCTCGTCGAGGGCCTTGTAGGCCGAGCCCCAGTCCGAGTCGATCTGCCCCTCGGCGTCGACCCATAAAGTTGCGCTTTGCGGGGAGGTGAATTCGTACCGCCCGGACTCTTGCACCCGCGCCTCGCAGGCGGTGCGCGCTTTGAGGGCGGCGTCCACCGAGTTGGTGTCGGAGAGGACGCGGTCGTAGGTGGCGGCGCAGGTCTCTGCGCTGAGCAGCCCCTTGAGCGCCGCCTCGTCTTCGCCCTCCACAGCGTCCGCCGACATCACGCTCACCGTGGAGCGTGGCGCCCGGCTGCGCTCTGGATCGTACAGGTCCAGGATCGTCGCCTGGGCCCACACGTCGGTCGCGCCGCCGGAGGAGATGTGGTTCGGGTTGCCCTCGATCTTCGTGGGGCGACCGTCTTGGTTCTCCACCAGGACTCCGAGCACGGTGCCACCGATCTGCAGCGCCGTGGCGTACATGATCGGATCTCCGGGGACGAGGTCCTCGGGGCGCTTGTCGAACGGCATGATGTTCTCGCGGGGCTTGCGGACGTAGCCGCACCCCTCAAGGCCAGCCAGCGCTGTCGATGCGCCGAGGATCCCCAGGAACTTCCGTCGGGAGGTCCCGCTGCTGATCACCAGCTCATCGGCGCCAGGCGGGAACTCTTGCGCGGCGCCCCCCTGACCGAGGACTGCGAGTTTCGGTTTGGACTTGCGGTCGTTCAAGCTCCGCCAGTACTGCTTCAGTGTATCGTTTGGCTTAGTCACCTTGGCTCACCTCAATCGTTTCAGCTCATCGGTGGCAACCAGAGCACGCCACGGGTGGCTCGGGGAGCCGGGTGCGCTCGGGGTCTTCGCGGTAGTTGTAGGTTTGTTGTTCGCCGTTCGTCTCGGCGGGCGCTGACGTGCCCGCGAGTTTGCGGAGCGCGTCGATCATGGAGTCTTCCGTCTCGGAGTCGCCCCAGGACATATTCGTGACCTGGTCGAGGGGCCGAAGGTGCGGCTCAGGGTTGCGGTGACAGTCGAGACACCAGCCCATGGAGAGCGGCTGGTCCATGGCGACGACCGTCATGGTGTCGATGCGACCGTGGCAGCTTGCGCACCCCACACCCGCCGCGATGTGCGGGGAGTGGTCAAAGTAGGCGAAATCGGGGAGTTGATGCACGCGGACCCACGGCACGGACTCTCCCGTGTTGTAGCTACGCCGCACGGGGGCGAGCTTGGGGCTGTCCGTCTTCACCTGCGAGTGGCAGTTCATGCACGTCGCGGCCGGCGGGATCGCTGCGTGAGCGGCCCGCTCCACCGTGTTGTGGCAGTACCGACAATCGAGGCCCATCTCACCCGCGTGCAGCTTGTGGCTGAAGGGCACGGGCTGCTCGGGTCGATAACCAACGTCGGTGAAGCTAGGGGAGAAGTACACCCATACGAAGAGCACGAGACCCACCCCTGCGAGCGGTCCCAGCACTCCGAGAGCGAGTGGGATTTTATTTGTCCATCTTGGGAAAATGGCCGGCACGTCGGTTTCCTCTTTCCGTGGTGCTTTCTGCAGCGTGGTCCTTGGACCTTGGATTCGACGGAGACGAAGGTTCCGTCGTCGAGTCAGTTGCCTGATGCGACGCCCCCGGAGGAGGTTGTCGCGATGTGGACACAATGCCCACGGCAGCGAGTTTCACCCGCTTGCGACGCTATCTATCAGCACGGACTTTTCACCGCAACTAACATCGTCCGCCGTCGTTTCCGCGGGAGCGGCGGTTCGGACACCACCACTGCGCCACGCGCTCCACAAATCGAGAAGTTCAAACCACAGTGAACCGATCGCGCCGCTAGCACGCGCCCATTTAAGATGCCTCAACGCCTTCGAAACGCGGGCCTCAAATCTCTCGTAAGACCCTATTAATAAAAGGTTTTTCAAAATCCTCGCGAGGACTATCTATCGCGTTTTGAGCGCCGAACGCTGCCCACTGCCAGCGATCGTCGCGCGCGCGCGTGGGCTTCGCGCCGCGCCGCAGATGGCCGAGGACCCGACGGCCGTCGCCTCGACCCTCAAAAACGGAGGAGTCTCACGAGCGAGAATCACGAGATCCCGACGCCAAGATTCCACCGGGCGATTGTGCCCGCATGGGGCGCCGCGGGTCCCGGATCCGCCTCACCCGTCGGTTTGCGGGATGCGCAGCACGGCGAAAATACGGTGGTAGAGCTCCTCGAGCCCTTCATCATCCGTCGCGTACACGCCCCGGACGTCACCGTTCCGGTCGACCAGGGCGAGCTTGCTCGAATGTGCGATATCGAAGATGCCAGGCGCGGTCTCGGTGCGATCCCCCACCGCGAGCATGAATCCACCGGTGACGAGGTTGGTGATCTCCTCGAGGTCCCCCGTGACGAGATCCCATGACGACAGGTCCGCCCCGATCTTGTCTGCGTAGCCCCGCAACACCTCGGGGGTGTCGTGTTGGGGATCGACGGTGATCGTCAACAAGCGCACATCGCCGAGCACGCGGCTGCGCCCAAGGTGCTCTTGCATGCGCACCATGGCCTGGCTCACCGGCGGGCACAGGGTCACGCAGCGCGTGAAAACAAACCCCACCACCCACACGGTACCCGCCATGTCCTCGCGTGACAGGGGGCTGCCGTCCTGGGAGACGACCGAGAAATCTGGCAGATGGGCGTACACCGGTGGCGGCTCCGGTCGCTCAATTAAGAAAGGACGCAGCCCGGTGATCATGGTGAGCCCGAACACGATGCCGACGGCCCAGATGTGCCGCTGCAAAAAACCAATATAGCCACGAGGGGGCCCTGGCTGGGTAGGATCAGCATTTTGAGGGATCACTGTCGTTGCGTCGTCCATGTCTAAACCCTCGCCTTTTGGGTGGACCGGGCCACCGTGCGTACCGCCAACACGGTGAAGACGGCGGCGGTCACCGCGAGCACCGCGAGCCCAAAGCCTGCGCCGGAATTCGCGTCGGCGCTCAAGCCTCCCGCCATCGCATGGCGCAGGCCGTCCACCAGATAGGCCATCGGGTTGAGGCGCATCGCCCAGCCCATCCAGCCCTCCCCCGCCGGGAACATCGCCCCCGACAAGACCCAGAGGGGCAGCATGACGACCGCCATGACTCCGTGATAGCCCGCCGTCGAGTTCACCACCCACGCCAATGAAAAGTTGAGCGCGGTGAGTCCCGCACATCCGAGCACGAGGGCCGCGAAGAACATGGGCCAGTGCACGCCAAGCAAGTCCACGCCGGCGAGTGGCGCCACCGCCATGGTGAGCGACACCTGCACGACGGCCATGGTGGTGACCCCGGCGGTCTTGCCGAGGACGATGGCGGCCCGACTCGACGGCAGCACCATCACCTGCTGCAAGAATCCTCGCTGTCGGTCCTCGATGACCGACATGGTCGCGAACACCGCCGTGAACAACACGATCATCGCCACGATCCCTGGGAAGAAATACGCGAGGTCATCTCCCTCGCCGCCAAAACGCGTCAAGGCCCCCCCCATGCCCACGCCGATCAAAGCCCAAAAAATGAGCGGCTGCACGATCACGCCGACCCAGCGGCTGCGCTCTCGCAGCAGATGCATCATGTCACGTCGCCACAAGCTGAGGATGACGTAGCCGACCATACGTCCTGGAGAGGCGGCCGTCACCGCCGCGTGCTCCCCTGAAGGGGCGGCTACGGGCTCATGGAGGCGCTTTGCTGGCGATGTTGTCACGGTCGCACCTCCCCGCGTCCGTCCGTCGCCCCTGCATCTCCATCGTCAAGAGAAGCTCCCGCGAGGCGCACAAAGGCGTCCGCCAAGGTTGGACGCCGAATGGAGATGGCGCTGATTTTCTCGCGCGGGAGCGCCCGCACCACATCGACGATCAGCTCGTGTCCGCGGGTGCACCCCGCGCTCAACCCGTAGGTCTCATCACGTACGGTGAGCCCGAGCGTCGACTCCAGCGTGTGGCGGACCTCGTCGCGGTGGTCCGTCTCCAGCACCAACACGTCTGCCTCCATCTCCTCGATCAGCGACGCCGGCGGTCGCACGGTGACCACCCTCCCCTCGTGCAGCACCACCAGTCGATCGCAGCGCGCCGCCTCTTCGGGTCGATGCGTCGCGACGAGCACCGACATCCCGGTCGCCGCGCGCAGCTCGTCCACCAGCATCCAGACCCGGCGAAACGACGCCTCGTCGAGTCCGCTCGTAGGCTCATCCATCATCAAAACTGTCGGCCTCATCGCCACCGCGCGAACAAGGTCGATGCGTCGGAGCATGCCGCCCGAGAATTGTTTCATCGGCTCATCTGCCCGGTCCTCAAGCCCAGCCCACGCGAGCAGCGTCTCCACGCGGGCGCGCTGCGGCGCCCCAAAAACCCCGTGCATGTGCAGGGTGAGCCGCAGGTTTTCGCGGGCCGTCAACGTCTTGTCGACGCTGGGCTGCTGAAAAACCACGCCCAGTCTCGCCCGCAGGCTGGAACCGCCAGGAGAGACCGACACCCCGTCCAGCATGACGTCGGCGGCGGTGGGCCGCAGCAGCCCCTGGAGCGCGCTGAGCACGGTCGACTTGCCGCTGCCGTTGGGACCAAGCAGCCCCACGACCTCCCCCGGCGCCACGTCAAAGCCCACATCGTGGAGCACCTGTCGGTCGCCGTATTGGTGCGCGAGCCTGCGCACATCCAGCCTGGCAGGAGCAGTTGAGGTCACGGCGCGCCCATCCCTTGCAACGTCAAATCGAGGATCAACCCGAGCGTCAGCGCGGGCAAGTAGATCAAGCTCGCGAAGAAGTAGCGCTTGGCCCAACGATCCCCCGACGAGGGCGCGAACCCGACGAGCGCGTAGACGAAGTACGCGACGCTCAACACGAGCGCCACCACAAAGTAGACGGTCCCCGTGAGGTGGAGCGGTGTGAGCGACATGGAGATCGGGATCAGGCCCACCGACCAGGCCGCGGCGTGCAGTTTCGCCTGCAGCGGCCCGCGCACCAGCGGCAACACTTGAATGCCCGCCTTCTCGTATTCGGAGGCCCGAAACAACGAGATGGCGATGAAGTGGGGAATCTGCCACACGAGGAGGATGGCGAAGATCGCGAGTCCCGGCGGGTCAAACGCCCCGCTCACGGCCGTCCAACCGAGCAGCGGCGGAATCGCCCCAGGCACCGCGCCGACGATAAGCGCCGCAGGGGTCTTGTATTTGAGCGGCGTGTAGACGCCCACGTAGGAGGCGATGGCGAAGGCGGCCAATCCCGCGGTGAGCAGGTTCACACCCCACGCGAGCACCCCCAACGAAGCCACGCCCGTCGCGCCCGCGAACCACGTGGCCGCCGCCACCGAGAGCCGCCCCGCGGGCAGCGGACGGTGCTTGGTTCGCTCCATAAGCGCGTCGGTCTCCCGCTCCCAAATCATGTTGCACGCGTTGGCCGACGCCACCGCGAGGGCGCTGCCCACGAGCGTGCAGATCACGGTGAGCCAGGCCACGCCGCCGTCAACGGGCTGCTGGCTCGTCGCGAGCCAAAGACCGCCCGCGGTGGTCACGAGACACATGCGCACGATCCCCGGCTTGGACAAGGCCCACAACTCTGCGCGAAGCGGGCGGGCGCGCACCGGGAGCGCGTCCTCGGAGGAGAACGCGGAGGCATCTGCCGGTCGGCCGCTGCTGCCCACCCCGTCGCTCAAAGCTGGACGCGCTCCTGATCGTTAATACAAAACGACTCCATGGAGCGGAACACGGTCGCGCACGCGCACTCACGCTTGTTCACGCACCGCTGACCACGCTCCTCACACTTTCCATAGACCCATCGACCATTTGGGCTCCCCTGGTACGCGGCGCACGCCTCGTCACGCGGCGCCGCCTTGAGGCAATGAAACGCCACCAGTTTAAGCCCTTGCTCGCACACCGCCGCGTTCGCGCTGTTGGCCTCGCACCCGTTGAACCACTCGAGCGCCGCGTCCACGCATCCATCCGCGGTGAGCGAGGCGCCGGCTTTGTCCATGCGGACGATGCCCTCTTTCACGTAGGCCTCCGAGGCGGCGTAGCGGTAGTACACGAAGACTCCAATCAGGACCGAGACCATGAACACCGGTCCGAGGACTTGCCACACGCGAGGGCCGTCGGTTGCGTAGGTGGGAGCCGGTGTAGGAGTGGACACGGTCGGAACCTAGCCCCGAGGCGGGGTTGGGTCAACGCGGCATCAGCGCCTATCCCTCCGACTCGCCTCCTCAATCTTTTCTCACAAAACGGGGTAGGCTTCCTCCGTGGGCGCCCTGAGCGGACATTGGTGGACCCTCGCGCCCCACGTACGCGGCCTCGTCGCCGGCGCCACCGGTCACACGGGCGCAGCGGGGCATGAGGCTACGATCACCGTGGAGGACCCGGCTCGCGGGGCGGTGCCCCTACGGTGCCAGTGGTACCCCGCAGACTCGGACGCCGTGGTCGTGGTGGTGCACGGGCTCGGGGGGAGCGCCCACTCCGTTTATATGCACCGGGCGGTGCGAGCGTGCGCCCAGGCCGGCGTGTCTTGCCTGCTGGTCTCCTTGCGAGGCGCGGCGCTGGACGGGGTCGATTTTTATCACGCGGGCTTGTGGTCAGACCTCGAGGTTATCTTGCGATCAAAGCTCCTGGCGGGCGCCCAGCGACGTCTTCTCCTCGGCTATTCCCTCGGCGGTCACCTGGCCCTCGGGCTCGCCGCGCACCGCCCCAAGTTCGTGGACGCCTGCGTCGCGGTGTGCAGTCCCCTCGACCTCGACGCGGGCGCGACGGCCTTGGACACACTGCGGCCCGCCATCTATCGCCGCCACGTCCTCGACGGCCTCAAGGAGATGTACCGCGCCACCGCGACGACCGGCGCCGCGCCGACCTCGGCCGCGGCGGTGGCAAGGGTCACCACAGTGCGGGCGTTTGACTCCCTCACCATCGTGCCAAGGTTCGGATTTGACAGCGTCGAGGACTATTACGCCCGCGCCTCGGTGGGCCCCCTCCTGCCGTCGCTGCAGGCCCCGTGCATGTACGTCCAAGCGGTGCATGACCCCATGGTGCCGCCTCGATCCACAGACCCCTCGCTCGCCGCGGCGTCGTCGGCGCTCACCGTGGTGCGCGTGGATCGTGGGGGGCACGTGGGTTTTCCGTCGTCTTTTCGGCTCGACGCCCATGACGGCCCCGCCCTCTCGCACGCCCCGAGCGGTCTTGAGGCCCAATGTGTCGCGTGGCTGCTCGCTCGCCACGCAGCCGCCCGCTCTCCGTGAGAGCGGACGCCTCTAGTCCGCCCGCCCCACGCGACTCTCGACACACTGAACCGCGGCGCTAGAACCCCACATCCGAACGTTGATGAAGGCGTCCACAAGCTCACCTAGCTCGTTGACGAAATACGTGTCGGGGAGCTTCTCGCCGCCAAACAAGCGGTTCGCCTGCCCTGTCGGATCTCGCCACACCTCCACCGGGGTCTGCTCTAGGCTCATGCTCGCCAGATAGGGCTCCACCTTGTCGGCCTCTTCATCGAGCGAGACCGCGACCACCACCACGTCTTCGCGCCCCTGCAATCGCCGCGAGAGCTTGTCGAGTTCGGGCCACTCGCGGGTGCACGGCTCGCACCAGGTCGCCCAAAAGTTCAGCACCACAAACCGACCCCGCAGATCCATCAGCGTCACCGGTTCTCCTCGCCGGTCCAAGGCGCTGAACTCGGGGTAGCTCCCCTCGCGCACCTCCGACTGCATCGCGCGGCACGCCCCCGCCCCCTGCTGATCCACGGCGGGCCCGAGCGCGCTAGCGAAACCGAAGACGAGCACACCGCTCAAGAGCACGAAGACCACGTAGGCGAGGACCGAGAGACCATCGGAGCGCGCCCCCTCTGCTCGCTGGCCGCTGACCTCCGACGCGAGACCTCCACCGGCCCCATCTCGGCTCACTTTGCGACCTCAGTGAGCGCGGTCTCCATCACCTTGTCGAGCACCTGCGCGCGTGGGGTCCCTGCCGCCACGAGCGCCTCGGCGCGATCGAGCTCCTCTTTGACCAGTTGACGCAACTCCGGGGCGCTGCGCGCTCCCGCAACAAAGCGACCGTTCACAAAGAAGGCCGGGGTGCCGCTCGCGTTAAACTGGCGGGCCACCGCCATGTCCTCGTCGATGAGAGCGCCATGCTTGGGGTCGGCGAGGTCCGCGTCGTACCTCGCAAGGTCGAGTCCGAGCTCCTCCGCGAGCGCCCGCAGGTCCGCGTCCGACTTGGCGTCACGCTCAAAGATGAGGTCATGCATCTCCCAAAACTTGCCCTGGGCGTGGGCCGCGAGCGACGCGATGGCCGCCGCGCGCGCGCGCGGGTGCATAGGAAGCGGGTGATGTCGATACACCACGCGCACGTCCTCTGGGAATCCATCGGCGACCCGCCGGACGGTCTTCGCCGCCTTCGCGCAGAACGGACAATGAAAGTCTGCAAACTCCACGATGGTCACGAGCGGATCCGCCGCGCCTCGAGCCGGGCGCCCCTCACCGGGACCGACGCGATAGTGCTTGGCGGGGTCGGGCGCTCCTGGACGTCGCCCCACCGAGGGTAGCGCCCCGGGACCGCGCTGTTTCTCGGCGATCTTCATCATCGCGGGATACACCTCCGACCGCGCCACGTCCTCCTCCGACATGAACGATTCTGCGGCGTCGAGTTCGCTGCGGATGATTCTCTTCCACTGAGTGGCGTTCATGGCCCCCCCGTAGATGTGACCGTTCACCACGAACCCTGGCGTGCCGCGAATCCCCACCACCCCGCCGGCGATGCGATCGTCATCGACCGCGTCGGAGGAGGCCTCCGACTGCATGTCGACCCCGATTTTATCGCCGTCCAAGCCGTGCTCTTTTACCAGCTCCGGGAGCCTCTCGATGCTCGCGCGGGACTCAAACAGCCAGTCGTGGAACTCCCAAAATTTCCCCTGCTGCTGCGCCGCCCAGGCGGTGCGCGCGGCGGGGACCGCGTTGCGGTGACCTGGCAGCGGGAAGTGCTTGAAGACGAGCCGCACGTCCCCCTCGAACGACGCCATGGCGTCCTCGAGGGGTCCTATCGCCTTGCCACAGTACGGGCACTCAAAGTCCGAAAACTCAACGATGGTGACGAGCGCGTCGTCGGGGCCCCGCTGGGGCTCATCCCCTCGCAGCCGGACCTCGTAGCGGTTTGCGTCGCGGGGTTCCACCGGCTTGGCGAAGAACTCCTGGACGTACTGGCCGGCGAAGTAGCCGAGACCGGTGACAGCGATCAGCATCACGACAAAGACCGCCACGCTGCTCGCGGTGCGTTTCGGGGTGGACGGGGTGTCAGCGGAGCTCGGGGCCCCCTTTGGTTCTTGGTCGTTGGAAACGTCAGTCACGCGCGCACCTCTCTGTGCTGCGCATCCTAAACCCTTCTCTCGCCTCGCACCACACCCCCCGCCGTGAGTCGCCACGACCAAAAAAAAGAGGCGCCCCCTGCGGAGCGCCTCTTCGAGCTAGATGAGGTCCGAGGGGACTCAGCCAGCCTTTTTGCCCGCCGCAGCGGCCTTCTTCTGGGTGGCCTCGAAGCCGCCGTTGAGTTCCTCTTCGATCACCTTCTTGAAGGTGGGGAACGGCTGCGCGCCGCTCATGAGGCGACCGTTGATGAGGAAGCCGGGCACGCCACCGACGCCGTGACTACGGCACATGGTCATGTCCGCTTGCACCTTGGCACCCGCCGCAGCCCAATCGGTCTTGAACTTGTCCACGTCGAGCCCGAGCTCCGTCGCGATCGCGACGAAATCAGCCTCCGAGCGCTTCGACTTGTCCGCGAACAGCTTGTCGTGCATCTCCCAGAACTTGCCCTGGGCCTGCGCCGCCACCGCCGCGCGGTGCGCCGGCTCTGCTTGCTTGTGCATGGGGAGGGGGTTGTGTGCGTAGTACACGGCGACCTTGTCACCGAACTCCTTCGCGACCTGCTCCACGGTGCCTGCCCCGCGCTTACAGAACGGGCAGTCGAAGTCCGAGCACTCCACGATGGTGACCTTGGCCGATTCGGAGCCCTTGAGCGGGAGTCCGTCGGTCTTCACCTCGCGACGCTTGAAGTCGGCGGGTGGTGGTGGAGGCGGAGCTTTGAACTCCTTCTCCCAGCCCTTGCTCATCTCCGCGTAGACCGCGTCCTTGGACACGCCCTTCTCAGCGACGAACTTCTCTGCTTTGGCTTTCTCCTCCTTGATGACGGAGTCGAACTGCTCGAACGGACGCGCGCCAGAGATGAAACGGCCATTCACGAAGAACGCTGGGGTCCCGCGTGCGCCGAACTTCTTGGCGGTCTCCATGTCGTCTGCGACGGCCTTCTTGAGCTCTGCGCTGTCCATATCTGCCTTGAACTTCGCGACGTCGAGCCCGAGCTCACCGGCGATGGCCTCGAGGTCGGCGGGCTTGAGGTTCTTTTGCTTCGCGAACATGGCGTCGTGCATCTCCCAGAACTTGCCCTGGTTGTGTGCGGCGAGTCCGGCACGAGCGGCGCCGGGGGCGTCCTTGTGCATGGGGAGGGGCAGGTTACGGAAGACCACGCGGACGTCATTGGGGTACGTCTCCTTGATCTTCTTCAGCGTCGGGTTGACGCGGGTGCAGAACGGGCATTGGAAGTCCGAGAACTCCACGATCGTGACCAGCGCGTCGGCGGGGCCCACGGCCGGTCGGTCCGCCGTGGGAACGGCGAAATTGGTCTTGGGGTCTGGGGTGCCAGGACGACGACGCTCGGGACGCTTGGGCGCCTTGCGCTCCGCCTTGGCGGCCTTCATGATGCGCGCGTAGACCTCACCTTTTTTGGCGCCCTTGTCCATGAGCTTCTTGGCGAGCGCTTTCTCCTCTTCGATGGCTGTCTTGATCGCGTCAACCGAGCGACCTTTGAGCATGCGACCGTTCACGAAGAAGGTGGGCGTGGAGTTCACGGCCATCTTGCGAGCGTAGGCCATGTCGTCTTTGACAGCTTGCTCGTAGGTCTTGTCGTCAAGATCCTTCTTGATTTTCTCCACGTCGAGGCCGACCTCTCCGGCGTACTTCTCGATGTTCTCACGCGTAAGCGTGCGCGCGTTCTCGAACAGCTTGTCGTGCAGGGCCCAGCCCTTGTCGGCGTCTTGATTGAACGCGGCGAGGGCTGCTTGTGCGGCCGGCATGGCGTTGGGGTGAATGGACACCAAGGGCATCTGCTTGAACACCACGCGGGTGTCGGTGGCGTCTTTCATCACCTCTTTGAGCGTGTTCGTGAACTTGGAGCAGTAGGGGCACTGGAAGTCCGAGAACTCCACGATGGTGACGAGCGCCTCTTTGTCGCCTTTCACCATGTCGGTGTCGTCAAAGTCGATACGAAAGCGCTCTTGCTTCGACTCGTTGACGACGCTGTTCATGGAGTCATCCACGTCGGTGTGGGTGATCAGTTTTCCGGAGGCTGCTGCCTCCTCGGTTTTGGCCTCGTCGCCGCCTTTGGGCGGAGGCGCGCAGCCTGTGTCGAGGGCGAGCACGAGCGTGGTCGCCGCCAGGGTGGTCCAATGGATTCGTTTCATCATTTGTTTTTTCCTTGTGTTTTTTCTGTTGATTCGAGGAACTTGTGCGGCGGCGTCATCGACGACGCGGCCTACGGACTCGCCTTCGGATCGGCGGATACCCCGGTCCCCTCCTCTGGGAGCACCGGGTTGGGAAACTTGGATGGGGGGAGCGCGTCGCTCATCAGCGCGGCGTGGAGCGCCTCCGCGGGGGTGCCGGACTTGGTGAGTTCGTCCGCGCGGTCGAGCTCCTCGCGGACGAGCGCGGCGTAGGTGCCGAGGCCCTGCAGCCCATCCACAAAGCGACCGTTGACGAACATGGCGGGGGTTCCAGACACCCCGAGCTGGCGCGCGAGGGCAATGTCAGCCTCCACTTGCTTGCCGATCGCCGGGTCATCAAAGTCGCGGAGGAAGCGCGCCGAGTCCAGCCCTGCTTGACGGGCGATTTGAGAGAAAGTCTCTCGCCCGATGGCGGTGGCGCCAAACAGCCCCTCGCCGAACTCGAGGTGCTTGCCCTGGCGTGCGGCCGCCAGGTAGGCGCGGGCGGCTGCGTCCGCGCCTTCGTGCATGGGCAGCGGGAGTTGGCGGGTTTCGATGCGAAGGTCCTCTTTGAATTCCGCCGCGAGCTTCACCACCACGTCCCTCTCTGCGCGCTTGCAAAAGGGACACATAAAGTCGACGAACTCCACCGCGACTACGGGCGCAGCCTCGGGGCCACGGCCCGGGGCGCCCGCGGGGACCGCGTACCGGGCGCGCCGGTCGGGGCCGTTCGTTGAGGTCGCGGGCGCGGGCGTGTCGCCGAGGAGCGCCGCGCGCTTGTTTCGAAGCGCCCTCGCGTCCTCGTTCTCGAGGACCGGCTTGCGCAGCGCGCCCCGCATGAAACCCGCGTAGACGTCTTTGCGGAGCGTCCCCTCTTGCATCAAGCGTCTCGCCTGCCCGATCTCGGCCTCGATCAAGCCGCGCATCCCCGACTCGCTGAGCAAGGGTGAGCCCATCAAAAATAGGCCGTTCACGAACCCCACGGGGAGCGCTCGAATTCCAAACTGCGCGGCTTGGCGTTTGTGACGGATTTTGGTGCCCGTGCCGACGCCGCTGTCGAGGTCGTCCAAGAACTTCTCCGTGTCGAGGCCCAATTTCTCCGACGCCAGTCGCAGGCTGGGGCGGGAGAAGTTGTCGGTGTTGAGAAACATCGCGCGATGCATCTCCCAAAATTTCCCCTGCGCGCCCGCGGCGAAGGCAGCGTCGGCGGCGATCTCCCCAGTGTCGTAGCCGGGGATGCTGAAGCTCCGATAGACGACCGCGAGATCGTCAGGATAATGCTCCACCAGCCGCTGCGCGACCGTCCAAGCCCGTCCACAAGGCTCGCAGGAGTAGTCGCTAAACAACACCAGCGTCACCAACGGATTCTCCGCACCGAGCACTTGATCGTCCGGCAGGCGCTGGACTTCGTAGCGGGCCAAATCGATAACCGGCGCGGCAGCCACGTTGGAGGATGAAGGGGTGCTTTGGTCACACGCGGTGCCGCTGAGCGCGAGCGCCGCCGCGAGGCAGAGATTAAATTTCATGGTCGTGAGAGATCGTCAGATGGTCAACAACGTCGCCGTGGCCCGGTCCGTACCTGCACGCCTGGATGCACAGATACACATGACGCGACGCACCCACGGCGAGCACATCCCGTCGTTCAGTCCTGGGACGTTCGGGGCGGTGGCGACGCTGGAGCGCGCTGAAGCGACTCTGGGATCTGTGACACATCCACGACGGGTGCGTCCTGCCCCGGGAGCGACCACGCGAGATACTCCGCGAGATCTGCGGCCCCGGACGGCCCATCCGAGCTTGAGACTCGAGGCGCGCGCGGCCCCAAGGTGCCCGCGCTGACGGCGTGGCATCCGGCGTCATCGAGCGCACATGTTTGACGATCAAAGAGTCCTTCGAGCAGCTCGTCGCACACGTCCGATCGCATCGTCAGCAATCGGTCGTCAAGTACGCCGGCGAACAACTCACGCCCGCACACCACCATCGAAGACTCGCCTTGCACCGAGCAGCTCCCCTCTTCATCCATGCCTTGGGCGCTCCACGCCGGCGCTGGAGCGGCCGAAACGGGACGCCCCACGGCCGTGCAGAACATGACGAGCATGCACAGTCCGAGGAGTCGAGAGACGAAGTGCGCGGGGGCGGACATCGATGCTGCGGAGGCTAGATGCTGCGGACAGCGAACGCAAGTCTGCCGCTGCTGCGAGACCAACCGCGGCCGTCGCGCGGGACTCCCTCCAAGGCAAGTACCTCTCGGGACGATGTTTTGTGCGCTCGATGTCTCCGCGCCGTCCGCCGGGCCGCGCCCCGTTGAACGCTACGTCGCGCACCGCGCGAATCCAAACTCCGGCAAAACGCCGCGATCCGGCGGCCATCACGCCACCTGTCGCCTCGACACCATGAAAAAACCCCCCAAAAGGAAGGCCTCTTGGGGGGTCAGGGAGCGGGAAACGAGACTCGAACTCGCGACTTCAACCTTGGCAAGGTTGCGCTCTACCAGCTGAGCTATTCCCGCGTCGGAGGGCGAGACTACGCACCTGAACCGCAGTGTCAACAGGAAATATCACACGGGTCTGGGGGAGACGAAACCTGGCGCGCAAAGGTCGCCTTTGTGCCTCAAAAGACTCCTTTATGCCGCGACTTCGGCTCGTCGAGCCGGCTTGGATCCTCCCGCGCGAGCCTAAAATCGCCCGAGGATCGTGACCCCGCCGACGCTCGGCGCCAACGACACCGCGGTGCCTTCGCGCCACATCCGAGTCTTGGTCGCCCCCTTTTTTCGCTCGACGAGGCCGAGGGCGATCCCGGTGGCGAGCACCCCTGCCCCCACGACCGCGATGGGCAGGCCGATGGCGAGCATGTTGCGCTGCGCCTTCAACCCTCGCGTGTTGATGTCGTCGGCGGCGTTAACGAGGTTGATGCACGTGATGATGTTGGATGGGAGCGGCGCGTCGCAGCCCAGCAGCTGCTGGTCCTTCGCGTTGGTCGTCGCCTCTGTATTGATCGAGCTCGCTCGCGCGCCGAACACCGCGACGAGGCCCAGCCCCGTGGCTGTCAGTACCCCGCCAACGCCCCCACCGATCGACAACCACATGGTCCCCCGCTTGCGCGCCCCGAGCCCAGGGTCGGGACCGATCGGCTCGTAGGCCACGGGTTGCGACGCTTCGGCCAGCGCCACCTCTCGCTCAGCCGCCTGTCGCGCCTTGGCCTCCTCCTCCACTTCCATGTCGGCGATCTTCTCGTCGAGATCGCTCACAATTTGCTCAATGTCCTCCACCGTCTCGCCCTTTGCCGCATCGAGAAGATCGGGATTTTTGTACACCTCGGACAGGTAGTTCTTCCACATGGCCCGCGAGGCGCGGACCTGGTCTGTGTTCGCCTTGACCTCCGCCACCCGCCCGAGGGTCACGGCGATATTCCGCAGGATGTTGGGGGCCGAGGTGAGCGCGTAGGCCTCCTCAAACTTGCCGAGGGCCTGCTCGAACTTGCCGAGCTTGTAGTCGGTCACGCCCTCGTAATACAGCCGTTTGCCGCGCTCCATCTTGGACTCTTCTTCCGCGGGCGCGTCCGACTCGGCGGGCGCCGCGACTCGCTGGCTCGACAACCCGAGCCCGTCCCGTGCGGCGGCGGTCGACGGCGTGCTTATCACCGTCCCGATCCCCATGGACACGATCACCACGGCGCTTACGCTGGTTCGCAGGGCGCGGGATCGCGGCACCAGACGGGCTGTTTTGTGCGTTGGCGTTGGCATTGGCATCTTCATCACCTTCACTGTCGCTCCTTCGCTCACGGGCACGCGCTCTCCGGCGGCGTCCTAAATCCACATTCATCCATGGAGTAGACCTCGAAGCTCCAGTCGGAGCCAGACCCAAGGCTGCCCTCCCCTGGGTAGGCCGACCCACCGCCGAAGCCGAAGCAGGTGTTCGGCATGTCCGCGCTGCTGATGCCCGACAGAGCCCAGGTGTAGTCGTTGCCCGCCGTGAACGACACCGTGTTCGCGAGCCTCACACAGAACTTCTGCGCGACGCCTCCTGTAGACGTCCCGCAGATGGACTGGCCGGACGTCAACGGCGTGCCCGAGGTGCCCACCCCCTCGAACAAGGTGAGGGTCGCCGTGGCGCCTCCGGTGGGGAGAGTGGCCTCAAAGCACACCATCGACAGCTGGTCGTCGCTCCCCTGGGTGGTCGCGGTGAAGCTCTGCCACAGGCCCGTATCCCCGCAACTTGACGAGCACGGGCAGATATCCCCGCCGGCGTTGAGCGCGCCCACGTCGCAGTCCTCGAGACATGCGACGGGGATATTATTTCCCCCACAGCCGAAGGAGCCATCCAGCGACGGGTCGTTGATATAGAAGAATCGACCGTTGAGCGCGGGGTCCGGGTTCGTGAACGAGTCGCAGGAGTTGCCCCCCGCCATGGGCTGGAAATAGTCGGAGCCACTGAGGAAGCCGACCCACGTCTTGTTGCCCGTGCTCGTCTCCGTGTCATAGCCGAACTGATCCGACCGGAACTGATATACGGCGCGAAGGTTGTCACGCCTGAACAGGTCCCGTCCCGTGTCGTAGACGCGATACCCCAACGACACCGTGGCTGGATCGGGATCGGCGTCTCGATAGACCACGCCGCCGTTGACCTCCTCGAAGTAATCGGTGACGGGGACCGAGTCATCACCGATCGGCAGCAGCGGTCGGAAGTGCCGCGTCGAGTCACTCGTGGCGCTCTGCCCCTCTGCCTCGCAGTTCGCGTTCGCGTCACTCCATGGTTTCGCGCCCCCGTAGTCGTCTCTCGTCAAGAATATGAGCCGAGCATCATCCTTGCCGCTGACGTCCTCGGGATCCGCCGGAGGTCCGCCAGGATCTTGCTGGGCACAGATCACACGATACAGCTCGCCGCAGTCAGCCTGACCACTGCCAGAGATCGCCACGGTGGAGCCGCCCGCGCCGAGCAGCGTGTTCCCGTCCGCGACCTTCGTCTTCCCTGCGGCACCGCGCGATCCACCCGAGCCGTCTGTCCAGTTGGAGCAGTGCCAGTTGCCCCCCCCGCTGTTGCAGGAGATGCTCGTCCCCCCAGTCGCGTCTTTGACACCGGTCCACACCTTGAAGCTCGTTGCCAGGTTGCCGTCCGCTTTCTCCCGGAGACGGGAGAGATACGGGCCGAACTCAATATCAGGGTTACTCAGTCCCGGGTCGACCTCGTCGCAGGCGAGTGCAAGCGAGTAGAGCCACGGGGTCCCGTCGGGTCGGTAGAAGCCTCCATCGCTCAGTCCGAGCGCCTCGAAGCTGTCGGTCCCGGGAGTGTCGTCGAGGAGCATGGCCACGAAGACGCCCGGCAGCCCGGCGTTCTCCGCCTCCTGCTGGCAGCTCTGGTCGGCCGCCTCACGTCCGACGCCATAGCCCGCTGCGCTGAGGTCCAGGTCCCCCGTCATCCGATTCGCGCTCAGGAACGCGACAGACCCTGGCACACAGCCCGACAGATCGTAGGTGCAGTCCTGTGAGCGACAGGGCGCTCGTCCGTTGGGCAGCACACCACCCGACTCGGCCGCGCAGGTGTCGGGGTCGAGCGGGAGGTCTGGATCGCATTCCTCGCCATTGGCGCCATCGACCGTGCCGTCCCCGCAAAACGAGACGTTTCCGGCGGTCAACTCGCAGCTGCTCCCACATACGGTGCACGAAGTTTGGCCGTACGGACAGTCATCCACGATGGTGTTGCCGTCGTCGCACTTCTCAACGCCGGCCTGGATGCCGTCCCCGCAGGTGGTGGTGCAGGTGCTGGGCACGCCCGCGCAGGTCCACCCCGACTCCACCGTGCAGCCGCCGCTACATCCGTCCCCGGACGAGCCGTCGCCGTCGTCGCACTCTTCACCCGGTGCGACGAGTCCATCGCCGCACACCGGCACCAGACACGCCGCGGTGCAGCTCCCGGAGGCGTTGCTGTTGGCCGCGCCCTCGTCGCACTCTTCGCCAGGCCCCACGTAGCCGTCCCCACACGTCGCGAATACGCAGGCACCGGTGTCGGGGTCGGCTACACAGCCGTCCGTATTGCTCGAGTTTCCGTCGTCACACTGCTCGGACGGACTGTTGTAACCGTCGCCACACACGTTGTTGTTGCAGGTCACCGGGGTGCACTCGCTGGACGTGCCATCGCCGTTGCTGGTGCCGTCGTCGCACTGTTCCCCTGCCGCCGTGTTGACATATCCGTCGCCGCAATCGGCTTCCTCGCAGCGAACCCCCTCGGGCGCGAGCGCCCCGTTGCAGTCGCCACTATCACCGCCGTCGTCGCAGTCCTCGGACACGCCGCGGTACCCGTCGCCGCACTCGTTGAGCACGCACTCGTCGTAGTTCAACCCGACGTTGAACACGCTCCGGCAGTCCGAGAGTCCCTCGATGCCCGTATTATTTCCGTCGTCGCACTCCTCTAAGCCGATGGCGAATTTTCCGTCACCGCAGAACGTAGCCAGACCGCTGGCGTCGCTGCACCCTGCATCGCAGACCGTGCACGAGGTCTGACCGTAGGCACAGGTCTCGGTGACGTTATTCCCGTCATCACAGTCCTCGAAGTCAACGTCCGTGGTCCCGTCCCCGCACGAGCTCTCGGCTCCTGGCACGCTCTGGCAGGTTGCGTTGCAGACGGTGCACGAACCGGCACCGTATCCGCAAACCTCGGTGATGGTATTCCCGTCGTCGCAGGTTTCGCTAATGCTCGCCTGGGTGTAGCCGTCGCCGCAGGCCGGCACCGTACAGTCCACAGTACAGGTGTCGTCGTTGTCCGCGTTGCCATCGTCACACGCCTCGCCCGGGTCGACCACACCGTTACCACATCCCTCTTGCCGGCATGTGTCGCTGCAGCCGTCTCCGCTGACGGCATTCCCGTCATCGCAGTTCTCGTTGTTGCTGCCGTCCACAACGTTATCCCCGCAAAACGAGGTGGCCCCTGCAGCGCTGTTACAGGTGTTGTCGCACACCGTGCACGAGGTGGCACCGTACGGGCAGGTCTCTGTCACGGCGTTGCCGTCGTCGCAGTTCTCGTTGGGCGCGTCCACCACCGTGTCTCCACACACGTCAGTGTCCCCTGGCACGAGCGCACAGCCCCCGTCGCAGACCAGGCACGAGGTGTCGCCGTAGTCGCACTCCAAGGTGCCGTTCGCCACGCCTTCGTCACAATCCTCTCCGTTGGCGGGATCCGTAGTGGAGTCACCACAGTACGAGGTGGCTCCCGATACGTTGGTGCAGGTCGCATCGCACACCGTGCACGAGGTTTGACCGTAGCTGCAGGTCTCGGTCACCGTATTGCCGTCGTCACACTCCTCGCCGTTCGCCCCGTCGATATTGGTATCGCCGCAAAACGACACGTTCCCGCCCGGGCCGAAGGCGCAGGCTGAATTGCATACCGTGCAGGAGGTTTCGCCGTAGCTGCAGTCCTCAGTCACGGCGTTTCCGTCGTCGCAGGTCTCGAAGGTATTGTCGACGATCGTATCGCCGCAGTACGAGGTGGCCCCCGAGGTACTCACACAACTCGCGTCGCACACCGTGCACGAGGTCTCGCCGTAGCTGCAGGTCTCGGTCACGGCGTTTCCGTCGTCGCAGGTTTCCGGCGGATTATCCGTGGTGGTGTCGCCGCAAAAGTCGGTCTCTCCAGCCACCAATGCGCACGTCGAATCGCACACCGTGCACGAGGTCTCGCCGTAGTTGCACTCCTCGGTCACGGCGTTCCCGTCGTCGCAGCCCTCGCTCGCCCCGGTAAAGTCGTCGCCGCACACGTTCGCCGTGCAGTCTGGGAGGCAGTCCGACTGTCCCTCAAGCCCCGTATTGGCACCGTCATCGCATGCCTCGCCCGGACCGTTATAGCCGTCGCCACACACATTGACGGTACACGTCGCCGAGCAGGCAGAGGTGCCGTTGCCGTTATTGGCACCGTCGTCGCACCCCTCGGAGACCCCATCGAATCCATCCCCACACACGGTGAGTTCACAGGTGCCGGTGCAGTCGCTGACCGATCCGTCGCCGTTGACGCCCCCATCATCGCAGGTCTCACCACCCGACGTATGAACGTAGCTGTCACCGCAAACGTTGAGCGTACATCCCTCCGTGCACGGAGAGTCCCCGTTGCCGTTGTTCTCTCCGGCGTCACAACTCTCGCCCGCGGACGCAAGAAGGTAGCTGTCACCACAGACGTTAAAGGAGCACGATACGGTACAGGTCGAGAGGCCGGCGCCATTGGCAGTCCCATCGTCGCAGTCCTCACCCTCGCTCGCTTGCACAAACCCGTCCCCACACGAGGGGAAGGTGCAGTTGTCGGTGCAACCATCGTCGTTGTCACCGTTCTTGCTGTCATCGCAGTCCTCACCAGCGTCGATGATCCCGTTGCCGCAGCTGATCAACGCGCAGTTCGCATCGCAGTTGGTGTTGCCAGACCCTCCGTTCCCGGTGACCGGGTCGTTCCCATCGTCGCAGGCCTCACTGATTCCTCGGAAGCCGTCCCCGCACGCGTTCAACGTGCATGTCCCGGCGTCGTTCCAGCAGTTGGAGGCCCCCGAAACCCCGGTGTTCCCCCCGTCATCGCAGTTCTCGGAGACTCCCAGGAATCCGTCCCCGCAGGTGGTAGGCGTACACGAGGAGGTACAGTCCGACGCGCCGTCCACGCCCGTGTTCGCCCCGTCGTCGCAGACCTCGGTTCCACCGTTGGACACTGGATAAATGAATCCATCCCCGCAGCGCGCGTCCGTACAGTTTGCAGTGCAGACCGCGTCGTCGGCGTTGGCGCCGCCGTTGTCACACTCTTCCCCGAGTCCCACGTTGCCGTCGCCGCAGCTCGCCAGGGTGCACGTCGCGCTGCAGTCCGAGTCCGCCGTGCCGTTGTTTACCCCGTCATCGCACGCCTCTGTCAGGCCCTGGAAGCCATCCCCGCAGATGTTCTCAACGCAGCCGGACAGGCAGTCCGACTGTCCCTGCACACCGGTTTGCGCCCCGTCATCGCAGTCCTCCCCGATGCCGTTGAAACCGTCGCCACAGGTCGTGTTCTCGCATGCATTCGTGCAGTTGCTGCCGCTGCCGTCACCGTTTTGCGTCCCGTCGTCGCAGCCCTCGCCTGGGCCACTGTAGCCGTCTCCGCAGGTGTTGACCGTGCAGATGCCGCCATCGTTCCAGCAGCTCGAGGTGCCGTTTCCGTTGGCAGTCCCGTCATCACATGCCTCGGACTGTCCCTGCACGCCATCACCGCAGGTGTTGGCCGTGCAGTCGGCGAGACAATCCGAGTTCGTGGAGCCGTTGAGCCCGCCGTCATCACAAATCTCGTTCGGGCCATTGTAGCCGTCTCCGCAGGTCGTGGTCTGACACGTCCCGAGACAATCGCTCGCGGACGGATCACCATTGAGGGTCCCATCGTCGCAGCCCTCGCTGTCCCCCTGAAAATCATCTCCGCAGGTGGTTAGGGTGCAGCCGCTGGTGCAGTCGGAGGCTCCCTCTACGCCGGTACTCGGGCCCTCGTCGCAGCCCTCGGACGCGCCCTGGAAGCCATCACCGCAGGTGGTCAGCTGGCAGGCCTCCGTGCAGTCGGAGGCGCCGGTGCCGTTGACTCCAGCGCCATCATCGCAGCCCTCGCCAGCGTCGATGAAGCCGTCTCCGCAGGCGGGCAAGGTGCAGGATGCGCTGCATCCGTCGCCATCTGTGAGGTTGCCGTCATCGCACTCCTCCGAGAGACCCTGAAAACCATCGCCGCACAGCGTGATCACGCAGGTGTCCGTGCAGTTCGAGGCCCCGGGCACCCCGTTGTCGGCCCCGTCGTCGCAAGCCTCCAGCAGCGTCCAAACATAGCTGTCACCGCAGGTGTTCCCAAGACAGCCCGCCGTGCACGCCACGAGGCCGTTGCCGTTCTGGGTGCCAAAGTCGCACTGCTCCCCTGCGCTGCCGTTGAGTTTGCTGTCACCGCACGCCGCGAGCGTGCAGTCCAGGTTGCACGCGGCGCTCTCGCCGGCATCGTCGCAGGCCTCATTGTTGGTAAAGGGCTGCACAAAGCCGTCTCCGCACACGGGGTTGGCGCACAGGGTGGTGCAGCCGTCGTCGTTATTCGTGTCCCCTGGACCGTCATCGCAATCCTCGCCAAAGTCCACAACGCCGTTGAGGCAAGACTCTAACCCGCAGGTCGCGCTGCACCCGTCACCGTCGATGGCGTTGCCATCATCGCAGGCCTCGCTCGTCCCCCGGAACCCGTCTCCGCAGGTGGTCACCTCACAGACCCCCGTACAATTCGAGGCTCCCTCCACGCCGGTGTTGGCCCCCTCGTCGCAGGCCTCACTTAGGCCTGCGAAGCCGTCTCCGCAGGTAGTCAGCTGGCATGCCAGCGTACAGTCCGACAGACCCCCATCCCCGTTGGCTGCGCCGTCGTCGCAGGTCTCCGAGCCCGCGCCGTTGTTCCAGAGCAATCCGTCTCCGCACGTCGCGACATCGCACGACAGGGTGCAGTCTCCGCCGTCGTCATTGGCGGCTCCGTCGTCGCAGGCCTCGCTGACCCCGACATAGCCGTCTCCACACGATGTGGCCTCGCAAGTGTCGAGGCAGTCCGACACGCCGGGGAGACCGTTGTTGAGCCCGTCGTCGCACTCCTCGGTGCTCGGGAGTCCGAGATAGCCGTCACCGCAGGTGGTCTCCTCGCAGTCGGCGGTGCAGTCCGAATTCCCTGGACTGCCGTTGGTGGGTCCGTCGTCGCACTCCTCAAGTGGATCGATGAGGCCGTCCCCACACGATTCAAGGTCGCAGCTCGCGTCGCAGCCGTCGCCGGGATCGGTGTTCCCGTCGTCGCAGGCCTCGTCCACCCCTTCGTAACCATCGCCGCAGGTCGTCAACACGCACGCGTCGGTGCAGTTGGTGGCCCCCGTGCCATTTTCGTCGCCGTCGTCACACTCCTCAGACAAGGAGCTTTGGACATATCCGTCGCCACACGCCGGCGTTTGGCACAGGTCGGTGCAGCCGTCGTCTTGGTCGCCATTTTGGCCGTCGTCGCAGGCTTCCCCTGGATCTTGGATGTCGTTGCCGCACGCCTCCACCACACACGTCGCTCCGCAACCGTCCCCAGGATTGTTGTTGCCGTCGTCGCAGGCCTCGGACAGCCCGTCGAAGCCATCGCCGCACGTCGTCGCCGTGCACGCGGTGGTGCAATCGGTGCTCCCAGTTCCGTTGGCGACGCCGTCATCACATTCCTCGGCGTTGCTGACCCCCTGGAGGAATCCGTCCCCGCACGCGGGCAACAAACATGCGTCGGTACAGCCGTCGTCCAGGTCGCCATTTTGACCGTCATCGCACGCCTCCAGCGGGTCGATCATACCGTTCCCGCAGGTCTCCAAAACGCACGTCGCGGCGCATCCGTCGCCGTCGATAGTATTGCCGTCGTCGCAACCTTCGGTGAGCCCTTGGTAGCCGTCTCCGCAGGTCGTCAACGTGCACTCCGCCGCCCCCGACTGGCAGTCCGAGGTGCCCTCCATGCCATTGTTTGTTCCGGTGTCACAGGCCTCGCTCGGACCTTTGTAGCCGTCTCCGCAAACCGTAAAGGCGCATTCCGCTGTGCAGTCGGTGCTGCCTCCCCCGTTGATCCCGGTACCGAGATCGCACGCCTCTTCTCCGGGAATCACGACGCCGTCGCCGCACACAGCCACGCACACGCTCGGTTCTTGGTCACAGTTCCAACCGGTCTCCACCGCGCAGTTCGAGTCACAGCCATCGCCATCGACGTCGTTGCCGTCGTCGCAGTCCTCGTCCATGGCCAGCACGCCATCGCCACACACGTCACCGTCCCCGTCGCCATCCCCGTCACCATCACCATCTCCCGTCATCGTCGGATCGCCATCGCCATCGCCATCCCCATCCCCATCCCCTGTTCCCTCCGCCGTACCAGACTCCCCTACGGAGGTTGGTCCATCGGTGCTGTCGCCCTCGGCGGCCGAGAGCATGCCTTCGAGGTCTTCCACGGAGTTCAGGCTGACAACCTCTGAAAAACACCCCTGCAAAAGGCCAATGCTCAGGAGCGCCGCGAGGCCGCCGACGCGCCGAAAGGGTCGTCCGTTCATACCTCGCACCCTACCAGCGATTCAGCGCCGCGCGGGTCGTCCACGCGCACCGAGTCTGCGAGCAGCAGCCCGGCCGCGCGGAGATATTCCGACGCGTGTTGCTTCACCAGATTGAGCCTGCAACGACGTTATCGGTACGCAAGAGACTCCGGGGCCACGAGCCGGCATGCCACGCAAAGCCATTCGCGCTGTGGGCGCTTTCCTTGTGCGACGACTCCGAAGCGACGCGATCACCCGGGCCCGAACGCTCCATGCTCACCGTCTCCACCCACTTCCTTCCGAAAACATAAAAATGCTATTTTATTCCAAAAATGCCACATATAAAAAGCGGGCAACTTAAAGCATTTGACATCCTCAATGCTCCAAATATACACATTTGCGGTGTCAGGAAAAAAATCGATCGGCCTTGTAGGATGCAGTGGTTATGCAGGCCAGGTGCTCGGCACCTTGCTCGCCGGACACCCGAAATTTGAGCTGCGCGTGCCCCCGTTGGGCCGCGCGATCCCGGGGGATCCATCGACCCTCGCCGCGCTCGCAGGCGTGGACGCGGTGGCGCTCGCGATCCCCTCCGCCGCGGCGCTCGAATGGACTTCGATCCTGATGCAAACCGGGTGTCGGCGAGTGCTCGATCTCTCCGATTCGCACCGCCGCGAAGACGACGTCCACTACGCCCTGCGAGAGCTGTGCGGTCCCACTCCCGAAGGCGCGCGGCTCGTGGCGAACCCCGGCTGCTATCCCACCGCCACCTTGCTCGCGCTCGCCCCCTTGATTCGCGGGTCGCTCGTCGACCCCAGCGGCGCGTGCGTGGTCGGTGCGAGCGGGGCGAGCGGCGCCGGCAAAGGCCTGCGTGACGACCTTCACTTTTGCCATTTGGAATCCAACGTGCACCCCTACAACGTCGGCCATCACCGGCACCGACCGGAGATCGAGCATCACCTCGGCGCCCCGGTCAGCCTCGTCACCCAGCTCTTGCCCGTGGCGCGCGGGCTGACGATCACCGCCTTCGTCGCGCCGCGCTCCGGGGTCACGCCCGCCGACCTGCGCGCGTGCCTCGTGGAGCACCACGCGTCGCACCCCTACGTGCACGTGCTCGACGCGCCCGACGGACGGCTCGGACTCAAGAGCGCCGTGGGCAGTCACGACGCATTTTTGGCGGTGGGGCCGGTGGCCCACGGCGGACACGTGCCGGTGTTCGCCACCATCGACAACCTCATGCGGGGCGCCGCCAGCCAAGCCCTCGTGGCGCTCAACGACTGGTTTGGCTGTGAGCCTTCGCTCGGACTCGCGGCGCCGCGCGACGCCGAGGCGCTCTCGACCCCTATCTTTGCCCACGCCCACGCCCACGCGAGCACCCCGTCCGTGACAGGCGCCACCTTCTGAGCTGCGCACCCCCTGGAGCCCCACCATGACCCACGCACCACCCCCCCTCTCGATCCCTCGAGGATTCTCCTTCGCCGGCGTGCACGCGGGCCTCAAGAAGACCCGCCTTGACCTGGCGCTGCTCGCCTGTGATCGCCCCGCCAGCGTCGCGGGTTGCTTCACCCAAAACCCGGTGCGGGCCGCGTGCATCGATCATGCGCGCGCCAAGCTCCCTCGAGGGATCGCACGGGCGGTGGTCATCAACAGCGGCAACGCCAACGCGCTCACGGGAGCCCAAGGTGCGCGCGACGATCTTGAGATGGCTGCCGCGGTGGCGGCGGCGCTCGAGGTCTCTTCGGACGAAGTGCTGACCTGCTCTACCGGGGTGATCGGGGTGCCCTTGCCGATCGCCAAGATCACCGAGGCCGCCCCCTCCCTCGTCAACGCCCTCGCCGAAGATGCCGCACCGTTCGCGGAGGCCATTTTGACCACCGACACCGGCCCCAAGACGGCGGGCGTCACCATCTCGCTCACGGACGTGGCCGGTGCTCCGAGGCAGGTGCGGGTGTTTGGCGTGGCGAAGGGGTCCGGGATGATCCACCCGAACATGGCGACCACCCTCGGCGTCGTGTGCACCGACGCAGCCGTCGCCCCGAGCGCGCTGCAGCGGCTGCTTCACGCGGCCTGCGACACCTCGTTTAACGCCATCAGCGTCGACGGGGACACCTCCACAAACGACGCCCTGGTCGCTCTCGCCTCCGGTGCCACGGGCTGCGGCGTCGAGAGCCCCGAGGCGTGGAGGGTCTTCTCCGCGGCGGTCACCGAGGTGTTAACCACCCTCGCCAGAGCCGTGGCTGCCGACGGTGAGGGCGCCACCCGCCTGCTTGAGGTGGAAGTGCGAGGGACCAGGCATGACGCCAAGGCGCGCGCCATCGCCCGCGCCGTATGTCGCAGCAACCTGTTTAAGTCGAGCGTCTTCGCGGGGGATCCGGCGTGGGGTCGGCTCGCGGCCGCGGTCGGCCAGGCGTGCTTGGAACGATCCGGCCACGACGCGCTCGAGACCACGCAGGCCCCGTTCGACGCGGCCGCCCTGCGGATCGAAGCTCAGGGAATCTTGGTCTACGAACACGGCGCGCCAACCACCGCCTCGCGCGGTGAGCTCTTGCGGCGGCTGCACGCGCCCGAGGTGCGGTGGCGCGTGCGCGTGGGAGACGGACCGGGTCGCGCCACCGCCTATGGGTGTGACCTCACGTACGACTACGTTCGCATCAACGCCGACGAGTCCTCCCAACTTGAGGTGACCACATCGGGCGCAGTGGGTCGCAAGATCAGCTTGGGCGCCTACACCCCCAAACTCAAGCACGAGCTGCTCGTGGACGGGCTCGCCTACGTCCGACGATTCGCGGGCATGCGGGTCGCGGTCTCGCTCAAGGGCGCGGTACTTCACACGCCCACGTTATTCGACGCGGTCGTGCGCGACCTTGAGCTCGTCTGCGACGCGGGCCTGCGCCCTGTCGTGGTGGTCCCGAATGCCGCCGACGCGACCGCGATCTACGCCGCCCTCAATGACACCGCCGCGCGGGCTCGCGTTTTCGACCCCGTCTTGCCCCCCATCGCGGCGTGGCTGGACCGCGGCGGCCTGGCGGTGGTCCCCATGGCCCCGGACCCTGGCGAGCTGGTCGCCCGCTGCACCAAACTCGGGATCGAGAAGCTGCTCGCGCTCGCCGACGATCAGGGGCTGATCGACGGCGACGGCCTCGTGAGCCTGCTCTCTTTGGAGCAGGCCGCGGTGGGTCTCAAGGCGAACCGCTTCGACGCCCGCGAGGGTGATTTTTTGGCCCTGGCGGGTCATGCGACCACGCAAAAGCTGTCCAACCTCCACCTCGTCGACGGGCGGCTGCCTCACGCGCTGGTGGCGGAGCTGTTCACCGACGCCGGGGTCGGCACCTTGATCACGCGGCAATGCCCCCCTCCATTTGCGGGCAAGGTCGGGTAAGGTGACGCGAATTCTCCTCCACCTCGGAGCCCATGACGATGCATTTCCTCGACGATCGCGACCTCAACCGAGCGGACCAGCTCGACCTCCTCGACACCACCTGGCGCCTCAAGCACGAGGGCTTCGATCTCGGCGCGCCCCTCGCCGGAAAAACCTTGGCGATGGTCATGAGCAAGCCGAGCCTGCGTACCCGCACCAGCTTCACGGTGGCCACCCGCCGCCTCGGCGGCGAGATCCTCGAGATCGGCGCGCACAACACCAAGCTCGGCAAGGGCGAGGATATGGAGGAGTGGGCGGCGGTGCTCACGAGCATGGTCGATGGGATCGGCGCTCGTGTGCACGGGCACGAAGATCTGGAGGCCCTCGCCAAGTTTGGAAGCAAACCCGTCGTCAATCTCCTCTCCGACAAGCTTCATCCCCTTCAGTCCCTGTGCGACGCGTACACGGTGTTCGAGCACGCCAAGAAGCGTGGCCTCCCGCACAGCGGCTCAGCCTCGGAGTACTTTGGCACCCCGCGCAAATGGGCCTACCTCGGCGACGGGAACAATATTATCCACTCCATGATGTTGGTGGCGGCGAGCCTCGGCGTCGTTATTCACGCCGCCTGCCCGGAGGGACGCGAGCCCGACGCTGCGCTCGTGGAGGCCGCCCGCGCCCTGCATCCGGCGGGGGCCGACGGCGTACGCGTCGACCACGACGCCAACGCTGCGGCGACCGACGCCGACATGATCTCCACGGACACCTGGGTCTCCATGGGTCAAGAGGGCGCCATGGATCGCGACGCGGTGCGCGAGTTGTTTGGTCCCTTCCAAGTGGACGCCGATCGCATGGCGCTCGGCAAGCCCGACGCGGTGTTCATGCACTGCCTCCCCGCCGTCCCCGGCGAGGAGATGACGGCCGACGTCTTGCGCGGGCCCCAGAGCATCATCTTGCACCAGGCCGAGAACCGGCTCTGGACCGTCCAGACGCTGCTGGCGCGAAAAGTCTTCGGCTGAGCCGCCGGCCTGGACGCGCCCGACGAAGTGCGCCACACTCGCCGAGTGTCGGCCAAAGAACGTCGAAAGAGCCTGCGAAAGCTGCTCTTGATGGGGCGCGGCGGATCCCAAGCCGAGCTGCTCGAATTGTTGCGGGACCAAGGGCACCACACCACCCAAAGCACGATCTCTCGCGACCTCAAGCTGCTCGGGGCGGAGCGCCGGCTCGACGCCCAAGGCGAGCTGGTCTACACCCTCGAGTCGGGGAGCCAGGCCGCGTTCCCCTCCCAGATGATCTTGTCGGTGGAGACCAACGAGCAGTTGTTGGTGGTGCGCACGCGCGTCGGGCGAGCGCCCGCCGTGGGCATCGAGCTCGACAATCTGCGAGACCCAGATATCTTGGGCACCCTGGCCGGCGACGACACGGTGCTCGTAGTCCCCACCCGCATCGCCCTGCTGCCCCGCCTCGCGGCCCGGCTGCGCGAGCTTTCCGAGATGCCCGACTAGGTCCACACCGAACCCGCGCATCCGGCATCGTCTCCCACCAAGCCCCCTTCTTCGAACCGCGCCGCGAGACCGCGCGACCCCAAGGAACACCCCATGAGCATCGCACGTACAGCCGCCACCGGCGGAGACCTCGACCCTGACTTTTTGCGCTGGCAGACCTCGCTTCCCGTGGACCAGCGCCTCCTCGACGTGGACGTCGCCGGGAGCATCGCCCATGTCCAAGGGCTGGTCGCCGCGAATCTGCTCACGGCCGAGGAGGGCGCGAAGCTCACTGCGGGACTCGAGAAAGTCCGTGAGGACGTCAACAACGGCGACGTTGAGCTACCGCTTGAGGAAGACGTGCACATGTCGGTCGAGGCGCTGTTGGCCAAGGAGGTGGGGGCGCTCTCCAAAAAACTGCACTCGGGGCGCAGTCGAAATGACCAGGTTGCGACCGATCTCAAGCTCTGGTCCCGCAGCGCGACTGCCCGGGTCGCCGCGGGCATCGACGCCGTTCACGAGGCGTGTCACGACTTCATCGGTCGCTTCGGCGAGGCCGCGATGCCCGCCTACACCCACCGGCAAGTGGCCATCCCGGTACTCGGACGCTTATGGATCGACGCGGCGCTCTTGAGTCCGCTCTCCCGCGACACATCGCTGCTGTCGACCGTGACCGCCGAACTCGCCGAGTCACCGCTCGGAGCAGGCGCCATCGGTGGCTCTACACTCCCGTTACGAAGAGACGTGACCGCCCAGGCGCTGGGCTTCGACGGGCCGCCCAAGAACCCCATCGACGCCATCGGCCAGCGCGACCACGCCCTCACCTTGGCCTTCACGTGCGCCCGCATCGGTCTGCACCTCAACCGGTTTTGTGTCGACGTGGTGGAGCTCGCTTCCGACGGCTTGGTGACGCTCGGCGGGGCCGTCGCGTGCGGCTCGTCCATGATGCCGCACAAGCGCAATCCCGATCTGTTCGAGCTCGTGCGCGCCCAGTCGGCGCTGCGACAAGGGGAGCTCGTGGCGCTGATGCAGACCTTTCAAGGGTTGGGTTCGGGCTACCACCGCGACTTCCAACAAGACAAGCAGGTGCTGTTTTCCTCCGTGGACGGCACCGTAGACTGCCTGAAGATGATCGCACTCGGGCTGCGTAATATCGATCTCGTCCCCGAAAAATGCATGGACGCGCTGCGCCAAGGCGACGCGGTCGCCACCGACCTCACGGAAGCGCTGGTCCTCGGTGGCATGTCCTTCCGTGACGCGTACGGGGCTGTCGGCGCGCTGGTCGCCAGGCAGCGCGCCGAGGGGCTCCGCCTTTGCGACCTCACCGCGGAGGACCTGTCCGCGGCGGACCTCCCCACCAGCTTGCTCGAGCTTCTCGACCCGGCGGCGAGCGCCACCCGACGGGCTGCCCCGTTCGTCGGCTCGTAGGGCTCCGCCCATCGGTCTCCTGCACAGCCGCCCGCGGATCCGTTCAGTTGGCCGATCTTCCGCGAATTCGGGGTTCGCGCCCCGCAGACCCCACTCCGGGGGCTACGCGCGAAGTTTCCCCTTGCGCGCCAACCGGCTGCACCCCACAAGCGGAGAAGAGCCCAACCTCGAATTGCTTGACGCAGGCCCAGCGAATCCGCTACACCCGCCTGCACTCCTTCCGGCATAGCTCAGTTGGTAGAGCAGTCGGCTGTTAACCGACTTGTCACAGGTTCGAGTCCTGTTGCCGGAGCCAAACCCGCCCCCATCGCCGATGTGGGGCGGTTTTTTTGTGTGACGGAGCCAGCATGAGCCGGGTGCGCGCTTGGACCCGGCTTGGCCGCGGCGGAACGCGTGCGCCGCGGCCCTCATCATTCGGCGCGGTGCGAACACGATCAACCAAACCGTGGCCCGGCGAGTTCTCGCGGCACTCCCTGCTATGATCTGCCATGGGAATCCGTCACCTGGTGGTTGGGACCGCGCTCGCATTGGTGATCGCCGGATGCACCGAACGGTCCGTGGACGAAGGCAGCGAGGAAAGCACCGCCTCAAGCGGGCACGGAAATGACGAAGGCGCATCCTCTGCCGAGGCCGGCGACGGCAGCGGCGGCGACGGGAGCGCTCAATGCGAAGACCCGGAACCGATGACACATCCTGTCACGGGTGAGGCCACGGGCTATGTACGATGCGCAGACGGGTTTATCCATCGTGCAGGGGCGATCGATACGGTGATCACCGCGACCTCCGAGCCGTGCGAATCGTCTTCCAGCAACGCCTGCTCCACCCACGACGAGTGTACGGCGGCTCCGCTCGGACGGTGTGTGGACACGCCGAGCGTTCTCATGGGATGCGAGTGCGTCTATAGCTGCGAGTCCGACGGAGACTGCGACCCCGGCCAGGTGTGCGTGGGGGATGAGTTCACCGGGGACGTTCCACGATGCGCCCCCGCCGGATGCGCGCAGACTGGCGACTGCGGGGACGGTCTCTGCGGCCTCGCCGTCGATGAGGTTGGCTGCGGCGAGCGCTCCGTCCGACTGGCGTGTATGTCTGCGGTCTCGGACTGCCGCATGGACAACTGTATGGAGCTCGACTCCGCACAGTGTCAGTACGGGGACCCCTATCGGCCCGAGTGCCTGCCCATGGATGGCGCGTGGACCTGCGTCGACCGCAGCTGCGCGGGCAACTGCGGCTAGGGAGTCGCGTCCCTGGGACGCTTCAAAGAGCAGCGACCCCTGTCGCCCTCGGCGTTCTATTGAGAAAGAACCAAAGACCCTGGGTCAGGATTTGGATTTGGCCCTTCACCGAGGGTCGTTGCGCTCGTTCGACAACAAACACGGAGGTACCGCGCGACCTCCGCCGAAACGACCCTCGGTCTGGGTTTTCACTATCCGGGACCCCCGCCGGAACGACCCTCGGTTCGGTTTTTGGTTTTTGTCAAAACTGAAGCCGGAGCGAGCCGAGACCGAAGGACAGCCCCGGTACCCTCGCGCGTTCTTTGCGATTTCTGATCCCTTGTCCGAGAAGCATGGCTCCCAACCCCATCGCGCCGAGTCCCCCCGAGACCCCGAGCCGCACGTAAAAACTCTCGGGGAGGGGCTCGCCTAGCAGGGCGGCCGGCGCTCGCACGAGCCCAGCCCCGATGCTCGAACCCACCATGATGATCGCCGATGTGGCGAAGAGCGCAATACCCACCCCCAACAGGCGCCCGCCAGACCGGGCCGCTCGAGAACGCTGGCGCCTCTCCTCGTAGGAAAGCTCCATCGGCTCCCCCTCGGCCACGGAGACTGGCGACGGCTTGGACGCCAGGCGCGCGTTGCGTAACCGACGCCGGTGCACTCCCTCTTGGACAAGCAAGAGTCCGCCACCAACCATCAGCATCCCCGGAAACACCAAAATAGCGGTCGCCCCGCTGTAGGCCGTCGCCTCGCCCCAGTATGCGGCACTTCGCTCTTCCTCGGTCGCACCAAATACCGCGTTGGACTCCGCATGCATCCACGCCGCTCCTCCACCGATCGCCGCCGCACCAAGTCCGGCGAGCACACCACCGGCGACGAGCCAGCCAAGCCCCTCTTGCGCCACGGATCTCTTTGGCGTCACGGGCGGATCTGGCATCGGCACCTCGACCTCTGGCGGAGACGACTCCAACGGCCCCTCCGGCGCGATCGCGGCTGCGCCTGGCGTTGTTGGGGTGACTGAGGACGGCGCGGCCTGGTGCGCCGATGACGACATGGTTGGTGCGATCGAGCTCGGCGACGCCTCCGCAGTCAGCGGCGCCTGCGGTGGCGAGGTTGCCCAAGCAGCGCCGGCGGTGGACGACAGACCGACCGTCAATGCCGTCAGGCCGGTCATCAGCGCGCGCGCAGCAGCGCGAACGCGGGCTTCCATTTCGCTGCCAACCCCACCCTTTCGCCCCCGACCGATGATGGCCGATCTACCTCGCACAACGTCTCGCCTCATCGGCGTTCACGGTAGCATCGCGACAACTCGGCGCAAGCGGGAGGGACGCCGACAAAAAAGAGGCAGGAGGGTCTTCAAAGACCACCTGCCTCGTGGAGAGGTCCAGCATCGATTCGCCGATTCGCGACTCTCATCTCTCCCGCCTCCCGTCCCAGGGTCCTCCCGAAAGTCGCGGCGACGGTCGCCCGACAGTGTTGCGTCGGGAAGACTCAACGTACCGAGAGTCAGACGTTTATCCCCGACCCGTGATTCGGCTTCGACGGTATCGGCTTTCGGTCGCTAGGACGGTTCCGTTTTTTGTGCTTGAGACCGCCACACCATCCAGCCACCGACCGCGAAATACAGCAGCCCGAAGTTGCTCATGGCGGTCGGCCCGATGAACCCGGGATGTGTGCCCAGGACGTCGTAGAGGAGGAAGCGGCCCGAGATGGCGACCACCCCCATCCCCAACAACACCACGCCTGCCGTCCGCGCGTGCGCCCCCGCCGATTCTTCGGCGGAGGCGGCGGCGGCAGAAGCCGTGACGGGTGCGGTCACGCGGCCCCTGCAGCGGCGGGTTGCATGGTCTCCAGGGACACGCCTTCCGACTCCATCTTGGAGCGGGCGATGGCGTAGATCATGAAGCCGTAGCCACACTTGGCGGCGATGTCCGCGAGGCTGTAGCCGAGCTGAAGCCCAATCTCGGCAGAAGCGCCAGAGACTCCCACGAGCGGCATGAGGTACGCGATGGGATAAAATCCCCACGTCGCGAGGAGCAAGAGCTGCGTGTTGCGAAGCAATTTGCGGGTCTGATCGCTGTTGTCGGCTGCGGCCTTACCCAACTGTCCCCAGAGGAGGTAGAGGATGTAGACAAAGGGCACGGTGGAGAGCTGGCCCCACATGTGACGCGCACCGTCGGTGGCGGCGATCTCTCCTGGGTAACCGAGCGCGATCATGGCGACCGAGGCAATCACGAGCCGACTCATGAGCTTCCCGCGCACCTCTCGGCTGAGCGCGAGCACTGCGACGAGCTCTGCGACGAGCAGCGGTACGGTCAAGAGCCAGTCCACGTAGCGATACGCGTCGTTAAAGGGCGCTCCACTGGCGACGTAGGTGCCGGCGTCGGTCAGTGTGTAGGCCTCGTGCCAACTGTTAAAGATACGGAAGTAGTGGTACCCCGCGATGGCGACCACAAGAGATGACATGATCATCGCCGGGCGATACTTGGCGGTGAGCTGCTGCCGCGCCATGAAGAAGAACAGGAACGAGCCAAACATGGCCGCGATGGCGAGAGAGAGGGCGTTGTAGACCAGCTGAAACTGGCCAAAGGTGAGTTCTGGCATTGGGGGCCTTTCTCCGGCGAGGCCGGACTGGGTAGGGTTGGACAAAGCCTGAATAGGCGCTGGGAGCCTAGTGCCATTCAATACTCATGCAAACGCAGACGCTCAAAATCCCACTTATTGCCCTCTAGTCCGCATATATTGCGACTTGAGCCGAAATAGATGACCTCGACAGCGTCTGGATGCATAATATTTGAACACCAATGGGCGATTTTACAAAACAAGCGGCGCCAGACTCGCAATACTCCATCAAAGCCGTCGCAACGCTCACTGGGCTCCCTGCGAGCACCATCCGTACGTGGGAACGCCGGCACCAGGTGGTCTCTCCCCGCCGAACCGACGGAGGAGATCGCCGCTATGCGCAAGACGATCTCGACAAGCTAATTTTGGTACGAGAGCTTGTTCAAGCCGGAGAGTCGGTCCGCGACGTCGCTCCGCTCTCGACCGACGAGCTCCGTGAACGAGCTCAACGACACGGCAGAGTCGTCGCGCCTCTGGAGCGAGCGATGTCCCGCGCCCCCAAGCTCGCCGTACTCCACCCCTCGCTCGGCACACTCATCGACGCGACCGCTGGGATCGAGCTCGTCTACCACGCGTCGAACATCGCCGCGTTTCAGGAGCATGCCTCTGCTACCGTCCACGCGGATCTGCTGTTTGTGGACCTCAACCTGGTCACAGAGCCATCTGCGACACATTTGTACCAGATGGCCCGCCGTGTAGGGGCGACCGCGGTGATCGCAACCTATCACTTTGCGCCCGCGGCGGTACTCGACGCCCTCACCCGTCGCGGCATCTCCTTACTCCAAGGACCCGTGAACGTGGACACCCTGCGGCGAGAACTGCAAACCCGTTTTGCAGCTTCTCCCCCGACCCAAGGTCCGGTGCCCACCGAGGGCGCCCTGGAGCGGCCACGGCTGTTCACCGACCACGAACTCGCGACCATTCAAGAGCTCCGCCCTTCCATCCACTGCGAGTGCCCTGTGCATCTCGCCTCCCTCGCCGCCCAGCTTGTGGCGTTTGAGCGCTACTCCGCGCGGTGCCAATCGAAAAACCCCGAAGATGAGGCCGTCCACGAACACATCGCCGCGGGCACCGCACGCGCCCGCGGCCTCATCGAGGTGCTCCTCCAAGATGTTCTCCGTCACGAGGAAAATTCCACACCTGAGCCTAGATAGGTCCCCCTAGGCGCTGAACAAGTTTTGAACATATCAAGGCTTGACGGCGCAAAAAACCGGGCCAGGCTCTCCATTGTGGAGGTTGACGTTCTCATCGCCGGAGCTGGTTGCGCGGGGTTGTCACTCGCGCTTCGGCTGAAGCGAGTTCAACCGCAGGTGCGCGTGGCCCTCGTCGACAAGGACCACGGCGGTCACCCGCACAAGCTGTGGAGTTTTTGGGCCGAACAACCGGGCCGCGTGCTCCCCCTCGATGTTCCTCTGAAATCCTGGGCGCGGATGAGCGTCGCGGGCCCGGGGTGGTCGACGACACGTTCACTCAAGTCACTCCGGTAC
>JBDQGY010000004.1:0-49398 GCA_040265175.1 Nannocystaceae bacterium
CCCCGCGCCCGTGCGCGTCGGAGATCTAAGCGATCGCCACGACGAGACCATCCCCTTCCGTGGTCTGCGGCGGGTCATCGCAGACGGGCTTGTGCGCTCGTACTCCACCGCCGTGCATTACACCTACGTGGAGCAGATCAACGTCACTCGACTGGTCGCGCTCCGCAAGCAGGCGAAGGCCGCGGCCGCGGAGGAGGGCGTCTCCTTAACCTACCTCCCCTTTATCATCAAGGCGTCGATTCACGCGCTCCGCAAATTCCCCATCGTCAACGCGATGCTCGATGAGGACGCCAAGCAGATCGTTATGAAGAGGCGCTACCACATCGGTGTCGCCACCGCGACGGACTCTGGGCTCATGGTCCCCGTGCTCCGCGACGCCGACCAGCTCTCGCTGCTCGACATCGCGCGAGAGGTCCGGCGACTTGGTGAGGGTGCGCGCGCAGGACAGCTGCCTCGGGATGAGCTGTCGGGCAGTACGTTCAGCATCACCAGCCTCGGCTCCATCGGCGGCGTGCTCGCCACGCCCATCTTGAATCATCCTGAGGTTGGAATCATGGGCGTCCACGCGATCCGCAAGACGCCCATCGTCAACGACCGAGACGAGATCGTCATCGGTCACATGATGAACCTCTCAATGTCCTTCGATCACCGAGTGGTCGACGGATTCGAAGGCGCATCCTTCCTCCAAGAAGTGAAGCGCTACCTCGAGAATCCAAACCTCCTGCTCCTCGCGAGCATCTAGGGTCAACCGCCCGGGTGCTCTCACCCACCGGCCCGCGCCAACAACACACGCAACGAGCGAAGAATCCATGGCTACCATCAAAAAACACGCAGTCATCATCGGCGCCGGAACCGGCGGTTACCCATGCGCCATCAGGCTTGGACAGCTCGGCGTCGACGCCATGCTCGTCGAGAAAGACAAGCCCGGCGGTGTGTGCCTCAACTGGGGGTGTATCCCCTCCAAAGCCCTTATCTCCGCGACAAAGCTGGCCCACAAGGCCTCTCACGCCTCCAAAATGGGCTTAAAATTCGGGCAGCCCGAGGTCGACATGAAGACCATGCAAGGCTGGAAATCGGGGATCATCAAAAAGCTCACCGGCGGCGTCAAGAGCCTCGTCAAAGGGAACGGCTGCGAGTACGTCACGGCGACCGCTGAGTTCCTTGACCCCCATCGACTCAAGCTCACCTACCCCGGCAACAAAGCCGATGACATCGTTGAAGCCAAGCAGTTCATCGTTGCCACCGGATCGGTGCCCATCCAGATCCCCGGCTTTGAAATCGACCAAAAGCGAATCGTCGACAGCACCGGCGCCCTTGAACTCGACTACGTCCCCGAGGAGATGGTGTGCATCGGTGGGGGCATCATCGGGCTCGAGCTTGGTCAGACCTTCCAGCGACTGGGCACCAAACTCACGGTGCTCGAGGGGCTTGACCGAATCCTCGGCGCTTGCGACGCCGACACCGCCCAAGTCGTCGCGCGCCAAATCAAGGCAGACGGCGGAGAGATCGTCACCCACGCCATGGCGACGGGATGGACCGAGCGCGACGGCAAAGCCTGGGTTGAATTTAAGACCAAGGATGGCAAAAAACGAGAGGTTTCCGCCGACGTCGTGCTGGTCGCCGTGGGCCGCCGCCCCGTCGCATCTGGCTTCGGGTTGGAGAAAACAGGCGTGAAGGTAAGCGACCGCGGCTTCATCGAAGTCGACGATCAACTCCGCACGAACGTCCCACACATCTTCGCCGTCGGAGACGTGGTCGGAGGTGCGATGCTGGCTCACAAGGCGAGCCATGAGGGCGAGCTTGTCGCGGAGATCGTACACGGAAAGAATCGAGTCAACGACGTCCGTAGCATCCCTAACGTCGTCTTCACGGAGCCCGAGATCGCGTCCGCGGGCCTCGGGGAAGACGAGGCGAAGGCGGCGGGTTACGAACTCAAGATCGGCAAGTTCCCGTTCGCCGCGAGCGGGCGGGCCATGGCGATCCAAGAGACCACGGGCTTCGTCAAAGTCCTCACGGACGCGAAAGACAACCGCGTACTCGGTATCCACATTGTCGGACCAGAGGCCAGTGACCTGATCTCCGAGGGCTCATTGGCCATCGAGATGGGTGCGTTCGCGGAGGACATCAGCTTGACGATCCATCCCCACCCGACCCTCGGCGAAGCCGTGATGGAGGCCGCCAAGCACGCCATCGGCGAAGCGGTCCACGTGATGAACAAAAGCTGACAGCGGCGACGGTGAGTCCATCGGCGCAGGGACGCCGGGGACTCGGTCGCGTTCCCGCGCATAGGGCCCCACCTTACGCGGGCCGACCAAGGATGGCTGACACCACCAGCGCTGAGAGCGCTGACTCTCCGCCCCGTGTGGACGAGGCCCGACCAGTCTGAGCGTCGAGCTTTCGCTCAAACAAGGAAAGACACAGCTCCGTCTCCTTCGCTATGGTGCGCCCATGGACATCGTCCTCGCCATGGAGGCGCTTGCGCGCGAGCTTGGGCTCGCACAGCCCGCGCTCGAAACAGAGCTCCATCGCGCGCTGCTCTATGCAGCGACGGCTCACTATCCTCAGCGCGAGCTTCGATTGGACTTCTCCGAATGGGGTTATGAGCTCTCCCAAGTCTTCCGCGTCGTTGAGCGCCCCGAGCACCCAGGAGACCTGAGTCAATCCTCTCTTCAACAAATTGGCTTCGAATGTGGCCTCGGCGAGACGCTCGTCTTGCCGCTAATTTCCAAGACCGTGGATATCGACGAGGTGCCCCAGGAGGTCATTATTCGCGGACCGATCATGCCCTTCGAGGAGATGGTGACCAAGCGCGTGCTGACCCGATGGCTGTCCCGTGAGGGCGCCGCGCGACTTCGCGAGACCTCCCCAGCGCGCATGTTTGTTCCCCGCGACTCCATGGATCGTCTCGCTCCCCCTTTTTCGGCGACGATGGATCAGCCCGCGGCGATCTTGATGATGGGAAGGATCTTGTCCTTCACGCCTCGCGTCGACGCCCGAATCTTGAGCGGGCTCAAAGAGCTCCTGACGACCCAACCCGACGACGCCTCGCTCACGCTCCTCACGGCAGGGAGTGGGGATCCCGTGCGGCGACCGCTCGTGGTTGGCGTCGGTCGTGTGCTCGCGTTTCATCATGTGCCGGACCTCCCTGTCGGACCTCTCGACGTGGCAAATTATCGCGAGAAACTGGCGCCCACCGACGCTGCGCTTGAGTCGATCTGGCCCCGGGTCCACGCCCTCCTCCGCGAACACCAAATCGATGACGGCGACATCGGCTCGCACATGCTCGACGAGAGCACGAAGCTGCGACTGATCGTGAGCGGCGAAGACCACGACGCGCGCCTTGTGAGCGGACGCGTCGTCGCATGCCCCAATCGCGACGACATCGAGAGCTGGGACCACCTCCGCTACACAGATCTTTCGACCCAAGTGCGCAGGGGCGGCATGATTGAGTATCCGCCCCTGGTCGCCGTCGATGGTGAGACGATCGACATCGCCCGCGGTGGCGACCAGCGACGCGCGCCACAGCTCGCGACGGTCGAGCCGCTCCCCGAAGACAAGCGCCTGTTCTTACTCTTGACACCGAGTGACGCCTGGGAACCCCCGGAGCGCGAACGCGACGAAGACGGAAACGCCCTGTCCGTCACCCCCCTCGAGTTGAGCGACGAGAACCCGCACCTCGCGCTGGAGCCCTCGTTCCGGCGCCCGCCCACGCGGTGCCCTGCACGAATTCGTCGGGTCTTTTTGATCGACACAAACCCGCAACAGACGGTGATTCCCCTCTCGCGCCCACAAGGTCCAACTGGTGAGCACACCCTCCAAGCCTTCGACGAATTCATGCAGTGTTGCCGCCCAGATCTTGAGGCGGATATGCGCCTGCGACCTCCGGCGACCGGAGCACGGATCACGGAGGTGAGCCAGCGATGTCTCGGCGACGTACCGCTGAGCGCAGATCTTGAGCGCCTCTATCGTTGGCGCGACGGCCAAGAGCGACGCTGGCCCCCGCTGTTTGTGTCCAGTCTTTTTTCCTTCGCGGGCCTCGAAGAATCTGAACGGCTGCGCCCGCATGTCGAGCGACGCTGGAGCGAGATCTCTCCCGAAGTTCCCGTGGGGTGGATCGTCCTCGGGCAGTCACCCGTGGACGACTACCTGATCGTCGAGCGCGGCGGACACGGCCGGGTGTTGGCCATGCTCCACGACGGAGAGCCGCAAGAACGACTCTGGTGCATCAGCGACAGCCTCCTCCACTTCCTCTTCGGAGAGTTTCGGGCGCGTGTCCAACACCACGAGGCGCCCTGCATGCTCGCGGAGCGGCTGCAATTTGACGAGTCGCGGCTGCGGCGGCTCTCACTTCAATCGCTACGCCGCACAAATCTTGAGGCCGCGCCGCGTGGGACGGTCATCGTCCTCCGAGAGCCCCGCGGCACGTGGCGAGCCTACGCGCGCATGATTCCCGACCGGATCGCGTGGATCTGCGCGGAGGGGCCCTCCAAGGAAGCCGCCCTCGCCTTGCTTGACGATGGAATCCATCGCCGCCCGCGCACGGAGTGGCAACTCGGAAACCCAGACGACTTTCGACACCTGGATGGTCGATGCCTCGCTTGGGCCGGGGTCATGAGGATCGTCTACTGACAGGGCGTGGCTATCGGCGGCGCCCGTAGAGAAATCACGAGCCGTGAAGCAGCCGCGCCATCACGGCGCCTCGTCGGTCTCTGATGACTTGCGAACCTCCGGCTTCGCGGCGCCCTCAGCCACCGCCTTTTTGGTCGTCTCGACGCCCTCGCGCACCTCATTGGTCACGTCTGTCACCACCTTGGTTGTCGCGCGGCCCACCTTTTTGGTGGTCTTCGCCGCCTCGGACAACGCCTGTTTGGCGCCGTCACTGACCGCATCTCCCAGCTCTCCCACCTTTTTCTCAACCTTTTTACCGGTCTTCTCCACCGCCGAGGGGGTCTCGCGAGGCAAGAGGCCGAGGTGCCAAGCCACCGCGATTCCTAACGCGATTCCAAGCCCCAGCACCAGCCCCTTGATTAAGCTCTTCAAAATCCGAAAACCGAGGTACGCCATCAGGACCAGGCTGACGGCCGCGACGACCATAATTTGGCTCTCGGACATGCTGAGACGCTAGCACCGCGTCCCGCCGCTCACAAGAACCCCGACGACTCGTCCCATCGCTGCTGTCGCGACCACTCGATGTGGGCCCCAGAACACGCATGGCGTGCGTGAACAAGGATGGGTACACTTCCAACGCATGCTGCTTCGACGCTTGACCGCCCCACTCGCCCTCAGCCTCCTCCTCCCTGGATGCGTCTCCTCCTCAGCGGACGACGGCGACGGCGACGGAGACGGCGGGAGCATCACGCAGACACAGTGTGAAGATCCCGTGGGATCTTGTGGCTCGCTGGTGTGCCAGCACCCCAACGAGGGGGCCATGCACGAGACCCCATGCGCGGCGCTGAGCTTTGGACAAAATCCTCCGACAAGCGGGACGCACTACAGCGTGTGGGCCGACTTTAAAGTCTATGACGCGCCCATCTCTCGCGGTTTCTATGTGCACTCTTTGGAGCACGGCGCGGTGGTGTTGGCTTACAATTGTGATCTCTACCAAGGGGACTGCGCCGCGCTCGCGGCGACTCTTGAGGAATTTCGAGGGAACTGGGCGCAAGACAGCAAGTGCGACACCGCGACGCGCAATCGGATCGTCGTGACACCCGACCCGCTCCTCGACGTACCCTTCGCGGCAGCGGCCTGGGACTGGTCGCTGCGGGGCGACTGTTTCGACTCGGCGACGGTCTCCGACTTCATCACCGCGCACTACGGTCAAACCTACGAGGATATCTGCAATACGGGTCTCGATCCGCTCGATCCAGATCCCGCCTACCCGTACCCGGCGGACTGCCCGTAGAACGTCCGCCATTCGCCCGTGGTCGAGAGCGGCTGCCGAAGATCCGTGAATCGATGTATATTGCCTCGATGAGTCGCTCCTCGAAGCAGCCGCCAATCTCTACGCGTCGTCTGGACCGAGTCGCGATGATTGTCCCACTCTTGGCCGTGACAGGATGTGGCCTCTCCGGACTCGAGGCGCCGGCCGACGAGCAAGGGGACGATGGAACAACCGAGTCCGAATCCGCGGACGGGAACGCCAGCGCGACGACCGAAGCAGGAGACCACGGCACCACCGGGCACTCCCATGACACCACCACCGACGGCTCCTCGGATGGCGGTGAGACCACGGGACACACCCAGGACACCACCGGCGACGGCGACGGCGAGACGACAGAGCACACTCACGACACCACTGGCGACGGCGACGGCGACGGCGACGGTGACGGCGAAACCACCGAGCACAGTCACGAAGATGAGACTGGCGACGGCGACGGCGACGGCGACGGCGACGGCGACGGCGACGGCGACCCTCCCCCCGACGAGCCCATCTGCTCTCCTCCACTGGGCGCATGCCAGAGCGTCATCTGCAACAACCCGCACCATGGCGCGAGTCACGTCAGCCGCTGTACCCCGCTGACCTGGGAGAACAATCCGCCCACCTCCGGCACCCACTACTCGATTTGGGCGAAGTTCCTCGTCTACGCCCAACCAGTCGCGCCGGGATTCTTCGTCCACTCCCTTGAGCATGGCGCCATCGTCCTGCAGTACAACTGCGCCCTCGATCCCGATGGATGCGCCACCTTGCCCTCGGAGCTTGCCACCTACAAGACTACCTTTGGCCAAGACCCGCTCTGCGACGTCACGACGCTCAATCGAATCATGGTCACACCCTCCGATGCCATTGAGACCCCGTTCGCTGCCTCTGCATGGGATTGGTCGCTCACGGCGAACTGCTTCGACCCGGCGGTCATGGCGATCTTCGCCGGCGATCACTACGCCCAGACCTTCGAGAATATCTGCGGCGGCGGGATCGACCCCACGGATCCCGCCTCGGGCTACCCCGCGGATTGCGGATTCTAACGTCATGACTGCACCGCTCTTTGTGCAGGTCGCAGGGATCCGCTCCGTCGAGGAAGCACAGATGCTCGTCGAGGAGGGAGTCACCCACCTCGGATACCCCCTCGTACTCGATCATCACCGCGAAGATCTATCTCGAGGCGAGGTCCGGCGAGTGGTCGAGCAGATCGCTGACGCCGCGACCCACGTGGTGATCACCTATCTCACCGACCCCGAAGATATCGTGGACCTCGTCCGAGGCGTAGGTGCCACCGTCTGCCAGCTCCACGCCCCGATCGCAGCCGAGAGCCTGCGGTGCCTCAAAGAAGAGAACCCTGATATCGAGATCATCAAGAGCGTCGTCTTCCACCGAGAATCCCCCGAGTCCACCATCGATCGCGCACTCGAATGCAGCCCATGGGTCGACCAATTTATTACCGACACCTTCGATCCCGCGACCGGAGCGAGCGGTGCGACGGGGAAGACGCACGACTGGAGGCTCTCTGCCACGCTCGTCGCGCGAAGCGCTCGTCCAGTGATCCTCGCGGGTGGACTCACCCCCGTCAACGTCGCCGAGGCGATTCGCACGGTGAGGCCAGCGGGTGTAGATGTGCACACGGGAGTGGAGAATGCCGACGGGTTCAAAGACCGCGCGCAGGTGCGGGCGTTCGTTCACGCCGCGCGCGATGCCCTGGGCGCCCCACCGACTGTCGACCCTTCAGTTGGCACCCGCGCGGTCGAAGGGATCTGAGAGCGCGGGGTCCGTCAAGAACGTCTCATCCGTCAGGCTCTCCAAAAACGCCCTCACGTCGATGCGTTGCTGGTCCGTCAAGACAAAACCGTTCACGAACCCTGACTTGTGCGGGTTCGTGGTGCCGTCCCCCATATTATCTCCACTCTCAATGACCCGACCTCCCGCGGCGTAGATATCGAGGACCTCGTCGAGCGTCGCCGCGGTGCCATCATGAAGGTAGGGAGCCGTCACGGTGATGTTACGAAGACTCATCGTCCGAAACTTCCCCATATCCTCCGGCGCGCCCGTGAACTCATATAAACCTGTCGCCCCCACTGGATACGCCCCTTCGCCATCGATGTTGTACAGCCCGGTATTTTGAAACGCGATGGGGACGTCGTTGAGTCCCTCGAACGTCGTCGACAACGCGAAGTTGAATCCGCCGTGACAGTGGAAGCACTCAAGCTGCTCCGAGAAAAACAGGTCAAGCCCGCGCCTCGCGGACAGGCTCATGGCCGCGTCATCACCTCGATACGCCCAACGATCGTAGGGCGAGTCTGTCGAGATCATTGAGCGGCAAAAACTCGCGAGCGCCTTGACGATATTGCCGAAGGTGACCGGGTCCTCCTCACCCGGGAAAGCTTTCGCGAACCGTCCCGCGTAGTCTTCGTCACCGTGGAACCGACTCAACACCTCCTGCTCGTGGCCTGTGACCCCCATCTCGACCGGCTCTTCGCCGAACAACGGAATCATAATCTGATCCTCGAGCGTCGTGAGATTTGGATTGGCCCACGTCAAGGTGCTCTGATACGCGACGTTGGCCAGCCCCATCGAATTGCGCGGCAGGACCATCCCTGTGGTCCCAAACGACAGCGGCAGCCCGTCGGAGAACCCAAGCTCTTGACGGTGGCACGAGGCGCACGACTGCCCTTCATTGAAGGACAGCTTGCGATCGTAGAACAAAAATCGCCCCAGCTCGACCTTCGCGGCTGACATGGGGTTGTCGTCGGGAACCTTGGGCGCAGGGAAGCCCTGCGGGAGATCCCACTCCCAGACCTGCTGGGGCGGCGCTTGATCTTCGAGGCCGCAGCCTAGCGAGACCACGCCCATCACCACCGCCGCCGCCACCGCGCAAATTCGCCGTGCCTGGGCCAGGGGATACACGGGCGCGCTCATGAGGTGAGTATAGCCGGCGATCCCAGACGATCCAGCGCTACTCGACGGTGAAGGCCTGTTGACCCGCGCAATTATCCGCACACGCCCCGGTCGCGAAGTCCATCCCGAGTCGACCAAAGATATCGCTGCACTCGGCCTCATCGGGCGGCATCGAGAGACAACCGGGGGGCGTCCCCATCGCGTCCATGGTCACGTCCGTCCCCGCCAAGAGCACGCCCACGTCGAAAACGATCGTCTGCGTCGAAAGATCATAGCCGTCCAGCGTGATCGTCGGCAGGTTGGGACGCCCGCACTCTGTTGGCGGCGGCGTCACCGCCGTGTCCGACATGCACATCGCGCTGCCGAGGTGCATATTCCACGCGGTAGAGGCGTCCGCACCGGTCTTCATGTCCAGGCGCAAAAATTTGTAACCGCCTTGCCAGTTCCAAAACATGGCGGCGTTGTTGAGCGGCGCGGCGGCGTCCGTGGAGCTCGCGTCGGAATGGTTGAGATCGAAGGGTAGTCCCAACTGAAACTCAACGCCGGTGTACTCGCCGGCGGGAACGGTGACCTCTACGCTAGTGTTCGTGCCGGCGCTGCCCGCGTCGCCGCAGCTCTCTTCAAAATCGAGCAAGGCCACCCGTGCTTGCGCCCATGTGTCATCGGCTACGATCGGCGCGTCCACAAGTTCACCGCCGGTGCCGAGCAACTTGAGATCCGAAATAAACATGCGCAGCCCGTCCAGTTGCGCGTTTTCACTCGTCGAACCGATCCCTGTCACTGCCCCACAGGCGAAGTCAGCGCCGTTCACCGCCGCTCGAAAATCGAGCGTCACGGTCTGCATCTCCCCGCCGTCCGCACCGTCACCGGTCGAGTCCTCGGCAGCATCCGCTCCCTCGCCGTCTTCCGTGCATCCCAAAACCCCAATCGTGGTGATCAACATCGCACGAAGGCCACAACGCCCCACATATGTACAAAAAGAGCCGCTCATGATGCGTGCAGTTGTACGACACGACGCGAATGGACCGTACTCGTTGACGCTAAAAACGTGTGGCCTGTTGCGCAGAAGACGCACACCGCACATCGCTCCCTCGTGACTCTATCGAGGCATCTTTACAAACATCGCCTCCAGCATCGACTCCGTGATCGAACCAGCGACCGAGAAGACGAGCTTGCCGGTCGGGTCAACCACGAAGGTCTGCGGCAACGATGCGGTCGTCCCGAAGGCCGCATCTAGACCGGCCTCCTCGATGTCCGCGGGGCCGAGCAGCGCGACGTGCTCAAACAACTTCGCCTCTGTTGCGAAGCTCATCGCAGCATCTCGACCGTCTTCGCCGTCGAAGGCCACGGTCACGAGTTTGATGTGAGCGTGCTTCTTCAGCGCCGGAGGAAAATCTTCGCGAAGTTCTTTTTTGCACGGCGCGCACCACGAGGCCCAGAAGTTAACGAGCGCCCACTCCCCCCTCAGGCTCGAGAGCTTGAAGGCGCTCCCATCCTTCAGATGCGGAAGCTCAAGGTCAACCACTACACCCGCGCTGTCGAATTCGACCGGTGGCAGGGCCTCGACCTCAGAGCGCTCTTCGGGCGTGTTTTCAGCTTCAGGCGCTTGTTCGCCGCCAACCTCAGGTTTGGCCACCGCGGGATGTTTGGCCTTATAGTTTTTAAGCGCGGCGTCCAAAAACGCGACAAACTCTGCGGGGTCGTTGGTGGACGAGGCGAAGGTCCCCATGACGGTGTCGTCTGCGGGATCGAGGACCGCGTAAAAGGGAAGCGCCGCCGTCTCGAAACGCTCGACCTGGTACTCGCGCTGCTCGTCACAGATATCTTGGATGCAGTCGGTGTAGACCTCGGTGCGCACCATCTGCTCAAGACGCGACGCCACCTCGGGGAGCGGGAACACAGAGGCTTCCATATAACGGCAGTTGGTGCAGGTGTATCCGGTGAAATCGATGAAGACGGGACGCTGCTCCTCGAGCCCCTTCGCCATGCTGCCAGGGATATCGTCCTTGATCACCGCCGCGTGGGCGACCGCGCCCCCACCGGAGGTCGCGACGCTCTCCGTGCCTGGATACACCGCCGGAGGCAGCCAGCCGTCAAGCCACCCCCCCATGCTCTTGGTGGTCCCAATGCCCGAGAGGCTGTATCCCGAGAGCGCCAAGAACATCATGGCGAAGGCCATCCTCGGGGGGCTCACCCGGCTCCCCGCGTCTTCGGCGTCCGAACTCAGCGCAAAAATCTTGAGCAGGTACAGACCGCAGGCCAAGAACACCGCGACCCACCCCGCCAAGACAAAATCACGGGTCACCCATCCCCACCCCCGAACGAGATCGATATTCGACAAGAACTTAAAGGCGCCGGCGAGCTCAACAAAGCCGAGCACCACCTTCACAGAGACCATCCAACCGCCCGCTTTGCCTTGGAGCTGGTTGGCCCACGAGGGCGCCAAGGCCAGCACAAAGAACGGGAGAGAGAACGCGAGGGAGAACGCGAACATGCCGATGGCCGGGAACACCGCGTCTCCCTTCGCGGCTTCCGCGAGCACCAGACCGATGAAGCCAACGGTGCACGTAAAGGAGATCAGCGTGAACGTGAGCCCCATGAAAATAACCCCGAGCGCCTGACTCCCAAGGGAGGTCTTCGACTTGAGCTCGTGCTCTGCCGCGGCGGTTTTGTTGACCAACCAACTCGGGATCTTGATCTCGAACATCCCGAAGAGGTTGAAGGCGAACACCACGAGCAAGAGGCCAATAAAGGCGTTGAAGAGGACGGACGCAGAGATCGCTTGCATCCCCACCGCACCGAACACCAGCGACACCACCACGCCCAAGACGGTGAAGGTGGTCACGATAGAGGCCATATACAAGCCGGCCATGCCCGCGGTACGGCGCACGGAGGTCTCGGAGAATTTGGAGAAGAACGCGATGGTGATCGGGATCATCGGGAACACGCAGGGGGTCGCCAGCGCGCCAAAACCCGCCAACACAGCGAGGATGAGATATCCGACGATGCCGTCCGCCCAGGGCGCCTTGGTGCGACCCGCCGCAGGTGTCACCTCTTGCGGATCGGACGCGACTGCGTCCGAATCGAAGGCCATCCCAGAAAGCTGCGGGGCCTCCTGGTACTCCGGCCGCACCTCTCCCGCAACGATCGCGCGTTCAAGGGACACCTTCTCGGTGAACGCGATGCAGGTCCGCGGGTCGCAGATCTGGCCGCGGATCTTGAATGCCAACGGCGCGTCAGACACCTCCGCCCCGCTCGCCACTTGATAGGCGCGTCGAAAATCAACCGTGCCCTCATAAAACTCCACCTGCTTGTTGAAGTTTGGGTCAAGCTCAGTGTGTGGCTTAGGTGCCATCCACGACGAAGACGGCAGCCACGCCGCGTCCTCGAGCGCGACCGTCAACGGGCGCGGACCCTCCTTGATCGGCGTAAAGCTATATAGATGCCATCCCTTCGGGATGTTGGCCTTCAGCGAAAGCGTGAGGTGCTCCCCCGCGCGCGCCGCGACCGGATCGACGGTCACGGTCCAGTCCACCTCCGGATCCTTGGCGGTACTCACCGCGCTCAGCCCGGCGACGAACATAAACACGAGCGTTAAAATCACCTTGAGACGTTTGGCCATGGTCAGCGCTCCCATCCTACGGATCTTCGTCCGCGGTGACGAGCCCGACGCGCGCAGCGCGAGGGCACCACGGCGCCGGAGGGTGGACCTGCACATAACGCTTCGAGGGTCACCCCCGCTACACACATCGTCGGGGGACCTGCGCGTTCACCGGCAACGGGCGGGGCCCTTGAGGAACGTCACATCTATCAGCGCAACGCCTACGCGAACGGAGTCTCCCGCAGAAACCCACGTTCGCGATGCTCGAAGACGATCTAGCGCTCCACGGGGAAACCCAGCGAGGACCACAGATCCATTCCGCCGCCCACGACACAGCACACATCGACCCCCGCGGCCGCGAGGGCTGCCGCCGCCATTTGAGCCCTGCCCCCCATCTTGCAATAGACGTGAACAAGCGCACCTGCCTGAAGCTCTCCGAGGCGGGCCTCCACCTGATCGTGCGGAATGTTCAGCGCGCCAGGGACCCGGCCCGCCGCGAACTCCGAAGCTCCACGTACGTCAAGGAGGATCTCGCCGCTCGCCCCACGCTCCACGACCTCATGTAGATCTTTCACCGATTGCGTCTTCATCTCGCTCCGTATATCCCAGAATATTCGCGCAGGCCACCTCCGCACCGCACAGGATCCATCGACGCCCGCTGAGCTGGACCGCCTCCACTCAGCTCTCAGAGGGCGACGCGTCCTCACCCCTGGAGACTCCGGCCTCATCTGCGGGGTTGCTCGATTCCGAGACGAGGCCCCGCGGCGCTCCGCTCCACGGCGCCACCCACCGCAGCAGCAGCATCCCCGGCAACGCCACCGCGAGGCACAACATGAAGAATTGAGTCCAACCAAGAGATTCCACCAAGAACCCCGTCGTGGAGTTCGCCACGGTCCTCGGAATCGCCGTCACGCTCGTGAGCAATGCGAACTGTGTCGCTGTAAATCGCGGGTTCGTCGCGCGTGCGATGAACGCCACGAACGCCGCCGTGCCAAGACCGACCCCGAGGTATTCGAAACTCACCACCCAAAACAGCACGTTGACGTTGGCTCCCGCCTCCGACAAAACAGCGAAACCTGCGATGGAGATGATCTGCACCACACCGAAGCACCACAGCGCGCGGTTGATTCCGATCTTCACCATGACCAGACCACCCACAAGACCACCCGCGATGGATGACCAGAGACTGGCGACCTTGGCGACCGTACCGATCTGCGTTTTGGAGAACCCGAGGTCGAGATAGAACGGGGTCGCGAGCGCCGTCGCCATCGTGTCCCCCACCTTGTACAAAAGCATAAACACCAACACTGCGATCGCACCTCGCACGCCCATGCGTTCGACAAACTCCGTGAAGGGCGCCACAACGATCTCCTTGAGGCTCGGCACCTCCCACGCCGTCGCCGCGGGCTCGGGCATCCACACTGTAGTCGCAATACCCACGAGCATGAAACTCGCGACCACCGCGTGCACCGCCGACCATGGGATCAAATCTGCCAAGATGAACCCCAACGACCCCGGCACCAGACTCGAAAGCCGGTAGGCGTTCACGCTCAAGCTGTTCCCGAGGCCAAGCTCATGATCAGGCAAGATCTCTCGGCGGTAGGCGTCGAGCACGACGTCTTGAGTCGCGGAGAAAAACGCCACGACAAGACAGAGCACACCGATCGCGCGCAGCGACTCTGCTGCGTCGAGAAACGCCAGCGACCCGAGGCTCAACAGCAGCCCCCCTTGCACCGCGAGGGCCCATCCTCGGCGACGACCGAGTCGGGAGATGGTCACCTTGTCGAGCAGCGGGGCCCAGGCGAATTTGACCGCGTACGGGATCGTGGTCAGGGAGAACAAGCCGATACTCTTGAGATCTACATCTTCCGTCCGCAGCCACGCGGGGACGAGCTGCACGAGCACGTACATCGGCAAGCCCGACGCGAAGCCGATCAAGCAACACAGCAGCATCCGTCGGTTAAACAGCGATGAGAAAAGATCGGGCACAGTGGCAAGAGAAGGAGGACGACAATGCTCCGTACAAAACGTCGATCCCTCCCTCGCTTGTGCCACAGGCACCGAGCGGCTCGAAACAATGATCAAAAAATGCCGCGCGATCGTATCGGACCCGCGTGATACCGTCTGAAAATGTTGATTCGTTCTTCCGTCTGGACCCTCAGTCTCCTCACAACGCTGGTGATGGTCCAAGGTTGCGGGGACTCCGGTGGCGAGGGTACCGCCGGGAACGAAAGCTTCGGCGGACCGGACACCTCGTCCACAGATGGGGTCGACGGCGACGGCAGCGGCGACGGCAGTGGCAACAGCGACACCAGTGGCGACGGCGACGGTGACGGCGATGAGGAGATCGAGGTCTGCATCCCCGCCTGTGTCACCGCGAGTGATTGCGTCATAGGCCCACCGGAGAGCGCCTTCGATGAGGACAATTATCTCTGCGAAGACGGCGCGTGCCGCTACACAGGCTGCATCTCGGACGCCGAGTGCGATCTCGCGAACAACGGCAACCTGGTCTGTCGCGCGCAAAATGGCCTCGTCCCCTCGTGCGTCACGGCGTGTACCTCCAACGCCGAATGCGGGAACAGCAACGACACGTCAGGACCGTTCGGGCCCGACAACTACGCCTGCGACGACGGCGGATGTCGCTTCGCAGGGTGCAAGGACGATGCAGAATGTCAGACCCTCGGAGGCTATGTGTGTGACACGTTCGACGAGATCGCCTACTGCGTCCTCGGCTGCGTGATCGCCGAAGACTGCGTGACCGTCGACGCCGCGGCACCCTATGACGCGAACAATTACGCGTGTGAGCGCGGCCGCTGTACGTACACCGGCTGCGTCAGTGACCGTGAATGTGCAGATCTCGGCGACTACACCTGCCACTAGCGGCCGGTGGACGACGCAGCGAAGACCTCGACGGCGTCTTCGCTCCCCCCGACGAAGCACTTGTGATGCTCGCGGCCCGAGTGCGAAATTGTCAGCACACCCCAGCGGGCTGCGCTGACTCCGCAACGACCAACTTCGCGCGCGCGGGCCTCTCCAACTGCAACGGTTCTGCATTTCCGTCGCGGCGACGTTACGCGGGACGACGTTCCGTGATAGTTCAGACCCCTTTATGGCATTTAAACGAGGTTTCGCGCGGCTGGTGCTTCGGCTTTCGGGCTGGGCCGTCAAAGGTACCCCTCCAGTGGCGCCCCGATACGTCATCATCGCGGCCCCACACACCTCTGGTTGGGACTTGGTCTACACGCTCGCTACCGCGTGGTCCAACGATATCGACATCAAATGGATCGGGAAGCACACCCTATTTTACTTCCCCTACGGCTGGTTTTTCCGATTCCTTGGCGGCATCTCCATGGACCGCCGAAGTCGCCAGAATATGGTGACCAAAGCGACGGAGCGTTTTAAGGAGCAAGATTCCCTGGTCCTGCTCGTCTCCGCCGAAGCCACGCGAAAGCGCACAGACGTCTGGAAATCGGGCTTTTATCATATCGCCTACCAGTCCGGCGTACCGATTCAGCTCGCGGGCATTCACTACGATCGTCGCGAATGCACCTTTGGACCGCTGGTCACCCCGACTGGTCAGGTCAAAGACGACATGGACATCGTCCGAGAATTTTACGAGGACGTCTCAGATGGCGGACGTTTTCGAGATCAGTTCGGGGAAATCAAACTTCGTGATGAATCGCCGGTCGGAACCTCAAGCGCGCCTCGACCCGCCCACGATGTATCCGACGACGACGAGTTTACGCCGGTCACCTCCGCGAGCTGAGCCGCCGCGAGCGAGCCATTTCCGCCGCAAATTGGGAATGATTCGGACCCGTGAGAGGTTCAACGGTATGCTCTGTCGGAGCGCTCGCGAATGAACCCTGTCGATCTGTTCCTCCTCGTTATCGCCGCCATCTTCGTCATCGGGGTGATCGGCGAGCTCATCTTTGAAAAAACAGACGTACCCGACGTCGTGTGGCTGATCGTGGTCGGGATCTTGATCGGGCCGGTACTCGGATGGGTCTCCCGAGATGGGCTCGTCCAGATCGCCCCGTATTTTGGCGCTCTCACCCTCGTCGTCGTCTTGTTCGATGGCGGCACGGAGCTGCGGTTGCGTGATCTCGGCCGGGCTGCTCCAAAGGCCTCGTTTTTGGCCATCATCTCCTTCACCCTCTCCACCTTCGCGGTCGCCGCCGTCTCCATGGGCGCCCACAAGATCGGCATGCTGGAAACCTGGGGCTGGCTGCAAGCCATCACCCTCGGGGCCATCGTGGGTGGATCGAGCTCCGTCGTGATCATGCCGGCGCTCAGCCGCGCCAAGCTCGACGACAAGCTCTCCAACCTCGTGAACATCGAGTCGGCGCTCACCGACGTGCTGTGTGTGGTGGTCGCGGGCGCGTGCGTGCAAATTCACCTGTCCCAGTCTGCGGACGCCGCCGCCGCCGCGATCACCTTGGGCAAGAGCTTCGCCGTCGGCCTGGGAGTCGGCGCCGCCGCGGGCTTCCTCGCGCTGCTGGTGCTCCGCAAGATCCGCAAGAGCCAGTTCGGCTACCCGCTCGTGCTCGGCGGGCTGTTGGTCCTCTACGTGCTCATCAACAACCTGCAAGGCTCGTCCGCCCTGGGCATTTTGACCGCGTCGGTCATCGTAGGCAACGCGCCGAGCCTCGCGAACTCCGTGGGCATGCGCAAAGACACCGGCCTGTCGCGCGGATTTCGAAACACCCACGACCAGATCACCTTCATCATCAAGTCGTTCTTCTTCACCTTCATCGGCGCCATGCTCGCGCCACCTTGGTCCCTCATCTTCCTCGGGGTCTTGCTCGGGCTGGTGCTGCTGGCGGCCCGCGTCCCCGCAGTCATGGTCCTCGCCACTGCGGCAAAGATCCCGCCGGCGCAGCGAAATCTCGTGATCGTGTCCATGCCACGTGGCATGGCGGCCGGCGTCCTCGCCATGATTCCAGCGGCAGTCGACCCCTCCATGCCCGGGACGGAGATCCTACCCGTGGTGGTGTTCGCGTGCGTGTTCACGACAATCCTCGTATTCGCGGTGGGCTTTCCCATGACCAAATCGAGACTGAAAACCGCGACCGAGCGATCGGCGGTCAGCGAAGACGGCAGCGCCACATCGACTCCCGCGGAAACAACAAGTGAGGCGGTTGACGACGCGACGCCAGTCGTCTCTCGCGACGCGGCGGAGAAGGACCCGCCGAATCTCGAGGCGACGAGCGCGACCTCCTCCGATGTCCCGATCCCGCCACCGCTGCCACCGAAGCCCAGCCCAGCTCCGCCCGCCCTTCCCGATGATGGCGGCCCCGACAGCAACTAGCGACGCTGCTGCTATGCTCCCCGCATGCAGTGGCTCAAGCTCGGGGCGCGAGACCTCCTGATCGTTGCCATCACGGTGATCGCGTGGATCGACGTGCAAGGACGTGGAGAGATGGACACGCCGTGGTGGTTATCTGTGACAGCGGGGCTGCTCCTGGGGATCAGCGGATTCTTGCTTCACGAGTGGGGGCACCTCATTGGTGCCCATACCAGCGGGGGCCGAGCCGTACCCGCTCGCTCCTTAAGATCGATATTTCTGTTCGCCTTTGACGTACAGCGCAGCAGCCCCCGTCAGTTTCTCGCCATGAGCTACGGCGGCTACATCGCGAGCATCCTCGGCCTTGGGCTGGTCTTCGCCCTCGTCTCCCTTGACCGACTCAGCGGACAAGTCGCGCTTGGATTCACCGGATTCGGACTTTTGGTCACCGCCGTCCTCGAGATCCCCACCACGGTTCGAGTACTGCGTGGCCGGGATCTCCCCACGGGCTTCGCCTACGTCGGGACACCGAAACCCCGCGAGCCTGACGCGCCGACCTCATGAGCGTGAGGGCCTGAACGTCTTCACAAGGACGCCTGCCTATCCTTTGCTACCCTCGGCCCATGTCTGCCGAGCGCCGCGTCTCCTACGAAACCCCGCACCCCCACCTCGCCGTCGCGCGCCTTGAGCGACCGAAAAAGCGCAACGCCTTCGACGTCGCCATGCTGCGGCAGCTCGCGGAGGTCTACACGCGTTACGAAGACGACGCCGACGCCCGTTGCATGGTGGTCACCTGCGCAGGAGACCACTTCACCGCGGGTCTCGACCTCGCCGAGGTCGGGCCGCAAGTCGCCGGCGGCGCGCTGTTGTTCCCTGACGACCTCGTCGACCCGCTAGGGTTGCACGGCCGCACGCGCACGAAGCCGGTGATCGTCGCGGTGCGCGGCTGGTGCCTCACCATCGGCATCGAGCTCATGCTCGCTGCCGACATTCGTCTCGCGGCGGACGACACACGCTTCGGACAGATCGAGATCAACCGCGGCATCTTCCCGTTCGGCGGCGCGACCTTGCGCTTCCCTCAAATCGCCGGCTGGGGAGACGCCATGCGCTGGCTGTTGACCGGCGACATGTTCGACGCGACCGAGGCGCGAAGGATCGGTCTCGTCCAAGAGGTCACCTCACCAGGGGAACTCGAGACCCGCGCGCTCGCCCTCGCTGCCTCCGTGGCGAGCCGCGCCCCCCTCGGCGTGCAGGCGACGCTCGCCTCTGCCCGCGGCGCCATCCAGGGCTCGTTTGAAGCGAGCGTCGCCGCGCTGCAGCCCGAGATCGAATCCCTCATGGCCACCGAAGATGCCGCGGAGGGCGTGCGCTCCTTCGTGGAACGCCGCGACGCCAAGTTTCAGGGTCGATAGCTCGCCTGCGTACCCCCGCACCCTCGGCGGACTCCCGTTAGAGTTCTTTTGCGATCGAGCCCACCAGACACTGCGCTCAAAAACGTAGGCTCACGCCGTAGGTGCCCGTGCGATGTCGTGTCATCGAGAGCGCCGGCGAGAGAACAACGCCCCCTTTGAGGGGATGTCGAATGATCGCCGACGGCCCCAAAGTCTCGCTTTTCCATCGCTTGTACGCTTTGCGGCGACGAAAACCGTAGCCCATCATCACCCAGCCCCCCACGACGCTTCCCGTACCCACTGTGAGCAGTGGTATCGCGAGCCCCAGGGAACTCAAGTCATCCTCTTCCGTCTGAAATATTGCAACAATCATTCCCGCCGCCAACGCCATCGCCCCAAGCGTCCCGCTGAGCGCAACGCCGCCGAGGATCAGCCCGGTGCCCGTGGGAGGGGACCTCTCAGGATCAAATTCGCCCGTGAGTGTCGCCGGCATCTCAAGCTCGTTCGGCACCTCAGGGCTGGACGGTGCCGCTGCCTCTGGCGGCCCTGCCTCCTCTGGCGGCCCTGTCTCCGCCGGCCCTGCCGTTGACGCAGCCGCTTCCGTGGACGCGGCTGCTTCGTCGGACGAGCCGGCGCCAGGCACTTGCGTGATGGAATTGGCGGCCATGGCCTGCCCTGAAGCGGTCACGGAGCACGCGAGCATGACCACGCAAAGACCCATCACACCGAATTCCTTCAACGGCTTACCGCGTGTGCGAGACAGTGACCTGCGATCCAAAGACATCGCGCGGAAATTCCCACGAATCCCTACGAACGTGCAATCACGCCACCTGGAAAAAGGCGCTCTCACGCACCGAAAAAAGCGCGCGCATCGGAGCGAGGACTCGTCTGAGGCGACGGCACTCGAACAATCGTGCTCGGGATTCATCACGTGCTGATCGTCGCGAGCGCGCCCATAATAATGGCTAGCGCCCACAAGGGGACGCTCGCCATCCTAGTCTTCGGTGGTGCCGCGCTTAGAAGCGGAGGCTCATCCCGTAGGTGCCCGTGCGAGCTTGCGTCATCGCGACCGTGGGTGCGAGGACAGCGCCGCTCTTCAGGGTGTAGCCGCTATTTTGTTTCCACGGGTTGTATTTGTTGAGCCGAATGGCGCCCACGGCCACCAGCGCGCCACCGCCCAGGAGGCCGATGATACCGGGGACCAAGCAGCCACCGATGATCAGCCCTCGACTCGCTCCACCAACGCCCGAGTCATCCACCGCTCCTCCGCTGGCATCGTCGGCCGCGTTCACACCTGCGAGCCCGATCGCGCCCCACGCGGTCAGTGGGATGCCAATGAGCCCGGCCCAAAGCGCCCCGCCGACGATCATGCCGACGCCCTTCGGAGGGGGTGGTCCGGCGGGCATCGGTGCCGCCGCTGCGGGTGCCGCTGCAGGTGCCGCCGCTGCGGGTGCCGCTTCTGCGGGCGCTGCTTCTGCGGGCGCCGCCTCTGCGGGTGCCGCCTCTGCGGGCTCTGTGCGCGCTTGAAGGGCCAGTGGCGCCTTCGACATGGAATCTCCGGCCTTGGCCAGGCCTGGGGCAAATAGGGAGGACGCGGTCATCGCAACGCAAAGACCAGCGACGCTCACGGTACGGGATGCAGCAGTGATTTGAATACGAAAGTTTTGTGCAGACATATAGTCAAGCTCCTTAGGAGAGACAGTACGCGCGCACCCATCAAACATTCAAGCAACCTACATTTTTGCGCGGTCAGTCTCACCGAAGAACCTCATCCGCCGTCACCTCCACCTCCCATGCGCCAATCCGCGCTTTTCGGTCCCGAAACAGCGTCAACGCGTCGAGGAACGAGGTCCTGCGGACCTCCTCGGCTCCAAATCGCTCCAGGTGCTCGGTGTAAACTTGACAATCGATGAGTTGAAATCCCCAGTTTTCAAGCTGTCGAACGAGGTAGACAAAGGCCACCTTGGACGCGTCACTCTCCCTCGCGAACATCGACTCGCCGCAAAAGATCGCGCCTACGGAGACTCCATACAAACCTCCCACCAGCTCTTCGCCCTCCCACGCCTCCACGCTATGCGCGTGCCCCATGGTGTGAAGTTCACAGTACGCGTCGATCATCTCCGCTGTGATCCAGGTCCCATCTTGACCCTCACGAGGTACGCGCGCGCACGCGCGAATCACCGCCTCGAACGCAGTGTCCATCCGGACGGTAAAGCGCCCGCGACGGAGCACCTTGCGCAAGCTCCGGTTGACGCACAGCGCCCGCGGTAGAAGCACCATGCGCGGATCCGGGGAGTGCCAGAGCACTGGTTGACCCTCCTCGTACCATGGGAAAATGCCCCCTTGGTACGCCTCCAGCAATCGCGTCGGAGTCAAGGTGCCGCCCACGGCGACCAACCCACGCCTCCCCGCCCCCAGCGCCGAAGGCAGCGGCATGTCGTCACTCAAAAACGGCACCGGCACGCCCGCAGTCTACCAGGTCGACCCTAGGACGGCGACGGCGACGGCGCATCGTGGACAAGTTGCATCCGCCAATCCGCGCCGAACATCTCGAGGGGCTGCATTGCGCGCCACACGTTGTCCCCTTGGAGTGGTTCGCTGCTGAAAATCAAGTGGCTCACGAAGCCGTCCTCCACTTGTCGCTCACACTCCGGCGCGAAGTAGGGGCAGGTGTCGCGATCGGGACAGCGGGTCTTGTGTGTGCTCACGAACAATTCCTTGCCCCCTTGGTGGCCGAGCATGGCCCGCCCGTTGGTGATGACGAAGGTGAGATAGTTCTCCTCCGGGCTGCCGTGGGTGTCCCTGCAGATGTCCCCCGCCAGGTCACGCACCAAATCCACCGTCTCTCGAACCGCCTCAGCCAATGCGTCGAGTGGGTAGCCGGGGCGCTCAAGCTCGCACCGCTGAGCCATCTTCCCGAGCAGCAAATAAAACAGCACCTCGCTGTCGGTCTGCCCGAGAATGAAACGGCGAAGAATCGGCGGGACCCGCTCGATCAGTCGCTCCCGAAGCGCGGGGAAATTTTTGATGTTGCCGTTGTGTGCGAAGGCCCAGGTGCCGTACTGAAACGGGTGGGTGTCGATCACAGAAAGCTGCCCTTGCGTCGCCTTGCGAAGATGCGCCAGCACCGTCTGTGAGGTGACGATGCCGGACACGTGCTGAAACATGCGGTCGTTCACCGCGGTCTGTACGCTCCGCAGCAGATGAGGGGCCCCCGCCACGTAGTACGCCACGCCCCAGCCGTCCGGGTGACGCTCACTTTGATTCACGAGGGCGTTCTCCGCGCTCACGAGGCTGGAGTGAACCTGGCTCTCCATCACCGAACGAAATCCGAACAGGCGGCACATCCCGTAGAGCATACCTCGGTCGTCCCCCCCGCCCGAGGCGACTCCGGTTTTCTTGGGATACGGGGCACCCTCGGCGTCCTGATCACACGTGCTCGACGAAGCCTTCGGACGGCGACACGATGACACGGATGGTCGCCGCCGACTGTGGCAGCGCCTTCCCGCCCAATAAACCGGGGTAGATCACCACATCCGCAACGTACGCGTCCTCGTGCCCGATCACCTCGGCGGGAACCGACTCCAACCCAAAGGCCTGATCCCCAGAGATCAATCGAGCCCACGGCTCGTCCATTCTTGAGGTCGCGATGTGCAGCACCCGCCGCGCCTGTCGGCTCGTCTCGTCCGCGTCGAGTCGCTCCGTGCCGCTCGCGAAGAAAAACACAGCCGCTCTCCCCGCCCGCTTGCCCTCGCCGTACAGATAATCCTCTGCACGGAGTACGGCTCCGTAGGCCAGGGGACCCTCCGTCAGCGCCCGGGTCCGCGACTTACCGGAGCGACTTTGGCTCCGAGTTCCCACGACAAATCCCACGATCAAAACACCCACCGGCACGAGCGCCCACCCCATGGGGGTGATGCCCAAGCTCGCGCTCACTCCCAGCGCGAAGGCGATCACGGCGCCCGCCGCTGACAGCGCGTCGCCGAGACACCCGCGATCTCCCCGCGCCTTCCGCTTGAGCTCCTCGTCGAGCGCTCGAGGCGTCGTGACGTATTCGAGGCTCTGGTTCTCGGCGTCGCTCATCTCCCCTCTCATCTAGCATGTTCTCGAAAGCTCCGCAGTGGCAGGTCCCCACGGCGTGATTTCGCGGTAGGCTCGGCGGGAGACGAGGCCCCACCGGTTGAACTTCTTTGGTCACGCCTATCTCGCGGCCCGCGAGAACCCTGATCCTCGATTCCTTCTTGGCTCCATGGTGCCCGACTTCGTCGGGATGATCGGCGCTCGGCTGAAGACCGTCGAGGACCCTGTCGTCGCCTCCGGCATCGCTCACCACCACGAAGTGGACGCGGCGTTCCATGGTGCCCCCTTGTTCTTGTCCCTCATGGGCGACGCCCAAGACTACTTGGAGTCCCGCGAGCTCGACCACGGCCCCGCGATGGCGGTGGCCCACGTGGGCGTCGAGCTCATCTTGGATGGGTGGCTCGCGACGAACGGACACAATCATGACGCTTTTTGCCGCGCGCTCGAGAGCGCCCCTCAGACCGCTTTCGAATGGGAACACGATGACCACGCCCGGCGATGGAAGCTCCTGCGTCAACGACTAGGCGACGGGACGCTGCCCCTCGCCTACCTCGAGCCCGAGTTCATCGCGAGTCGTCTCGAGCTCATCTTGTCGGCCCGGCCTCGCCTCGCCCTCCGCAAAGAGGACACCGCGATCGTAGAGACGTGGGCCACCGAGGCCCGCGCGCAGATTCATAACGAGGCCGCCTCCTTAGTTGAGCAGGTGCTGTCTCGCCTTGACGCGGCCCGGTCTTGAGGCTGAGGACGCAGCGTAGGAGTGAGCGTGGTGACGGCCGCCCTAGAACAAGAGAACGTCGCCGCTCTCGGGGCTCTCTTCGTCTCCGCCTGAGTCTTCTCCGGCCTCGACCACTCCGAGCGTCGGCGCCTCGCTCGCTCCCGACGCCCCGTGCAAAAGTTTGAGCCCATACTGGCTCGCCAACGCGTGGAGCGGGTTGTGTCCCGTCGACGTGCCCGCGTGGTGGCGCTCTACATCGGCGTACTCTGGAAGGTTGGCTCCCACCATACTCGCGAGCGCAGAGAGCCCGAGCTGGACCTGCCACAAGGACTGCGCGACCGGATCTTGAAACTGTAGATGAGAGAGGGCGTCTTGTGAGATGCGGAGCATCTGCTCCGCGCGCGATTCGGTGCTCTCGAGCGACGCGCGTACGCTCGCCTGCAAGAGATGCTGAACATCGCGCACCTCGGTCACCTGTTTGCTGAAATCAGAGCCAAAGTCGGCGCAGGTGTTGGTGATCGAACCGTTGATCGCCGCGATCTCGGGGAGCGTTGACAACAACGTATTGCTCAACTCCGCGATCATGCCGTTCGCCTCCTCAATCTGCCGAGTGAGCGTCGTCATCTCTGACGCGATGATCATGAAGGGCTCCCCGACTTCTCCGAGCCGCGCGGCTTCAATCTGCGCGTTAAGATTCAAGATATTGGCAGCGAGCGCGATCGTGTCGATCTTATGCCCGGCCTCTTCAATCTTGGCGCCGTATCTCGCCGCCGTGGATGACACCACCTCTTGCCGCGCAAGGTGGGGATTGAGCTTGGCTAAAAAGGCCTCCATCGCGGTGGCGAGTCGCTCGATGGTCACAGCGATGCCCGAGTTCTCGTCCACCTGCGCGAGGATCTCGCGGCTCTCGTTCACCTGCGCACGCGCCGCATCGACGACATCGTTCACAGCTTTCCCGACGATCAAGACCTCTTGTTCAGTGATCTCGACAACCTGAGGGATGCGGTCGGCGATCACATGCTGGACCACGCGCACGGCCTCGTGGAGGCTATGAACGTCCATGATATCTCGCTCCACGGCATTTTCAGGCTCCTCAGGAGACTTTGGAGCGGACTGCGGCTGGCTCACGGCGTGCTTCATTGTCGAGTATCGACCTCAACAATCGGATTCGGCCCGCTGAATGTAGTTCTTGAGGGGCGCTCCTGACCGGGACGCAGTCCTGTCGTGGGTGTCTCACATAGGTCCACCTCTTATCGGAATCAATGCGGGTCGGGCTCCTCAAGGGCAGGCGGTTCGGGTGCGATGCAGAGGAAGTCAGGGGTATCGGCTCTCGCACGTCATCGGGCGAGGTCGCCGTTCCAACGCCCATCATGCTCAGCCTTTCGTCAAAACAAGGTACCGGCACGTTGCTCTCCGAGCTGGTTTGCGACGCCTTCGCGCAAGGAACGCAGGGGCTTTTTGAATACGCGACCCAACTCCCGGCTCCCGAGCACGCCGCGAGTCTCTCGGTGGTAGGCCAGACCTGGGCGGGCGTCGTCGGCTTCACAGCCTCCGAGTTGCGAGGATCCCTCGTCGTGAACATGAACGAGCACATGGTCGTCAACTCACTCCCTGCGGAGGTCCGAGCCCGCGTCTCCAGCGATTTAAGCGACCCAACGCTTCAGCGCACGCTCAACGATTGGTGCGGAGAGGTCGCAAACCAGATCGTCGGTCGCGCGAAAAATAGAATCGCTGGATATGGCCCTCTGCTCACCATGAGCAGCCCCATCTCCCTGCGCGCCTCCGGGATGGTGTGGGGGGGGAGCAGCTCCACCCACGAATTCCGGCAGCGGCTCGAATACCAAAAGGGACAACTTCTTAGCATCGCCTCCGTGACCATCGAGCGCGATCATCTCGTGGAGAAGATCCCTGCGAACTCCGCGGCGTCCGAGGGAGAGATGATGATGTTTTAGACATCGGGAACCCGTACACCAGCGATACCCACATCCACGAAGCACACAAACATTGGCGAAGGAACGAAAGGTAAAAGAAAAAATGGGACAAAAAATACTCGTTGTGGATGACTCAGAGACCGTACGGCAGCAGGTAGAGTACGCCCTCACAAAAGCGGACCTCGAGGTCATCCACGCGGAGGACGGTGTGATCGGCTGGGAGAAACTCACCGAGAATGACGACATTGGTCTCGTCATCTGCGATGTCAACATGCCTCGCATGAACGGCCTTGAGCTCGTCGAGAAAATCAAACAGAGTGGCCGATACGACAACCTGCCCATTGTCATGCTCACCACAGAGGGATCTCCTCAGCTCATCCAACAGGCCAAAAAGGCCGGCGCGAAGGGTTGGGTCGTCAAACCATTTAAGCCCGAGCTACTCGTCAAAGCCACCACCAAGATTTTGGCCAAAAACAAGGCCGCCTAAAGGCGACACCGTTCGCCTGAATCAGCCGAAGAGTGCGCCCTACCGTCGGCTCACGTCTTCAACGCCCGCGTGAGGTCTTTGGTGAGGTTCTTTTGGTGGGCCTCGATGGTTCCTCCGCCGATCTCAAGCAGCTTCGCATCTCGCCACAGACGCTCCACGGGGTATTCGCGGCAGTAGCCGGCACCACCCATCACCTGCATCGCGAAGTCTGCCACCTCTTTTCCGACCGGCGCGGCGAAGAGCTTGGCGGCGTCGGAGCCGAGGCGTGCCCGTTGGTCCGGCGAGACGTCGCGCGCCACGTGGTAGACGAGACACTTCGCCGCGAGCGTCTTCGCGTATCCATCACCAATATAGCGCTGGATCTGCCCGAAGCGATTGATCGACGCTCCAAACGCCTTCCGTTGGGCGGCAAAATCGACCATCAACTCCACGCACCGCTCCGCGATCCCAACACTCATCGCGGCCAAGGTGATGCGTTCGATCTCCAGGTTGCGCATCATGTGGGTCAAGCCGCCGCCGACCTCGCCGAGGAGGTTGTTGGCGGGGACCTTGCAGTCCTCAAAGATCAATTCGGACATGGTTGAACCCCGCATGCCCAGCTTGTCGATGTGGTTGGACGTGGAGAAGCCGGGGCAGTCGCGATCTACGACGAACGCCGTGACCTTCTCCTCAACCTTGGCGTAGATTAAAAAACAGTGCCCCTCGCATCCGTTGGTGATGTAGGTCTTCGTGCCATTGATGATCCAATGCTCACCGTCTCGCACAGCGGTAGTGGTCATCCCAAGCACGTCGGTCCCGGCCCCGGGCTCGGTCATCCCCATCCCCGCGACCCACGCGCCGCTCAGCGTCTTCGGGAGATACCGCGCGCGCTGCTCCGCGTTGGCGCAGTAGTAGAAGTTATTCACAAACAACATCGAATGCGCGAGATAAGCCAAGCAAAAGCCGGGATCGTATTTGGAGAGCTCGTGGTGCACGATGACCGCTGCGGCCGTGTCCATGCCGGCGCCGCCGTCCTCTTCTGGAATCGTAATTCCAAGGAGACCCTGCTCTCCAAGCTTGGCGAATAACTCAAGATCCAAGGTGCCCCGCTCATCGCTCGCGGCCGCACGCGACTCCACTTCGGTGCTCGCGAAGCGAGCCACCATCTCTCGGAGCATCGCGTGCTCTTCGGAGGGATCAAACAAAGACTCGGCTGGTTCGCTCGACATCCCTGGGAGCATGCAACGAACCGAGGTCCCTGCAACACCCCAAAAAGCCGAGACGACCGACAATCTTTTCCTGCGCGCACTCGACCTCGGGCGCCACCTCCGCGAAGCATACGATCCTCGGCGCGAGAGCCGATTCACCAGTCGCGCAAAAACCGCCGCTTTGCACATTCCCCGCTGCGCCCCTGGGCGCAGTTCGCTCGCAGTGACCGCCGACGGGGTCTCTCGTAGGCTACGCTGCTCCCATGGGTGGACCCGAGGTCAACGTGAACGCCGCCGGACGAGACACTGGACCCACCGAGTGGCGGACCCTCCTCGCGAGCGGCCTGCTCGCCCTCAGTTGCCTCGCCCCCCTGCTCCCTTCCGGCGAGAGCGCGGCCCGGTGGTGTCTCGATGCGTTTCAAGCCAGCGTCGTACAAGGGCTGGCCTGCGTCGCCTCGGTTGGCTTGCCGTTTCTGCTCGGTGGACTCATCGCCGGAGCAAGCAGCCCGTCAAGATCGGGCGAGCGCCCATGGGCGGTTCGCGCGCTCCGCGGAGGCGCCCTCCTCTTGCACACCCAGATTCTCGTGTTCGGCACGGCGTGGCTCCGGGAGCCGCTCCTTCTCGGTCGAGTAGCGCTGTTCGGCTTTGGGCTTTGCTCCTTCCTCGGCTTCGCCATTCAAAGCGAGGCCGCGCGGGTGCGGCTCGCCGGCGATGATCGTGCCCACCGCCGCTGGCTGATCCGGTGGATCGCCGCGATCTTGGCACCCTTCGCCGCCTGGTGTCGTCTACAGACGATGCAGGGCGTCCGGCTCGGTGTCGGTGTCGACCTCGTGCTGCTCTGCGCGCTATTACTCGTCTTTGGCGTCGGGCGCGACCGGGACCGCTGACACCGGATCAGCGTCCGTCGCCGTGACCTCGTCCGTCGCCGCGACCTCGTCCGTCGCCGTGACCTCGTCTGTCGCCGCGACCTCGTCCGTCGCCGCGACCTCGTCCGTCGCCGCGACCTCGTCCGTCGCCGCGACCTCGTCCGTCGCCGTGACCTCGTCTATCGCCGCGACCTCTTCTGTCGCCGTGACCTCGTCTGTCGCCGCGACCTCTTCTGTCGCCGTGACCTCGTCTGTCCCAACCTCCTCAGCAACGGCTCCCCGCGCGCTCGCTCCGAACGACAGCCGATGATGGTCACACATGTGATCCACGGACGGACCCTCCGACGCCGACGCCGAGAGCTCCATCCCCGGGGTGAAGACCCACTTTCCAACGCACCCAGAAACAGCGCACGGCATCAATTCCGCTCCTGGCGGGAGCTGAGCAAGCTCCACGCGGATAGCGGAGCGGAACTCACAGTCCATGGCTCCCTTGGAAAAATCGCAGGCGAGCTTGCTCGACGGGGCCGTGCGACCCGCGAGGTGATCTTGAAGTTGCGCGCCGACTTGGTAACTCCAGGTGCGCTCACATCCCGGCTTGCCACACTCCACGGAATCGTCGGTGTGTTTTCGACAAAAATCAAAACACCGCTTGCACATGCGTCGCGGATTCTTCGGCGTCACGGAGCCATCGTGTGCGTCAAGCTTCGCCCAGGCCTCGAGCTGCTGCTCCCGATTCCAGACCCACGTCTGTCCGCACCCGTGAACCTTGCACGAGACGTCCCGAGGGCTGACGTTTTTAATCTTGGCCTCGCAGCGATCGCAGAGCTTCGGCGGGGGACCCTCCTTGGGGGCCGCCCGTTTTTTCCTGTCCTTGCGCTTTTTCTTGGGCGTCTTGGTCGCGGACTTTCCTTCCAGCTTTGCGGCCTCTGCCGTCGGTTCGGTCGATCCCTCGGAAGACTCCGCCGCGGGTCGCTTCTCCAACGACGCCGCCTCGTAGCGGGCCTTCTCGCGCTCGAACCACACCCGATGTCGCAGCTGAGCGTCTACGTCCCATGTCCACGTCTGGGCGCATCCACGGACGCGGCACACCACATCTTGAGGCGTGAGCGCGCGCTCTTTGGCGTAGCACTGGTCGCACTGTCGCTTCGGAGGTTTGGCTGGCGCTCCACGCAGCTTACCCGCCGCTTGCGCCTCTCGGCTCCACGTCCAGGTTTGCTCACATCCCGCGTTGCGACACGAAATCTCGCGATCCCCAACCTCTTCAAACTCGCGCATGGTCGCGAGCGCAGAAAACATGCTCACCTTGAGCGTCGCGCCACCGCGTCCCGCACCCTCGGCCTCCACTCGCGGTGGGCGTTGATCGCGGCGACCGCGGCCATCACGTCCTCGCCCGTCCCGGCCTCGCCCATCTCGCGCTCTGCCATCCCGCCCGCGTGGGGTTCCTTTACGACCGCGGCCCGGACCCTCGTCACGACCACCGCGCCCATCGCCCTCACGGGGGCGGCGCCCTCGCCGATCTTCGGCCCCGCGATTCGAGGGCGGCGTAGCCTCACCGGATTCACCGCTCTTGGATTTGCTGGCGGCGCGATCATTCGCTTCCGCCGGCGCGTCTCCCGACGCCGCGGCGGTCGGGCTCGAGGACCCCTCAGCATCCGCGCTAGAGGTCTTTCTTCTACGCCGACGCCGTTTGCGTTTGGGACGCTCACCCTCCGCCCCCTCGGCACCTGGCGCGACGGTCGAGTCCGCGTCCGTCTCTGCCGCTGTGGCCCCATCGCTCGCGCCTGACCCCGCCTCGGCTGGCGTCGACGGGCCGCCGGTGGACTCCGCCTGCGCCGCCTCTGGACCCGCGCTGCTCACCGACGAATCCTCACCGGACGCCGTGGGCGCGGGCGCGGGGTCCTGCGTTGAAGACGACGTCTCTGCACGTTCATCGGGGGAAGACACGCCGCGCAGTATCGGGCCCGCAGCAGGCTACGTCCAGCCCCAAGCCACGGTCGCGATGTGCGCTCCACGGCGCCGCGCCACCGAAATAGCGCGGATCGCGTCTCGCCCTCCACGGGAGGGAATGACCGCCTTAATGGCGAGGTTCGCTATACTGGAGGAGCCGGAAAGGACACACGACCCCCATGCTTGGACTCATCGCCGGAATCATCGCGGGCACCGCCACCTACGGGTACGCCAAAAAGCGAAAAACAGACACAGGGACCGCTGCCGTCGCGGGCGGGGTGACAGGCGTCGGGACCGCAGGCGTCGTCGCGCTCGCCGCTCCATTTTGGCCGCTCCTCCTCGTGGGTGGAGGAATCGCTTACTGGGTCCACAACTCAAAGTCGAAGCAAAAAGCCCTGCCACCAGGGAACTAAGCCCGTCGATCCATGCGCTACAGACCCGTGGTCAAGTAGCGAGCGTAGAAATAAACGACGGGCGCGACGAACAAGAGCCCGTCGATGCGATCGAGCATGCCGCCATGACCGGGGAGCAGCCGCCCGGAGTCTTTGACTCCAAAGGTCCGCTTCAGCAAGGACTCCACGAGATCGCCGAGCTGTCCGCTCGCGCTTCCCACCGCGCCGAGCAAGAGGCCCTCGTGGAGCGGAATGGCCGGCAACATCCATGAGGCGCCGACGCCCCCCGCCGCGATCATCCCACCCGCAATTCCTCCAAGGCCGCCCCCAATGGTCTTGTTGGGACTCACAGCCGCATAGAGCGGGCGCTTGCCGAACGCGCGACCCGTGAAGTACGCGAGCGTGTCCGATCCAAAGGCGATCAGCAGCGCGAGCAATAACCAGCGCGGCCCATCGGCGGGGAACTCAGATTTGAGCAGTGGCCAGACCACCGCCAACACGGGCACGTAGACCATCGCCCCCCACGCGACTGCGAGCCTGCGGCCCGCCGTTTCGATCTCCCGCGGGCGCAGGAGCACCGCCAACGCGATCGTGACCGCGAACGCGGCCATCAACGGCGGCATCATCACCGGCAGTCCCCAAAGCACCGCGCCGATGACCAGGGCCCCGGCAAACAGCGCACTCACGGCTCGAAGGCCACGAAGCGGCGCCTCGGCGGTCGCGGGCAGTGACATCCTCAAGAACTCATCTTGGGCTGCCATAGTCGCGAAGACGCAGATGGCGAGAATGCTCCAGACGGTGGGGTCCACGAACAACGCCACCAACAGCAGCGGTATGAGAACGACAGCGGTCAACGCTCGGACGGCGAGATTGCTCATGAGCGCGCGACGCCCTGCTCTCCAGACTCCGGCTCCGGGCCTTGTAGACTCCCCCGCTCCCCATGTTCTTCGCCGTCCACCCCGGCGTGCTCGGACGACACCACCTGGGTGGATGTCTTCCCGAAACGGCGCTCTCGGCCCGCGTAGTCCACGATGGCCTCGATCAGGTCCTCGCGCCCAAAATCAGGCCACATCTTCTCCGTAAAGTAGAGCTCTGCGTACGCGATCTCCCACAAAAAGAAGTTGGACACGCGCCGCTCCCCTGAGGTCCGAATCAACAGATCCATGGGCGGTAAATTGGCCGACGGGAGGCAGCCCCCGAACCGATCTTCGTCGATGTCTTCAAGGCGCAGTCTCCCCGCGATCACCTCGCGACAAATCTCCTTGGTCGCTTCGAGAATCGTCTCACGGCCGCCGTAACTCAGGGCGAGGCACAAGTTCATCCCGCGGTTTCCTGAAGACGCAGAGACGAGCTCCGTGAGCGGTAGGCGCACAAAGAGCGGGAGTCGATCCACGTCGCCCACAGTGGTGAGGCGGATGCCGTTGTCCAGGATCTCCCGCCGCTCCTCGAACAGGTACCGCCGCAACAACTGCATGAGATGAAAGACCTCCGCCGGCGGCCGGTCCCAATTTTGTGCGGAGAAGGCGAACAAGGTCAGCGCCTCGATGCCCAACCTACGAGAAGCGCGCACTACTCGCCGCACGGCGTCCGCGCCCCGGCTGTGGCCCACGGTGCGCTCCTCGCCCCTCGTGGAAGCCCAGCGACCATTGCCATCCATGATCACGCCGACGTGTCGGGGCATTCGCTCGGCCGGAACGTCGGCCAGGACCTGTTCAACTGCATCCGTACTCACGAGGGTTTTGCCTGATACCACGCCCTAGACGCGGCCGTCCAACCATGGAGAACAAGGCCGAACAGCCTACCGCGGGGCCTTTGCGGCCCTCGAATTGCGAGGCGTCGTCCATCGAAGTCGCAGGAATCCGCGGATCTGCCGGTCCCGGCCTCCGACGACCTGCCTCTCGCCATCCCTCCCACCGAGGCGGCCCCACCACGCGGCAACGCTTGACCTATCGACCACTCGCGCTTCTTTTTGCGCCGATCCCGCGCAGCGGCAACACCCGCCGCTTGAGGATTCGCGTCCTAGACCCACACTCTTGAGCGGGAGTCACCGGGCGCTCGGGCAGTCTTCTTCAAAGATGACGAATCTGATGGATGCGCTCCCCGCCAGATCACATATTCTGAACGCGGGAATCGACTCGCCCGCCCCCGCGTTTCTTTGTGAGCACCGCCCGACCCTCCTCACCTCATCTACGATCGACGCCTCGACAAACGAGGACCCACACGAACACAAACAGGTTCAGGAACCGACACCATGGGACTTTTCTCCAGACTAGGAACGCTCATTCGTTCCAACATGAACGAGTTGATCAACCGGGCCGAAGACCCGGAAAAAATGCTCAACCAGGTCCTCGTGGACATGAAGACGCAGCTCGTCGAAGCGCGCAAGCAAGTCGCCATCGCCATCGCGGATGAAAAACGCATCAAGCGACAGTTCGATCAAGAGACGACCAAAGCCGCCGACTGGGAGAAAAAAGCGATGCTCGCGGTGAAGACCGGCGACGACGACCTCGCCCGCGCAGCCCTTAAGCGAAAGTCGGATCACGAAGCGGTCGCCGAGCAACTCAGTCAACAATGGGAGCTTCAAAAGACCTCGGTCGAACAACTCAAAGAAGCGCTCCGCGGGCTCGAACTCAAAATTGAGGAGGCCAAGCGAAAGAGGAACCTGCTGGTGTCCCGCCAAAAACGCGCGGAGGCTCAGCAGACGATCAACGACACTCTCGCGAATATCCACGGCACCAGCGCCTTCGACACCTTCGAGCGCATGACCGACCGAGTGACACAACTCGAGGCGGAAGCAGAGGCGACCGCGGAGCTCTCCGAGGCGCTCCCCGAGGCCTCCCTCGACGCGCAATTCAAGGCGCTAGAGGCGAGCTCCATGGATGATCAGCTCGACGCACTCAAACAAAAAATGGCCCTCGGTGCCGGCGGCGAGGCGGCCCCCAAAGCCCTCGGAGAAGAAGACGCGTCGGCGACCAGCGGCGACGACGAGGTCAACGACGGGGACGCGAGCGGAGACGGCGGCGAGGCCAGCGAAGCCACGAACGAGGCGACGACCGCGGGAGACGGCTCCTTTACCGAGTCCACCGGAGGGGCAACTTCCGACGAAGACCCGGCACCTAGCGGCGCGGCGAGCGACGAGATCGACGCCCAACTCGAGGCGCTAAAGCGCTCCCTCGCAGACGACGGCGATCCAAACGGCCAGTCTTAGGGCTTGAGACGCTCACGAATAGACTCGGAAAAGGAGATCGCGGAATTGATCGCGTCTTCGCTGAGTCCGAGTTGATAGAACATCCCCATCTCGGATGAGTCGAGTCGATTCATCCCTCTCTTCTCCCCGAGCCCCACGTGCTCCGCGAGTCGCTCGGAAACAGCGGCCACATGTCCAAGCTGGGAGTAGCCATCTCGCGATCCGCCCGACTCAAATCGGTGGTGGCGGCGGGCGACTTCCTGCACGGAGGCGGGCAGATCCCAGCGCTCGCACACGAGCTTGCCTATGTGGGTGTGGATTTGCTCCGCCACAAAATCAAAATCCGACGGCTCGTATCCTTGGGGCGCGTCCTTGTCGAGGACCTGACGCAAAACCACCGTGCCGATGTCGTGAAGAAGCCCGGACAAAAACGCGTAGTCCTTACTCAGCCCGAGGTGTCCGCTCATGTGACGCATGATGTACGCGACGGCGATGCCATGGAGTCGATGTTGTCTCAAAAATACGGCGGCATCTCCACGGAAGATGTGCGCCTCCGCGACGCTCTGGTAGAGGATGTCTCGGACCAGGCCGACGCCGAGCAGCATGATCCCGCTGTCGAGATTGGTGATGCGCTTCGCCGGTGCATACAGCGGGCTATTCGAGAGAGACAACACGCGCGCCGTCAAGACAGCGTCGGGCTTCATCACCTTCGAGAGATCGCGAATGGACACGTCGGGATCATTCGCGACCTCCATCGCACGTTGGGCGATTCCAGGTAGCATCGGGATCTTGTGATCCCGCGCGTTCTCGATCCGCGTAACGATATATCCGGCGAGTTGCTTGATGCGTGACGCTTCGGGGACCACCCCCTCCACCTCGTGCACAAGAGTTACCCCAGGGCGGTCATCCGCCTCGGTGCCGTCCGTTCTGGCTTTGAAAAAACCCACCTCTTCAAATTGTACATCGGCCGCTTGCTCGGAGCGATTAAGCGACGGAAGAGACCTCAACACGAATCGCCGCGCCTCGCACCGGCCCGTCGAGGGCCAGTTCCCTCTCGATCTGTTCAGCTTGCGTGGTCCCGGGCGCGCAGATCCGCACCTCAGGCGCTTGGAGCACTCCCCCGTCGCGTAAATGGGCGTAGGGAGCGCTGCGACGGCGCAGATCGCGGTCAACTCGATAAGACAAGTCCCGGGGCAGTCGAGGAGGAGCCACCCCCTGCACCTCCACACGTACCGTGACGGTGTCCGCTCGCCGCCCGAGCCGCGGTCCAGGCACGGGACGTCCAAGCTCGGTGTCTTCAAAAAAAGTCGCGCTTGTGAGATCTCGACCGTCCGACTCATGCGCGGTCACGCTTGAGCGATCAGAGTGGCGCACAGAGATCCACGCGCTCACCAGGGCGGGATCTTCCGGTTGAAACGCCTGCCGAACCGCGGCCGTAAGACGAGCGCCCGCCAAGGTTGTGCCCTCCACCCGAAGATCGGCGGGTGGCGGGAGCCGACGAACGAACCGGGGTCGCAAGCCGGGATCTGCCTGCGAGGGTGGTTCGAATCCGATGACACGAATATGGGCGCCACTCCGACGGCGCAGCATGCCTGTCGGAGCGCTCAGCACCACCTCATAGCGAGCCCCGAGCACGGCGTGCTCGGGCAACACGGTCGCGTCGCTAGGCTGCGATCTCCCGTCTTTGTCCGGATCCGTCCACGGGAGCAGCTCGACGATCAAATCACGACCGGTCAGGCTCATCGCAGAGCGAGGTCCGTGCGCCGATGGGATCGCGACCCGTCCGGCTCGCTCGATCCATCCAAGATTGAGCACCGACGCGCGCGTTCTCAGCCCGACCTCAAAATCATGCTCGGTGAGGATGACCTTGAGGGAGGGCGCGAGCCGCTCAAGCTGGCAGCGACCGAGTCGTTCAAGACTGCGACAAAGAGCGAGCGAAGACACCACGAGGGTGTCTGGGGCGAACTCCGTGAGGGCCTCCTGCATCTCGCGAAGATCGTGCAACCCGTCCGGACCTCGAAACGCTGGCGCACGCCCGCCGGGTACCGCGAGGTCCTCCCGTCGAATGCGCGCGGCCTCGGTCCCCTGGGTCTCTCGGCGCAAACTCAACACGCGCTGAGGAGGCCAATTCTGCGTCTGAGACGACCAGACCGCCCACGGCCGAGTGGACTGCCACGCGCCGTCGACGGGGCCGGAATCCTTGGGATCGCCCTCACCAAATCCTAGCTCAGGCTCGACTTCGCGTGCGTGACTTCGACGGTCAAACAGGGGGACCGTCGCCCGAAAGTCCGCCACCCCCCTCACGCGATGGAGGCCAAACTCACGACCGAGTTTGGAGCTACCAAAGCGGCGCACGAGCGCCGCGAGGGCCTGCTCGCGACCCTGATCTTCCATCGACGGATCAGCCGCCGTCGACACCGAGCGACAGCTCCCTCAGCACGCCCTCAGCCGCGTGTGCCTGCGCCTCCAACTCGGCGTCACGCTCCTCGTGAGGCAGGCGCGAAACCCCCTCACAAAAACGCCGCAGATGCGCCAGCGCTTGCGACTTTCCGCCGACCTCCAAGAGCGCACGCGCCAGGCCGTAGTGGGCCTCGAGCAGCTCTGGCGCCGACGCGAGGACCGTCCGAAACCCCACGATCGCGAGTTCAAAGTCCCCCTCGCGCAACGCAAGCTCAGAGAGGTTGAGTTGAGCTTCCGGTTGGTCTGGATCGATCTTCAAGGCCGCGTCGAAGGCGTCTCGCGCCTCTTCCAGATCCCCGCGCTCGGCGAGCAGCCCGCCGAGGTTTGTCCACGCAGCCGCGAATTCAGGGTCCACCTCGATGGCGTGACGATACAGCGCTTCGACCTCGTCTAAGGCTGCGGCGCCGAGACCCTCAAGACGACAATGCGCGTCGTGCTCCCGCGCCTTGAGGAAGATCGCCTGCGCCGAGAACTCTTCATCTTGCGGCGTACTCGTCGGTCGCGGCAGCTCAAGCACCTGCGCCGCTTCGCTTCGCAAGGTCCCCACGCTGAAGTCCAAGACGAGCTGGCCGGTGTCTGCCTCGAACGCGCCAGCCTCCTCTTCCACGAGCACCTGCGCGTGATCACAACGGATGCGCAGCGCCGCGAGGGGTTCTTGAACGTCGGGGAGCCGGCGACGGAGCGCCTCAAGACTGCGACGTACCCGCTGCAGCGGAACGCCGGCGTCGAGCAACCCCTTGGCCACCTTGATGGAGATGAGATCCGTAAAGCGGTATCCGCCGCGGTTCCCCGTGCCTGTCGGTCGGATGAAGCCCGACTGCGACCAGTATCGCAGTCGACTGACGGGGACGCCGAAGAGCTTCGAGACCTCGCTCGCCCGGTAGTACTGCTCCGCGGGCGCTTCGGGATGAAGCGGGATCGGAGGCGTGCGGGATGTGGTGGGCATGGCGAGGTTCAACGAGCACCTCGCTTGCGGCGCTCGGGTTGCTCGAGCAATAACACGAGGTCGCCGTCTATGAGCAGCTGGCTGTCTTCGAACCTCAAGTGGACATCCATCTCTGCCCGACAGGTGCGCGCCCGCAGATCTCCTCGGCGCTCGAACTCCGCGCGTCCCACGGCGATAAGTCGCGCCCGAACGCGCGGATCGTCTCGAAGGAGCTCCACGAGCTTGGCGGTCGTCGCCTCGTCGGGGTGCTCGCGAAATAACCCAGCGGTGCGCTGAAGGCAGATCGTCGTCATGACCGACGCGAATCCCTTCCCGTCTTGATCGAGCCCGCCCTCCACCACGTGCTCCGCTTCCGCAAAGAGCAGCTTGAGATTGCCGTCGGGCACAAACTCCCGAACCTCTCGTCGAACGAGAGATATGCGGGATACGCGCGACCACCGGCCTGGCCTGGGGAGTGCGTGCTTTGCGCCGGTTGATCGCAGTTCATGTGCGTGTGTGTCGTTGAGTGTAGGCACAGGTAAGACAAGTATGGACGAAGCGGACGAGCGGCTCAACTTTCGCACCGGTATGCTCCCCGAGGTGACCGTCCGCGCACTCTTTGTCCTCGATCCCCTCGACCGTCTTTGCCCCCGCGAAGACAGCACCTACGTCATGATGTTGGAAGCCCAGCGTCGAGGCTACGAGGTCCACGGCACGATGGTGAGCGACCTCGCCCTCGAGGGAGAAGTCGCGAGTGCCCACGCCCGGCCCGTCGCACCGATTTCGGTCGGTGACCGACCGAGCTTCGCCGGAGCGTCTCAGCAAACACCGCTGTCGCAATTCGATGTGGTCTTTCAGCGCAAGGATCCCCCCTTCGACTCCAACTACCTCATCAGCACGTGGATCCTCGAGCGCGCGCGCGGCCAGACCTTGCTGGTCAACGATCCGGCGGGACTACGTGAGCTCAACGAGAAACTCGCGATCCTCGCTTTTTCCCACCTGACCCCGCGCACGAGGCTGCTCCGGCGCCGCGAAGACCTGCACACCGCGCTTGATGACTTCGGCGGGGAGATGATCGTCAAACCAGTCTTCGGTTTCGGCGGGCGAGCCATCCTAAAGGTGCGACGCGACGACCCTAACCTGAACGCGTTGCTCGAGCTCGCCACACAAGAGCACAGCGAGTGGACCGTGGCTCAAGAGTTCCTCCCCGAGGCCAAGACCGGCGACAAGCGAATCCTCCTCGTGGATGGTGAGCCCGTGGGGGCGGTGCTGAGGGTGCCCGCAAAGGGCGAGGGCCGCAGCAACTTTCACGTCGGCGGGACCGCGGCTGCCACGGCGCTCAGCCCCCATGAACGCACGATCTGTGACGAGGTCGGTCCTTTCTTGGCTGAGCGCGGTCAATTTTTCGTGGGCCTCGATGTCATCGGCGAGAAGCTCACGGAGGTCAACGTGACGAGCCCCACCGGCATGCAAGAGGTCAACCGAATGGGAGAACTCACCGGCCATCACACCATGGAGGCGCGGTTCTGGGATGGTGTGGAGCGGCGGCTCAAGGCGCGATGATCCTGGGTCAAAACCTGATACCCTCGCGGAGCAGCTATGACCGCTCCCTTTCATGACACGCTCGTCGCGCTGCTGCCCGACCTGTACCGTTTCACTTTTTGTGTGACCGCGAACCACGACGACGCGCTCGAGCAGCTGAGGGGAATCTGCGAGCACCTCGCCTCTGAGCGCACCCAGCTTGAGGGTGAGAGCCCACACAAGATGGCCATCTTCGGGAGCGCCGCGAGGTGGCTTGAGGCCAACCTCGGCCGCCGCGCCACCCTCTCTTTCGGGGATCTCGACGCGGTGCTCCGCAGTGACATCACCCGCCCCATCGACGCCGCGATGCTCGCGCGTGACGGCATTGAGCCCGACACCCACGTGCTCTTGTGGCAGCTCAAGCGCACCTGCCTCACCTCGGCGCTATGCTGCCTCCCCCCCGCGGTCCGAATCAGCTTCGTCCTCACGGATATTTTGGGGTTCGCGCCGGATCACGCGGCCTCGATGCTTAAGATCAAGGAGAGCGCCTACCGCGTCCGCCTCGCCCGGGGACGAAAAAAAATCGAGGATTACATCACGCCGCGATGCAGCCACGTGGACCGACAAAACCCATGCGATTGCCCCGGTCGTCTGATGATCGCGGTGGACAGCGGATTTGTACGATCTCCGCCGCACACCCTCGACATTCCGCACGAGCCGCACGACGCTCAACCGCCGCGTCGAGACGTGCCCTCACTCTATCGCGCCCTGCCCAACGTGGTGCTCGATCCGACCACGGCCACATCGTTTGAAGCGACGCTCCGCGGCGACAGCGGCGACGACTGAGCGCGCCCGCGCCGCGCTAAATCTACGCCATGACCTTCGCGACCGGCATCCTCTTTGCCCTGTCTTCGAGCTTGGCGTGGGCGGGCCTAGACGTGGTGCGCAAGCAACTCGCGGACAAAATCCCCACCCTCGCGTTGGCGACAATTCTCTCGTTGGGCCAGGCCCCCGCCTTCGCGATCTGGTGGTGGGTCAGCGGCGGGCACATCTCGAACCCCGCGTACGTCGCTCCCGCGGCTGCCGGCCTCGCACTCAATATCGCCGCGAATATATTGTTCCTCATGGCGATGCGTGCGTCGCCGTTCAGCGTCTCGATTCCGTTCTTGTCGTTCACGCCAGTGTTCAGCGCGATCTTGGCCATTCCTATCCTCGACGAGACGCCAACGACAACGCAGGTCGCGGGGATCTGCGCCGTCGTGATAGGCGCCATCGTCATCACCTCCGACGGGGCCGTCGACGACCAGGGCCGGCGAATCAGCCTGTGGCGCGCATTCTTGAACGAGCGAGGCGCGGTCTATATGACCCTGGTCGCCCTGTGCTGGTCCACGACGACGGTCCTCGACAAGCTCGCAACCACCTACGCGGATCTACCGATTCACGCGTTGGTCATGAACTGCGGGGTCGGCATCCTCCTGGGAGCTTTTTTGATCGCCCGCGGACGCGCCCGTGAATTCGCCGGAGCGCGGCGCCACCCGTGGGCGCTCCTCATTGGGATGATCGTCGGTGGCGCCGCCTTCGCCTTCCAGCTGCTCGCAATTCAAGGGCTGCTCGTCGGGGTGGTCGAGACGGTGAAACGCGCGGTGGGTCTACTCATCGCCCTCGTGATCGGGCGGCTGGCGTTCCACGAATCCGTGACCGTGCCGCGCATTGTCGGCGCGGTCGTCATGGGACTCGGAACCGCCCTGATCGTCTCCTGAGGAGCGACCGCACGTCGCTCGCGTCCCCACCACGTCCCAAAGATCGAGCAATCCCCGACGATCCGAGATATGCTCTGTGGGTGCCGGCCCGTGTGGAAATACTTCCAGCCGACGAGACGCGGCCCACCCTCGCCGCCCACGTGTGCCTCGATCGGCTGCTCCGCTCCGTGCCAAAGCGCAGGGACATTACCCTCGGGATCATGTCGCACGGGAATATGCCAGGACTCGGCGTCCCCCCCTGGACACTCCGAGCGGCCCTCGACTGCTTTGACGCCCGCAAGCTTCGACTTCGAGACGTCTTCGTGCTCGGTGATCCAGAGGCGGGCCAACGACTGTTCGAGCGCGCGTCCTTCGGTCACCCGAGTGGATCGATCACACCCTTCCCTCCACGTGGTCGTGAATCGCTGCGAATCAAGCTGCCCGAGACCGGCGTCCCCGCCCGCATCCCTGCCCACTGGGTTGGCACCAACCTCGTGTTGCTAGCTCCCTTGTGTCACCAACGCGCGCGCGCGGGCGCGTGGACCGGACCCATGGTCACCAGTGTTCGCAACCTCGCGACGGGGCTCGGCTACCAAGCCCCCAGCGATCCGGCGCTGGCCATCGGTGCCCGACTGATCTCTGACGTCTTCGCCACGTCGACAGTGCTCTTGGACGCGACATGGTGGGCCGCCGCCGACGACGAGGGCCGCCTCGCCTGCGACCCCACAGCGCCAGAGCACGTCCTCGGCGTCGCGTGCAATGAGCTTGATGACATGAAGGTGGTCGACGAATGGCTCGACGGACTCCTCAATCTCGCCGCGGCCACCAGCGGGCATCGCCGCACAAACACGCGGGTGCCCTTTGTGACCGGTCGACGCAAGCCTTGGCCGATCGCGAGGCTCCCGGCGCGACCGCTCTACGCGGAGGGACTCGCCGGTCGAGCCGTCAAGGCGCTCTGGGGACGCCGCTCCTTGCCCGCGCCTGTCCGCGCCGCGCTCCGCCCCTCAGTCCCAGGAAAATTTTCCAGCGCGTGGTCGAGCTATCAACCCGTCGACTTTGATGGTCCGTAGGTATGAGCAAGACCCTCCGTCGTACCCTCCTCGGCGTGGGCCTTGGCATCGTCCTCTACGTCGTCGGCGCCTCATGGTTCGGCGTGGCGGAGATCAAAGACTCACTCGTCACCATGCACCCGCGCGGTCTGTGGACCGCGCTCGCGATGTCGAGCCTCGCCTACGTCTTCCGCTTCCTCAAGTGGGAGCTGTCCTTGCGATGGCTGCACGTGCGGCGAGGCGCCCTCCATCGCCCGCTCAGCGTCCGGGCCTCGGCCGCGATCTTTCTGGCGGGGCTGAGCATGTCGGTCACCCCTGGAAAACTAGGAGAGGTGGTCCGAAGCAGCATCCTCAAATCTAACCATGGGGTGCCGTTCACCAAAACCGCGCCCTTCGTGGTGGCGGACCGCGCCGCAGACGTGCTCGCCCGCGTCGGGGTTTGTCTCCGCCGGCTCGGGAAGTTCGAGGGCCACCGGGGCAACGTCTGGGCCGCCGCTCTGCTTGTCGTCGCGGTCGTGCTCGTCCTCGGCAACCGCCCGGCCTCCCGTAAAATCACGGCCGCCATGTCCAAGCGCCCCCGACTCGCCCACTTCTCCGATCGCGTCGAGGGTCTCTTGGAGGGCGCCCGAGTGCTTGTGCATCCTCGCCGGCTCGCGCTCCTCGTGGTGCTCAGCCTCTTCGCCTGGGGGCTCGAATGTGTAGGGTACATGTTCATCTTGAGGTCGTTCCCCGGCGTCGACATTGACCTGCGCACCTGCGTGCTCTTGTGGTCGTCCACCACCTTAATCGGAGCGATCTCTTTCCTCCCTGGTGGACTAGGCGCCACCGAGGGCTCGTTGGCGGTGCTCGCGACGCGCCTCGTGCCCGGCCTTGGCACGCACGCCGCCCTCGCGTCCACCTTCGTCATCCGGGGGGCGACGCTGTGGTTCGGAGAGTTGATCGGCGCCGTCGCCTTGTGGCGATGTGCCGCAGGCGCTCCCGTTGTCAGCACCGACGAGGCGCCTTCCTGAACCCCACTCAGGTCGAGGCCGGCGGATCCGCCGCGGGGATCGGCGCCTCGATGTCTTTGAGGACCCGCCGAATCAGACCCTCTACGAGCAAGGCTCGCTCGCCCGCGTCGTAGCGCTGATCTCGATACCTATCTTGGATGTCGTCAAACTTATCCCGCGCGTCGCTGATCAGCTTGCGATAGGGCGCCCGGCGCTCAAGCACCTCTTTTTGGTTTTGCCAAAAAAACGAGACGAGCGCGGCAACTGTGAATCCCGTGAAGATCACTCCGAGAGGACCCCCGAGAAGAAACTTCAGCCCGTAGCGTAACGCGACGTAGCCCGCAGCGCCGACGGCGACCTCTCGGACTCCGCTTTGACGCACCCGACCCCATGCGAGCTGCGCGAGCTCACCCGAGGCCAGCACGAGCGCGACAAACTCGGGTCGCTTCGCACCTCGCTCATAGGTCTCTTTAATCACCTGGTGGATAAAGCCCTCAAAGGACTCATAAACCTCCGCGGGATAGGCGGTGTGGGACGTCTCGGACGACATGCGAAGAGTATACGCGCACCGGGTCCGCGTTTGACATGCCCTGGGCGCCCTTTCACACTGACACCTGGTGCGACGATCTGGTGCGACTGGCGCGGTGTTGTGGTGTGCTCAAGCCGGGCTCGTGGCGCTCTGCGGCTGCGCCACGGCTCCGCTCGGCCCGCCGACCCCACCCGACGCGACGACGACCGCCGGCGAGCCGATGTCCCCGATGGAGGCCACCCCGCCGCTCTCCGCAGCGGACGGACTCCCTGGCGCACAGCGGGCCATCGCCGAGGGAAGAGTGGAGCCCGCCATCGAGTTTTTGAGGAGCTGGACGCGGGCACATCCCCAGGATGTCCCGGGGTGGACCGCCCTGGCCCATGCCTTCGTGCTCGCCGGAGACGTCACCGCCGCGGGCGAGGTGTTGACATCCATCGCCACCCAAGACCCGGTGGCCGCCCGACGCGCAGCCATCCTCGAGGCCAACCTCGGCGATGTGGCAGGTGCCGCCGCTCACCTGGAGCAGGCCGCGCAACGATGGCCCGCACACCTCGGGCTCGTCGGCGCGCAGGTGTGGCTCGCGACCCTCACGGGAGACAGCCGCAGCCCGGAGAATCTGGCGCGCATCGATCGCCTCTACGACGCCTACGCCGCGGGCGAGGCCGACGACGCAGAGTCGCTCCTGGCGGTGGCGCGCGCCACCCTGGCGACCCGCACCAACGGCGGTTTTCACGACGCCAACGGTGTGCTCGAGAGAGCCTATAGCTCCCCTCCGCTCACGAAGGACGCAGGCGACACCTGGCTTGAAGAGGAATTTCGGCTGCTCCACGCCCGAGTGTTCATCGAGAAATACGCCGCCGACGAAGCCCAAGACCTGCTCCGCCCCCTCCTTGACCGAACCCCACGCCACGTGGAGGCGAGGACGCTGCTCGCCCACGCCGCCCTCACCACCGGCGATTTGTTCGAGGCTACCGCCCTCGCTACCGAGGTGCTCAACGACCGGCCAAGCGCTCCCGGGGCGAGCCTCATCATCGCCTGGGGCCACGTGGTTCGAGGCCAAGAGGCGGCCGCGCGAGATCTGCTGTCAAACGTCGTGACACACACGCTGTGGGAAGACGCGACCGCGCGTGCGCTCCACGCCACGTTGGATATTCGCGGACGAACGCGCGGGATCGTCGAGACCGTCACCCACGCCCTCTCAGGTCCCGACCCGACCGGCTGGTATTTTTTTCCTCAGCTCGCGGAGCTGCTCGCCCATGTTCATCTGTACCAAGAGCTCGACCAGGTGCTAACGCTGGCCCTAGATCGCGATCCAACCAACTTTTATAGCCGCAGCGCCTACGCGTTGAACTTGCTTCGACTCGGTGACGATGACGAGGGGTTGCGACAGATGGAGTTGGCGTGGGATGGCGACAAATTCAACGAGCGAACGTTCAACACGCGCGCGCTGTTTCGCGACGTCGTCGCCTACGAATACAAGCTCGTCCGCCGCGACGGGGTCGAACTCCGCCTACCAAAGAACGCCGCTCCAGTGTTGGCGGAGCAATTGTTTCACGAGATCGCCGCGGCGCGCCGCACCTTTGAGCGCCGCTACAAGCTGGAGATTCCCAACGTGAGAGTGGAGGTGTACCGAACACCGCGAGAATTCGCGGTGCGGACGATCGGCGTCCCAGCACTCGGCGCCCTGGGCGTGTGCTTTGGACCGGTCGTCACCATCGTGGGTCCGTTCAGCGGCCGATTTAACTTTTCGCGGGTCTTGTGGCATGAGCTCGCCCACACCTACGCGCTCGCGGCGAGCCAACGCCGCGTGCCGCGATGGTTCACGGAGGGACTGAGCGAGTGGGAGGCCGGCCAGCGCGCACCCGGGTGGCGCGCGACGATCGCCGAAGAGCTCGCCACCATCGACAGCGACGGAGCGCTCGTCCCCCTCAGTCAACTCGAAGGAGCGTTCGTCCTCGCCGAAAATCATCAAGCGATGAGCCAGGCGTATATGCAGGCGACCGCCGCCGTGGAGTTCTTAATGACGAAGCTCGACGACGCCTCCTTGCGCGACACCCTCGCGGCGTTCCATACGGGTCGGCCCGCGGTCGACGTGCTCCCGACGATCCTTCGCACCTCTATGAATCAGCTGGACGCGGAGTACGCGCGCTGGGTTAAGGACACGGTCGCCGGCGCCCCCGGGGGCTGGGAGCCCCCCGCCGACGACGCGAACGCCGTGGACGCTCGCGTAGCCCTGTGGGAGGCGGCCAACGAAGCCCTCCAACGGGGCGATTTTCGCGGCTCGCTTCAACAAATCGACCTCCTAGAAGACGCCGATGGTGAAGGCTACGCGAGCGCCATGCTGCGCGGCATCGCGCTGCGCGAAACGGGAGCGATCCCCGCCGCCATCCGAGCCCTCGAGCGCGCGGAGGATTTTACCGACGCCCGCAGCGAGCACCTGATCTTGCGCGCAAGGCTCGCGCGGAACGCAGGAGATGCCACGGAGGAACAGAACGCCCTCGACGCGGTCTTCGAACGGGATTTCTCGAACGCGGAAGCCGCCGCGCGACTCATCGTGTTGTCGTTGGCGGGCGGCGACGGTGCCCCAAAACCCCACCACCTCGAGCGACTTCAACAGATCGCGCCCACATCACCGCGGACCCTCGGTGCACGCGCGCTCGCCTTGGCCGCGACCGATCAGCGTCGACGCGCCAACGCGCTTTTGGATCTTGGCCTCGCTCTCGATCCCACAGACGCTGACAGCCTCACGTTACTCGCGCTGGCCGCTCGGGCCTGCCGGCGCCCCGACGACGCGCGAGACAGCGCCTCTCTCGCGCTGCAGCACCCGCGGATCAGCCCCGTGACCCGAGCGCTGATCACGACCACGTGGCCCGCCCTCTCGCGGCTGCGCTAGGGAGTTGGCGCCGAGGGGAGGCCTTGCGAAAAGGCCACTGGATCCTGGCTCTCAGCGTCCTCGTTCTTGCACGCGCCGTTGAGCGCACCCTGGTTCATGTAGATCGGCGAAGGGGCTCCATCCACCCAAATCTCCGAACATCCACCCTCGCCAATCAGCTTGTTTGGATCGCAGGGACGACAGGCAAACGTGGTCTTGTCGCAAACGAAGTCCTCATTGCAAAAGAAGAAGCGGCAGGATTGATCAAGCACGTCTTGGCCCAGCAACGACGTCTCTCCACCGACCCCCGCCAACACAGGATCTCCAGGCTTTTGACAAAAACCGTCCTGTGCCTCGGTGCCCTCTTCGCATTGACCCATCGCGTCCACCGGACAGCCTCGCTTGCCCCGATTCTCCTCGCTGCAGCCCTGGGTGTACACCGCGGTCCCAAGGGCGACCGCCATGTCGTAGGTCTCACCGAGCGGCAGGGTCGTGTCCGTGGGATCGCAGGACTCCGGTTTCCAGGTCGCGACGCACACACCGGGCGCGCTGTTGACGTCGGAATCGTTCGAAAAGCACTGCCCCACAAGCCGGTTGTCTCCATAATCCGGACACTCGCTCACGTTCTCGCAGCGGTCGACCGCGTCGTCGCCATCTCCCGGGGGTAAGATCAAGGTGCAGGCGCCAGCCGAAAAAGAAAGGCTGGCAAAGAGGGCAACGAGTGTCGTGCGCGCGTACATAGCGTGTTCACACCGGCTTGGGTGCGTCGGGAGAGAATACGGAGGCCCTTCAAGGATCGCAAGCCGGCAACAAGACCTTGAAAATGGTGCCCTCTGACCCAGTTTGCGCCACTTCCACGCTGCCCCCGTGCGCCTCCACCACCTGGCGCACCACCGCGAGGCCGAGCCCAGTACCCTTCGCCTTTTGAGTAAAGAACGCGTCGAAGATCTGCCCCGTATCTTCGATCTCTGGCGGCAAGCCGGGGCCCGTGTCTCCCACCTCGATACAAACCTGGTCGTCGCGGGCCGTGACAGCCACCCACACCTTGGCGGTGCGCGACGCCAGAGCATCTTCGAGACCTGCCGCCGCCTCCCGCGCATTGCGGAGCAAATTGATGAGCATGCGCCGAATCTGATCCGCGTCGATGGCCGCCCAGCAAAGATCGACGCCCTCGCGCACCTCAAGGGTCACGCCCGCCTGCTCAAATTCGAGGCGGAGGAAGGCGGCCAGATCGACGATCTCTTCACGCAGGTCCGTGGGATGTCGAGAAGGCTGAGGTCGGCGGACGAAATCGAGGTAGGTCTCGGTGATTTGCGAGAGCCGCTCAAGCTCCGTCCCGATCGATTGGATGATCTTCTGGGCGTCGCCTTCCGACGATGTAAACTCGTCTTCCAGGAGCTCAAAGTTCAACGCCACGCTGGACAAAGGGTTCCGGATCTCATGGGTCACCTGAGCCACAAGCTGGCCCACCGCAGCGAGCCGCTCACTCGCGACCAAGCGCCGCTCACGCTCTTGGAGAGCGTCCGCCATGAGGTTGAACTCACGCGCGAGCCGAGACACCTCGTCGTCGTGGACAGGGTCGCTGTCCTTGAGCTTTACGCGCTGGCTCCGCTCACCTCGCCCCAGCTCCCGCACCCCTTCGCTGAGCCGCTGAAGCGGACGCAGGGTCAAACCCACCACCAGGGCGACGACGATACTGAGCACCATGGAGATGGTCGTCGTGATCGCGATGAGACGCTCGGTCTGGCGACTGTAATTCTCCACCGCCTCGCGCTGTTCAAGCACGAGCTTGGACATCAACTCTTGGAGCGATCGAAATCGATTATTGATCTCGTACTGACGTCGCGTATCGAGCAGCACCTCCATCACCTCTCGGCCCGCGTCCACATGGACCACTTGCTCGAGCTGCTCCACTTGAGACGCGAGGAGCCGTAGCCCCGCGAACTTGGAGCCATTTCGCTCCTCATCAAGCTTGGTCATGGCCTCTCGAATCGGTCCACCAAGCTCTTCCACCAGCGCCTCTCGTCGCTCGAGCGCCTCCGCGAACACCAGGATCGACGGGTCGTCGAGGGCCGCCATGGCGCTCGGGCCTCCCGTGGACAAGGCCTCGATCCGCGCGCCGATTTTCGCCGAACCGGCGTGGGCCGCCGACAAGCGCACACCGAGCGGGACGTAGATCGAGGTCAGCAGATCGAACTCGGCGCGCAACGCACGGCTCTTGTTCGCGATGAAGGCGGCCGAGAAGCCGCTGAGCACGATAATCATAAGGACGAACGCCCAAATTGGAGTGGCGAGACTCCGTCGCGCTCGAATTCGCGGATAGACCTGCGCGTCGTGGGGAGTATCTCCCTGAGGCTCCTCCGTCGCTTCCACCTTGAACATACTACCAGCCACCGCGCCAAACGACCTACGAAGCGACAAACAAGGCGTTTCAACTGCTGCAGCGCCGCCAAAGATTGGGGTATGGTTGCCGCGCAGCCTCCGTCGAGAGCGCCCCATCCATATGAACCGTTCGTTTCAAAGAGTCCTCATTTCCGCGACCACCATCGCCACCCTTGGCGTCTCCTCGATGACACCCGCCGCCGCCCTCGGAGCCGCTGCGACCCCCACGGTGCTCGGTCTCGATTCCGACGACGCGACCTCTGAGAAGGCCAGCGTGCTCACCTCCGCGCTGCGTGATGCCCTCATCACGCGTGGCTTCTCCGCGGGCGTCGAGATGACGCTCCTCGAGCTCAATCTCACCATGGACTGCGACGGCGAGGACTTTGACTGCCTCGGAAGTGGCGGTGAGAACCTCGGCGCGACCGAGCTCTTGTACGGGGCCCTGAGAGCAAACGGAGACGGATTCATCCTCACCCTAAGCCTGCTTGAGGTGGAGTCCCACGTCCTCAAATCCACCATCCGCAAGGCCATCGACGCCAAGGAGCTTGCGTCTGATGAGGCTATTGAGTCCCTCGCGACCTCCGTGGTCGCAGAATTTTGGGAGGAGGAGGATAGCCCGCCGCCCGCGGCAGCACCCGTCGACGCGGAAGACGAGGGCGAGCCTGAAGAGGTGGTCGAAGGACCCAAGGAGAATTCCAGGAGCTGGGAGTGGGGCAAAGACCCCTCTCCGCCTGCGTGGAAATGGGCGGGCGTCGGCGTCAGCGCTGGCTTGACGGCGGCTTCCCTAGGCACCGCCATCACGACCGCGCTGCTCGTGCAGGGATCGGTTCGCGATGATCTGCTCAACGAAGCCGACGCAAGTCTCGACGACGACAATGACTCCAACGACATTGATCGAAGCCAACTCGCGACAGACGGAGTCGACCTTTGCAGCTACGCGGGAGAGGAGATCGATCCCGAGAATGAGCCCGGCGCGGTCCGCAACGCGGCCGTCACAAAGATTTGCACCAAAGGGAAGGCGCTCGCGACCACCAGCA
>JBDQGY010000005.1:0-42934 GCA_040265175.1 Nannocystaceae bacterium
CCGCGCCTCGCGTGAGGCACAAGGCGACCCGGCGAGCGACGAAGACGTGCTGTCGGAGATTCAAGACAGAGCGACGGTGACGCCCTTCGATCTCGCGATCGCGGCGGGGTTGGGGGTCTTTTGCGTGTGGCTGAGTGGGGTCGTCCATGACCTCATGGCGGGGCAGGGGCTCTGGGCGCCGCCGGACATGTTGATCTTGACGGTGTTCGCGTTGGTGCTGGCGCAGACGCCGTGGATGGAGCGCCTCCAGTCACCGGGGGTGCTCGGCATGTTCGCGGTCTACCTCTTCTTGACTGTTATCGGCGCCCATTGTGATGTCGCGGCGCTTCGCGACATCGGGGGGCTCGCTGGTGCGATCGCGGCCCTTGCGGGCTGCACAGTCGCGATTCACGGGATCTTCGCCTTCGGGGTCACGAGGATTCTCCGCATCGACGGTGTGACAGCCGCGGTAGCCTCTCAAGCCAACATCGGCGGAGGCACGACCGCGTTGGCGCTGGCGAGGAGCCTCGGTCGTCGCGAGCTGGTGCTGCCCGCGATATTGTTGGGTGCGCTGGGCAACGCGGTTGGGAACTTCGCCGGATTTACCCTCGCCGAGTTGCTGCGGTGAGCGATCATTGCGCGAGGCGGCGACGCCTCGTCACCGCCGGCCAACTGTCGTAGAGTCCTCGCATGGCGAGTGAGATTCATTATCGTGGGTGTCCGCTCTGCGAAGCGATGTGTGGTCTTGAGGTGGAGCACGACGGTCGGCAGGTGCAGCGAATTCGCGGCGACGCACGCGACCCGCTGAGTGAGGGCTATGTGTGCCCCAAGGGGACCCAGCTTGGGGCGCTGCACGACGACCCCGATCGTGTGCGAGCGCCGTTGCGGCGGCGGGGCAGCGATTGGGAAGAGATCGGTTGGGACGAGGCGCTCGATGAGGCCGCCACCATCCTCCACCGGGCCCAAACGCAGCACGGCAAGAGCGCCGTCGCGTCCTACCTGGGCAACCCCAACGTCCACAACTACGGCGCGATGCTGTACGGACCCGATTTTTTGCGGACGCTGGGTTCCCGCAATCGCTTCTCTGCCACCTCCGTGGATCAGCTCCCACATATGTTGGCGGCCTACCTCATGTTCGGACACCAGCTATTGATGCCGGTGCCCGACGTCGACCACACCGACTATATGGTGATCTTGGGGGCGAACCCGGAGGTCTCCAACGGCAGCATCATGAGCGCCCCCAACATGAAGGGGAGGCTCGCTGGCATTCGAGATCGCGGAGGTGAGGTGGTCGTGTTCGACCCGCGCAAGACCCAGACGGCGGCGAACGCCTCGGCACACTATTTTATTCGGCCCGGCACCGACGCGCATCTGCTGGCGTCCATCGCGAGGGAGCTGCTGCGACTCAGCGCGGGGACACCGTCGCCCTACGCGAGCTACCTCCGGGGGCTCGACGACCTCGAGCGGATGCTCGCGCCGTGGACGCCCGAGGCCGCGGCCCGCGTCACGGGGGTGGACGCCGCGGTCATCGAGGCGGTGGCCCGCAAGCTCTATACGGAGGAGCGCGCCGTCTGTTACGGGCGCCTCGGAGTGTGCGTGCAGGCCTTCGGCGCCACCTGCGGCTGGTTGCTCAACGTTATCAATGTCCTCAGCCGCAACCTTGACGCGCCCGGAGGGGCGATGTTTGCCTTGCCCGCCTTCGACATCATCGGAGGACCGCGGGCGCTCGGGCTGGGTCGGGGGAGCTTTGGACGCTGGAAATCGCGGGTGCGAGGCCTCCCCGAGTTCGGCGGAGAGCTGCCGGCTGCGACCCTCGCGGAAGAGCTCGACACCCCGGGGGAAGGCCAGATCCGCGCGCTCATCACCATCGCCGGCAACCCCGTGCTGTCGACGCCGAATGGACGGCGACTTGAGCGCGCGCTCACCTCGCTCGACGGCATGGTGAGCGTGGACTTTTATCTCAACGAGACCACGCGCCACGCGGACTTGATCTTGCCGCCCACCTCGCCGCTCGAGCACGGTCATTATGACGTGGCGTTTCACGCGCTCGCCATCCGAAACACCGCGAGATACTCACCGCCGCTGTTCTCGCCGGGCCCCACCCAGCGGCACGACTGGCAGATCTTGTCAGGGTTGGAGTCGCGACTGCTCGCGTTGCGAGGCGCCCCGACGCGCGCGCGCGCAGAGGCGCACGGCCGCCGGCTGCTCCAGCCCGAGGGCATCTTGTCCTTGGGCTTGCACGGCGGCCCGTACGGGCTGCGTGGGGACGCGCGGGATGTGCAGGGGCGTCGGATCTCGATGAAACGACTCAAGCGCGCCCCCCACGGCCTGGACCTAGGGCCGCTGCGTCCGTGCCTACCGGAGCGGCTCGGCCGCCGCAGCGGCGGCGCGCTGTACATTGACCTTTGCCCGGACGTGCTGTGCGCAGACGTCGAACGCCTCGAGGCGGATCTCCAGCGACCTGCCCGCGTTCAAGACGAGCTCGTGCTCATCGGTCGTCGAGAGCTGCGGAGCAATAACAGCTGGATGCATAATATTCCGAGGCTCACGTCGGGCACGCCGCGGTGCCTGCTAAAGATGCATCCAGAGGACGCCGCGGCGCGCGGTCTGGCGGCCGATGACTGGGTTCAGGTTCGAAGCCGAGTTGGTGAGGTCGCGGTGCGGCTCGAAATTGACGACGCGATCATGCCCGGGGTGGTCAGCTTGCCGCACGGCTACGGTCACGGGCGCGACGGCGTGCGGCTCTCGGTCGCGACGCGACTTGAGGGCGCGAGCGCGAATGACCTCACCGATGAGTCTGTGGTGGACGCCGTGTCGGGCAACGCCGTACTCAGCGGCGTCCCGGTCGACATCCGGCGAGCGGACGCGACGGCCGCGGCCGCGCGTCCTCCTCAGGGGGCTTGAGGACCCTCGACCCACGGATTCATCACATCTTTGAATCCGTCGGTCCACGGTTTGGGTCGCAGCGTCCGCGGGTCCACGTGGATGATGGTGCGGTGTCCCTCTGCGTAGGGGACGTCGCGGTCTAGCGGCATCATCAAGAAGCGAAACCGCAGGGAGCTGGCGCCGAGGTGCGCGATGAAGACGCGGATTCGCACCTGCCCGACGCCCCGGACGGGGGCGAGATAGTCCACGTGATTGCTCCGGACCAGGTGAAATTGCTCGGGTCGGGATTCATCTTGAAATCCTCCCCATCCCACGTGCATCCAAAACGCACCGAGCGCTCGCTCGAACAGCAGCACATAGCGCGCGTTGTGAAGGATCGCGAAGGGATCGAGATCGTCAAAGTAGATTCCGTGTGTGGTTTCGAAGAAGCGGCTCATGAGCGTTCGGGAGGTTAGCGGGCCAAAATTTCCGCGCTGTCGAGCATCATCTGAACGAGCGGGCTGAGCTCACTCTCGGAGGATGGCGCCTTCCCCCCCTCGGGGGGGCTGAGTTGCACGGGGTAGCGGACGTCGTAGCGCCGAGCGTCGAGGCGTCCGGCGGGCACCTCGAGTTTCCAGGCGGCGCGCTCAAGACAGCGATCAAGAGAAGGGTCTTGTGCAGACAGTGAGGTCGTGGCCACGGCGGCGGCCATCACCTCTCCCTTCGCGATTTGATAGGAGACCACGACGCGCCCTCCGAGGGTTCCGTCTCGCCGCAGCGCCTCATTGTAGCAGGCCTTGACGCGGGGCAGCACCCGCCGACGCAGGTACATCGACATGAGGTCTTGGCTCAGCGCGCCAACGCGAGCGTCCGTGTCAAAGGAGGCGCGACCAAGCTGCGCCCGAAACGTCTCCTCCATGGAGGGGCGGTACCACTGCGGAGCCTGGACGGATTCAGCGAGGGTGATACGCTCGATGCTGTTCGCGCTAGAGACGAAGGCGCGGCCTCGTGGGGCCACCGTCTTCACCGGCACCCTCGCGCGCATTCGAGAGCGACCCGAGAGCGCGCGCACGGAGATTGATTTGGGAGGTTTTACGGTGGTGTAGCGGCCCTCGAGCGTCTCGATGGTTCCGCCGATGAGGCCGGTGGTCAGACGATCGAAGGTCGTGCTCGATGAGGCCCGTACCCGAATGTCGCCGATGACGCGCGGGGCCGACAGGATGCTGTTCATATCGAGACTCTCGAGCGTGTTGAGTTCAATGCTGCGAATCCGGGCCCCGATTTTTGCGGCGAACTCGGAGGCCGGGTGCGCTGCACCGAGACCGGCCCGCGCGAGGAGCGGGTCGTCGACGACCAACACGATTTGGGGCGCGTGCGGGAGTCGCCGCAGCAGCGCTAGCAGCTCGTTGAGCGGCTCCGCTCCGATCCGCGGGAACATCCCGTCAGAGAAGACGATCAGCGTGGGAGCCCGGGAGGAGTCAGGGACGCGCTCAAGGGCTTTTCGGAGGGCGTCGATGATGTTGGTGCCGGCGCGGGCAGGGACGTCTGCCAGCCCTGCATGGCGAAAGGAGGCGCGAAGATCTGGGAGTGTTGTGGCGTCGATCGGCGCCGACATGAGCGGCACGATGTCACGGTCAAAGGCGAGCGCGTCGACGGTGAGGCTGGTCGTCTGCGAATCGACAATTTGGCGGGTCACGCGGAGGGCGTCGTCTCGCAGGTCCCCGCGCACGCTGGAGCTCGCGTCGTAAAGAAAGGAGATGTGGTCGGGCGCAGTATGTGGCTGGGTGCCCGCTTGCAGATAAAGGCGCAGCGTCCCGCCAGCGCCCGCGGCCGCGGAGTTGGGGACGGCCTCCGCATGTGCGAGCAGGCCCTCTCCGCGCCCGAGCGCGGCAGCCCAGGAGACTGTGGCTCCGTCGGCCCCGCGCGTCGCTACGATCTTTCCGGTGGATTCTCTCCCGTCCACCCAGAACCTCCGTGCGCCTGTCGCCCCGCGAACGAGGACCCCGCGGCGATCATGGATTACCTGTTGTTCGCCACGCCGCGGTAGGTCGAGGGACCAGCGGCTGCCGCGGAGCCGAGGCCTCACCCGCACCACCAGCTCCACTTGGACCGTCTCGCCAGATTCGAGCCCCCACCCGAAGAGCTTCGCCGCCGCGAGGTCGGCCCCGCGCGTGTCGAGGGCCGTGGCGAACGCCGCGAAGGTGGTGACGTCGGCGTCGTCCACGCGCAATGAGGGGACGCCGCGAGGGGCGGACTCGACGATCTCATCTTCGCTCCAGACACCATCGCGCGCCGTGCGAAGACCCACCAACTCGGCGCCGTGCGGTAGGGCGAGCAGATGGACAAAATCGACGCGCGTGCTGCTGGCGTTGTACAGCGCAGTGCGGACTCGCATGGTCGCGTCGAAGCCCTGCCCGGGCTCAATCAAAACCTCGTGGGAGAGCTCTTCGACCGGGATGTAGCCGCGCTCTCGCGGGTCAGGCTCTACCAGGATACGGTCGGCGACGGCGGGGCGCGGCGTGAGGGCGCAAAGGCAGGCGAATCCCACATGCGCACGCGCGCGCCGAAACCATCGACCTCGAAGCCCGAACGCCATGTAGGCACTATACGCGCTCTCGCTCCAAACGCACGTGACCGCGCGTGGCGTCTACGCAGGGTTGATCCGACCTTTATTTGCCGCGCTTGGAGGAGGGCTTTTGGGCGACGACGACTTGCGATTCCGCGTCGTGGGTCAGCCGGTCGCCGTCAAAGTCGCCCTCAAGGGAGCGGAGCTCGAGTCCCGCGAGCTTGAGCAGGCATCGGAGCTCCTCCGGCCATATTTGGCGGTGCGCGAGCTGAACGGTCTTGCGAGGAGGGACGTCGGGCCGCACCCGCGCGCCGCGGCCGATGGCGTCGTGGTAGTGGATGCGGATGTGGGCGACCTGCGTCTCATGGTCATAGGTATGGTTGGTGGAGTACACCATCGCGCGCTTCGTCTCGGGGTGGATGAACCGAGTGCGGCAATGATGAAGGTCGGGGTCGAGCAAGAGCCACTCGAGGTCGGGTAGCAGCACGTCGAAGCAGAACTTGCCGCCCGGACGCAGCACGCGCTCGACCTCTTCGAAGCAGGCGAGCAGTCGATCCCATGTGTACAGGTGCATGAGCACGTTGAACGGGGCGAGCACCATTCCCACGGAGCGCGCGTGTTGGGGCAGGTCGCAGATGTCGGCCTCGGCGATGTCGAGGCGAGCGTCGTGGATTCGGTCGACCTTCACTTTGAGGCGGTCGAGCATGCTCTGTTTTCGATCGACCGCGACCAGACGATGCCCGTCCTCAAGCAGCGGGACGGTGATTCGTCCGGTGCCGGCGCCGAGTTCCAAGATGGGGTGGGAGGTTGAGAACTCCCTCGCGCGCGCGCGATACCACTCGACATCCTCGCGCTGGTCGTCGTATTCGAAGTCGTAGAGGACAGGGTCGTCGTAGTGCTCATTCGTCCCGGCGCGAAGCAGCCGTTCGATCGCGCCACTGGACTTGGAGCCTGACCTCGTCTCCGCCATCAACCCTCCGATTTGGAGGCGGAGCTAGAGCTAGATCCTGTACCTCGGCTACGGCGTTTGCGGCCGCGTCGCCGTCGCTTCTTCGCGCCACCCCGCCGATCGTCAGGTCGCCCCGCATTCTTCGAGTGTTGGTGGCGAAGCGCGAGCCGCTGCCAGTGCTCAAGCTCAGCCCCATCTTCTCCGCGCGCCTCCACCGAGATGCCGAGAAAGACGAGCGCGTCGTGAAAGCACTGTCGCTGAACGAGAGAGGAGCGTCCACGTCGGTGGGTTCTCTCCCCAGACATCTGGCGTTTCGCCATCACGATTTGGCGGGCGAGCTCTCGATCTCGTCGCGCCACTCCGAGCTCCACACACGGTCCGTGCATCACTTGATCGATGACGCGGTCGAGGTGGGACTGCTGGGAGGCGATGACACCTTCGGCCAGCAAAGGCGCGAACAGCACCGCCTGCAAGACCCCGTTGCTCACTACCTGTCCGGTCTCTTTGACGTAGTGATCGAGGGACTCAAGGTGTCTCCAGAAGAGTCCGCTCGGGTCGTCGAGGGGGACCGGCTCTTCGCTGGCCATCTTCAGCCCCTCCTCGCCTGGGAAGCAGGCGACGTAGGCGGGCCAGATGTGGCGCAAGAGGTCGGTCTTGTGCAGCAGCTCAAAACAGGCTCGGCTCGCGCCGCTGCGGAGGAGCTTGTACAGCTCTTCGAGCACGCGGGCCTTGCTGCACTTTTGGATGTCGGGCGCGACTTCAAGCAAGGCGGACCAGCATGCGGGTTCGACGTCAAAGTCGAGGCGCGCCGCAAACTTGCACGCTCGAATCATGCGGACTGGGTCTTCGCGGAATCGGACCTCTGGATCTCCGATGGTGCGGATGACTCGCGCGTCGAGGTCGGCGAGGCCGTCCACAAAGTCCACAATCTCGCCGGTGTCGACGTCGCAGAACAAGCCGTTGATGGTGAAGTCGCGCCGTCGGGCGTCGTCCTCCACCGTGCCCCACTCGTTGTCTTGGGTGATGAGCAGCTCGGCGCCGTCTTCGTCTTTGACCTGGCGCGGCGCGGTGCGGAAGGTGCTCGTCTCGATCACCTTCGGGCCGTAAAACACGTGCACGATTTTGAATCGCCGACCGATGATGCGGCTGTTTCGAAACAGCCGATGCACCTGCTCTGGTGTCGCGCTCGTGGCCGCATCGAAGTCCTTGGGTCGCAGACCGAGGTAGAGATCTCGTACGCATCCGCCGACAAGAAAAGCTTCGTGACCGCCGGCCCTGAGCTTTCGAACCACCTTAATGGCGTCCGAGTCCATGCTCTTGGGCGGGATCGAGGGAGATTTCTCGGTTGTGCCGTCGTGCGTCACGCGTCGCGGGACCCTTAGCACAACCCCGCGCCCATGCGTAAAATCGGTTGGATATCATATGCTTAGTCAGTTCCCTCGCGGGGGAAGAACCGTGAGATCGCTCGAACAGTGGGTACGGGGCTCCGTAGACGCGGCGGCGTGGGCGAAATTGTGTCGAGGGAGACCCAAAGTCGCGTGTTTCACGCATGATCTGGACGAGACCACTCGGCTGATCGATTGAACTGGTCGGATGGCCACAGACAACCTATACATTTAACCAGTGAGTGACTACGCCATCGGAAAGGGGTTGGCGGGGCTCGGCCCAGTGAGGGGACCGCTGGTGCTTGTCCGCAGGGCATCCTCGTCGGCGCGTGAGGTCGATTTGGCGCTCGCGACGTTGCTCGCAGAGCGAGAGATGACGGGGGTTCGAGATCGCTTCGTGACAACCGCGGTGCGCTCTCGTGCAGATTTCGACTGGGTGGCTCGCGCCATGCGGTGGCTGTCCGACCACGGGCGCCAACCGATCGCTCGATTGCGCGTGCCCCCCGACGCGGCGCTCGTCCGCGCGCTTCGTGAGGTGGGAGCCATCGCGGTGATCGAGGTGGCGAGCACCCAGGTCGCGCTTCAAAAGCTACTGCTTGGTTCGACGACTGCACCCATGGGCGAGCTGCTGCTGTCTGCACAGCATCTGCGCGCGGCGGGGTTGCCTGTGGTCGCTCGGCTCGGCCCCTTGTTGCCCGGCGTGCACGGATCGTGTGGGCGTGGCACGCGGGCCTTCCAGTCGCTGCTCAGCCATCTCAAGGTCGCGGACGTTCGCGACGTAGAGATCGTGTTTGGCCACCTCGACCAGCGGCGGCTGGTGGGATTGGAGGAGGCGATCGAGGCGGACCGCATGCTCGAATTGGCTCGCGCCTTTGGAATCTCAACGGGGGAGCTGCTCGCCCTCGGGGGAGGAGAGGTGTTGCTGCAGGGACCGCGAAGCATGGCACCCATGATCGCCTCGGTCTTTCGCATGGAGCTGCACGCGGCGATTCGGCGCGAGCAGATCTCACTTCGAATGGCCGGAGAAATCGCGGCGAGGCAAAGTGAAAACTGCGGCCGAGAGTTCGCTCCGGTGCACAGGGGCGTGCTCAGCGATGTCGCCGACGGCGTCGCGATTTCCTAGCTTCGTCGCGGCCTACAGGCGGGCGGCGCAGTCAGCTCCGGGGGCCTAGGTGGCACCAAAGTCTTCGTTCTCGAAATCGACCGTGTCGATGCCGTCGAGACAGGCGCTGCTCCCAAAGGCGATGCAAAGGGCGGTGGTGAGCAGCAGTGCGTAGAACTTGCGGTGCGTCATGGGAAAATCGAGGCCGAATCCGGCGGGGGTGACTGTACCAGGCTCACGTCATGAAGGCGACCAAGGAGACGCATCCGCGCAATAAGCGCGGTGCGCTCGCTCTCGTCGATTTGCCCTCGCAGCATGTCGCGCTGGAGGAGCAATGTCTGGGCGCCCGCAAGATCCCCGCGGTCGACGGCCAACTCGACTCGCCGCGCTACGGTGACCGCCCGTTCGGGTCGGCGTCGCGATGCCGCACGGTAGGCCATCCCCGCTTGGTATGGGAGGCCGAGGCGATGGAGCACGCGCCCGACGGCCTCGAACACGGTGGGTGAGTAGGGGTAGCGCTCGACGAGGGTGCGTGCTCTCGCGAGGACGGCGCCGCGCAGGGACGCGGGGGACTGCCCAAACATCACATCGGGAAGCAGCTCAAGCTGGGCGGCCTCAATGGCGTCGCGACGAACGGGAGCGCGCTCGAGCGCGCGCCCGAGGTGGTCGTAGGCCTCGGTCCACGACTTTTGTACGGTGCGAAGTCTCGCGAAGCACAGGTGTGGATGCGCATCCTCCGGGTTGAGGGCGAGCCCTCGCCGGCACGCATCCTCCGTGGCCGCCAGCAGGTCGGGGTCTGGCACGGGTCTGCGATCGAGGCGCGAGAGCATCATGATTCCGTGCATCGCCTGCGCGCGCGCGGACGAGGGAGCGCGTTCGCTAGCGACCCGCCACAACGTGGAGTTGCTGACGTAGGCCCGGCTGGCCGTCATCCCCAAAGAGCCGTGCAGTACGACGAACGCGACCCCGGCGACAAGGCACGTAGTCTGGTGCCGCGTCCGCGCGAGCGCGACCTCGAAGAGGCTGCCGAGGGCGATGCAGACGGGGACGGAGGGCAGATAGGCGTAACGATCCGCCCGTGGGTTGGGCAGCGCCAGGACGTTGCTCGTGGGAAGCCAGAGTATGAGCCATGCCAAGAGCATCGCCGGGATGATGAGCGCGGGGCGTCGCCATCGAAGCACGATCGCGCCGAGGACGAGCGCGACCAGGCTCGCGGCCCAGGCGATCATCTGCGGGCTCGCGAAGGAGCGCGGGGCGGGGGTGTACTCGGGGCTCAAGCCCAGCGGCAGGACCGTCTGTGCGAAGACCTTCGTTGTGATGACGACACCTTTGGCCCAAAGGTCGAGGGGGGCGCTGGCGCTCTCGGTGAGCCGCGGGTCGGTCGGATCGTAGGGCAACAGTTGCCCCGACATTCTCCATCGAACGAGCACCCCGAGCGCGACGCCGAGGGCGAGCAGTGCGGTCCAGCGTGCCCTCACGGTGAGCCGCGCCGCCGGGCGCCAGCGGGGCCAGGTCCACCACAGCCAGGCGAATACGGGCAGCGGTGCCGCGCTCAACTTGGTGGCGGTGGCGGCGGTCATGCAGGCGAGGGCGGCGACGGCCGCGCCAGATCTTCGCGGAGCGTGAGTCCGCGAGGACGTGAGCGTCGGCGGGGTCGCGAGGCACACCGCCGCGAGGCCGAGCGCTGCAGCGAGCAGGTCTTCGCGAAAGGAGATGACCGCCACCGCCTCGGCGTGGATCCCGAGCATTCCGAACGTCGCGAGCGTGGCGTATCGGACCACGTGGGGCGCGCCACGCCGGGCGATACACGCGTCCACCAGCACGCACACGCATAGATGAAGCAGCAGCGACATCAGGTGGTGTGCACGGGCGTGCAGCCCGACCATCTCGTAGGCTACGGAATCAAAGGCGATGAGCGTGGGCCGGAAGGGGTCAGGGATTCCGAGCGCGGCCGCCTGGCCCTCCCATAAACGCGGGAGATGGGCGGGGTAACGCAAAAAACCGTTGCTCACGATGGTCCAGCCATCATCAAGGACGAAGCCAAACCGCAGCAGCGGCAGGTGGGCGAGCGCGATGAGGAGCAGGATGCCCGCCCGAATCATGGGAGGGGTGACGGTGGTCTTGTCGGGCGTGGGTCCAGGCACGTCCACGCTCTACTCGCTCTTCGAGGCGCTGCTCCCCGTGCTCTCACACTCGCCACGACGCTTTTTGGAGATCATCGGTCCGCATCGGCTGTAGTCCACCGCGGTCATGATCGCCGCGAGGCTGCCACCGACAAACAAGACGCTCCCGCCGCCGATCGCGACTCGGTTACCGAGCTCGCCGCGGTCGACGAGGTCTTGCCGCGCTGCCCGCGAGAGGCCGGTCGCGTCGCCGTCTTCGATTTTTTTCGCGGAGGACACGCCGATGCCTACGCCGGTGGCGAGCGTGGCGAGCCCGACAGCCCCGATGATGACGCCCGTCCAAAACAAGGCCGGTGAGATGCTGCGCTCGCGGTCCTCGTCGCCGCCGTCGGTGGCGCGAGGCTCCCGTTCGATGTCAGCGCTCGCTTGCTCGATCCCGAGGCCAAACGAACCCGCCGAGGAGGCGCCGGAGAGCAGATGGGCGTGGGGATGAGAGGTGCGAGGGCCCCACGCGTTCGCGGTACAGCCGGTGCTGAGAGCCGCGGCGATGCTGAGCGAAAGAAGCTTGTGTCGCGTCGTCTGCAAAAACATCGTGGGATCTCAAGGTTGGGTGGAGCCTGGTACGCACACGCCACCCGCGCAGACCTCATCGCTCGCGCAGGTTGTGGGGTTGGATTCATCGCAGGTCGTGAGGCAGACACCGCCAGGGGCACATGTCTCCCCGTCGGGGCAGGCGTCTGGGGTGCAGACGATGCCGCACACGCCACTTGTGGCGCCCTCAACGTTCAGCGAGATGCCCAAAGAGAGACACTCTTGGGGGTTGGTGCAGTCGCTGTTCTCCACCTCGCACAGGTGGGCGCAATATCCGTTGAAGCACGCGGCGTAACCTTCGCCTTGGTCGCAGTCGGTGGCGAAGGTCGCGCTGGTGCAGGGCACCTGGCAAAGGCCGGAGGCGCACACCTCTCCCTCGGTGCAATCTGCGATCGTGTCGCAAAGGTACCGGGACGCGGGGGGCGGAGGGATCTCGATGAAGCAGCCCCACGCCAAGACCCCTCCCGCGAGCAGCGAGGTGGCGGCTGCGCGGACAGTGGAGCGCGGGAGACTTTGTCGCGATACGGTCATAAGGACTCGGCCGAAGGTATCGCACGACGGACGCAGCGTGGGCGTGCGGCGTACAAAAAAAGCGCGTCACCCCACCGCGAATCTCGCGTTCTCAAAACTCAGGCGCCGCGACGATGGGTTGAATTGACCCTAGAACGCGCTGCAGCATGGGTCGGTACCGCTCGGTCCATTCCGCGGGAGTTTCGAGGGTCACGACCACTTTTTGGCTGGAGACGGAGACCGCGCACACCTCCAGGTTGACGGGGTTGCCGGCGCGGGTGAAGGCGTGGGACTCACAGGGCCGCTCAAGCGTCGGGGCGGTGAGGGGGCTCGTTCGCGGGGTGAGGACCGACGCCTCGACGAGGGGGGCGAGCCGTTGACGGACACCCCAGTCGTGGGGGGCGTCCACGGGCGCGTCGCGGTAGTTCGGGATGGTGTCCACCGTGAGGCGCACGAGGTTGGAGTGTCCGCGGTACACGACCCGTCCGAGATCATCGAGGGCGGGGCGATAGGTCGGGGGGATATCCACGGCGATCTGTTCCACCACTTGTACCGTGGTGGGCCGGCTGCGGCCGCCGGAGAGCACATGGGCCGAGAACACGGAGAGGACCGCGCAGGCGGTGGCGACCAAGGTCCATGAGGTTGGATGGTGGAGGATATGTTGCGCGTGGGGGTGGGCTCGGGCCTTCACTCCTCGGGTCGGCAACATTCCCCCGACAAGAAGCCCCGACAGCAAGCCTCCGGAGTGACTCGCGTGGTCGAGCTGCGGGTTTCCAACGCTCAGCGCGAGGATGAAGCCCAACAAGGGGAAGAGCGCGAGTCCGATGGAGTGCTGCAGTTGGCCCGAGGCCGCGTCCCGACGCCGCAGGGCATAGACTGCGAGCGCCGCCATCCATCCGAAGACCAAGCCAGAGGCCCCGGCGGAGACTTCGGGGGTCCAGGCGACGCTGAACAGGCTCGAGATGGACGTCAACAGCACGGTTGTCGCGACCGTCCGCTGGAATCCAAACCGTCGCTCGGCCACCGCGAGGGCGGGGAACAAAAATCCGACGTTAAAGAAAAGATGTAGCCATCCGGTGTGCGCGAAGACGCAGGTGAACACCCGCCACACTTCACCGGCGTCCGCGATAAGCGCTGTATCGCGGGCGCCGCTGCGAACGAGCGCGAGGCGCGCATCCAGGTTGGCGTCGAGATAGCTCGGGAGGCTCCCGGTACCTTTGAGTTGTACGGCGAGGTGAGCGAGAACCATTGCGCTGCAAAGCCCGATCGCGACCCATGGAGAGCTCTTGCGCACCATCCTCGTCTTGTATGTAAGATGCGCGAAGTCCGCCGCAAGGGGCAAGGACGCAGAGAGGCTAGACGCGCGTGTTTTCGCGTGGTAGCCAGCGCTCCTTCTACATCCCGCATGCCTCGGGAGGGTTCACATGGCGTCACCGCATTGCGGTGTTTGTGACCCGATGAACGAGGCAGAGGTACCAACGCCAAGGAACAACATGACCGACGTACAAACGAACGAAGCGTCCGCTCCCATGGACGAAGAAATCACCTCCGCCGTTAGCATCCGCCAGCTCCTTGAGAGTGGTGTCCACTTTGGACACCGCACCGAGCGCTGGAACCCCCGCATGAAGGAATTCATCTTCGGCGCGCGCAACGGCATCCACATCATCGACCTTCAGCAGACGGTGCAGCTCATCCGTCGGGCGACGGATTTCATCCGCCAAACCGCCTCTGAGGGCAAGCCCATCCTCTTTGTAGGCACGAAGAAGCAGGCCCAAGACGTCCTCATTCAAGAGGCGACGCGCTCCGGTCAATTCTACGTCGTGTCTCGCTGGCTCGGCGGCATGCTGACCAACTGGAAGACCGTTCGACAGTCTGTGGACATGCTCCGCGACATCGAGAAGAAGTCCGAGGACGGCACCTACGAGAAACTCACCAAAAAAGAGGTGCTCATGCTTGAGCGACGTCGCGGCAAGCTCGAGCGCAACCTCGGTGGAATCAAGGAGATGGGCAAGCAGCCCGGCGCTGTGGTCGTCGTTGACCCGGCGCGCGAGAGCATCGCGGTCACCGAGGCGAACCGCCTCGGGATCCCCGTGGTCGCGCTGGCGGACACGAACGCAGACCCCACCAAGATCCAGTACATCATCCCCGGCAACGACGACGCCATCCGGTCCATCAAGGTCGTGACCCAAGCGCTCGCCCAGGCGGCCATCGAAGGTGGCAAGCTCGGCAAGTCGCGCGCGGTGGAGCAGGTGGTGAGCACCGATGGTGAGCAGCCCGCACCCATTCGCGTCACCACGGGTGGCGATGGTCCCAAGGTAGAGATCGTCTCCCGTCGTGGCTCTTTGCCCATGGCGGAGGCCTCCGCGAGCCCCGAGGTCGCGGCGACACCCGCGGACGCGGCGGCTCCTGCAGCACCCGCGGAGACGCCCTCCAACTAGCTTTCAGTGCAGTGGGGCGCACACGCGCCCTCACGTCACCGTACGAAGAAAGAAAAGAAGATGTCACAGATCACCACAGGCATGGTTAAAGAACTTCGTGAGCGCACCCAGGCGGGGATGCTCGATTGCAAAAAGGCGCTCAAAGAGACCGACGGCGATATCGACAAGGCGATCGCGTTCTTGCGCAAGAAGGGGCTCTCGAAGGCCGCCAAGAAGGCCGGCCGCGCCGCCACGGAGGGGGCCGTTGTCTCCTACATCCACCCCAACAACCGGATCGGCGTGCTGTTGGAGGTCAACTGCGAGACCGACTTCGTGGCCAGCAACCCCGACTTTCAACAGTTTTGCCGCGACGTGGCCATGCAGATCGCCGCCATGAACCCCGAGTCGGTTCGCCGCGAAGAGATCCCGGCGGAGCGCGTAGACGCGGAGCGTGCGGTCTTCTTGACCGAGGCCAACATGAAGACCTGCAAGGCGTGCGGTGCGCTCGCCAAGCTCGACGTTGAGGACTGTGAGGCGTGTGGCCGCGCGCTCCCGGCCCAAAAGCCCAAGCCCGAGAACGTCATCGAGAAGATCGTCGCGGGCAAGGTTGAAAAGTACTACTCCGAGCGCGTCCTGCTCGAGCAGAAGTTCGTGAAAGAGGACAAGAAGACCGTGCAAGAGGTGCTCACGGAGCTCGTGGCGAAGATCGGCGAGAACATCCAGGTGCGCCGCTTTGAGCGCTTTGAGCTCGGGGAAGGTCTCGCTCGTAAAGAGGAGAACTTCGCCGCCGAGGTGGCCGCTCAGGTCGCCGCCTCCGCCCCAAACTAGTGGGCGCGGAAATAAAAAAGAGGCGGGGCTGACCCCGCCTTTTTTTTGTGCGACGGTGTCGGAAGGTTTCGAGCGCATGCCCTCCTCCAAAGTCCCCGTCTACAAGCGAATCCTCCTCAAGCTCTCCGGCGAAGCGCTGCAAGGGGACCGGGGCTACGGCATCGATCCGGCGGTGCTCGACGCGCTGGCCAGCCAGATCAAAGAGCTTATCGAGATTAAGGTGGAGGTCGCCGTGGTCATCGGGGGTGGCAACATCTTCCGCGGGATCTCAGCCTCTGCCAATGGGATGGATCGATCCACCGCTGATTACGTGGGGATGCTCGCGACGCTGATGAACGCCATCGCCTTGCAAGACGCCATCGAGAAAGCCGGCGTCGCGACCCGTGTGCTGTCTGCCATCGAGATCAAAGAGCTCGCCGAGCCATATATCCGCCGTCGCGCGGAGCGCCACCTTGAGAAGGGACGGGTGGTCATCTTCGGTGCCGGGACCGGGAACCCGTACTTCACCACGGACACCGCGGCTGCGCTGCGCTCCAACGAGATTCACGCCGACGTGGTGATGAAGGCGACCAAGGTGGACGGCGTCTACGACAAGGACCCCGCCAAACACTCCGACGCGGAGCGCTTCGTGAGCCTGACCTACCTTGAGGTCTTGTCTCGACAGCTCTCGGTGATGGACAGCACCGCCATCAGCCTCTGCAGCGACAACGGCATGCCGATCATCGTGTTTGATATGAACGCGCCGGGGAATATCCTCTCGGTCGTGTGTGGCGGCGCGGAGGGGACCTGGGTGGGTCCCGAGGGAAGCACCCGTCCGACCGCGCAGCGCTAGTCCGGGGCTGAGACAGCGCAATCTATGGGTGGGGTGGCGCGTCTTCCCAATTGTCGTCTATGCTCCCTCGTGCAAGGCAAGGGGAGATACATATGATTGATGATGCCCTCGAGATCGCAAAAGACATGATGGAACAGAGCCTGGATCGATGTAAGCGCGACCTCGCTAAGGTGCGCGCGGGTCGAGCCAATCCGGCGGTGCTCGACGAGGTGCGTGTCGACAGCTACGGCGCCATGGTGCCGCTCAAGCAGGTCTCCAATATCTCTGTCGCAGACGCGCGCTTGCTCGTGATCAAGCCATGGGACCGAAACCTGATCGGCATGATTGAGAAGTCGGTGAACAACGCGGCCCTGGGCTTGAACTGCAACAACGACGGCGTGGTCGTGAGGGTGCCGATCCCCCCGCTCACTGAAGAGCGACGCAAGCAGCTGGTCAAGCAGGTCAAAGATCACGGAGAGGACTGTCGGATCTCCATTCGCCACGGTCGCCGCGACGCGAACGATCTCCTCAAGGGGGCGGAGAAGGACAAAGAAATCTCCGAGGACACGCTGAAGCGTGGGCTTGAGAAGATCCAGTCCCTCACGGACGACTTCATCAAGCAGGTGGATGATCTGGTCGCCAACAAAGAGAGCGAAATTCTGGAGAACTGAACCTCTCGAGCGCGGGCAAGAGTCGAGTGAACACGCAGCAGACGAGGAGTCGAGAGCGGCTCGATGCCTTCCGAGAGGACTTTCGCGCTGCGAATGTGCGCCCAGGGTACGGATGGCCGCGCCACGTGGCCGCGGTGCTGCTGTATTGCGTCACAGCGATCGGTGTCGCGCTTGCGCAGGTCGAGGCGTGGTCTGTGCTCTACGTTCTGGTGGCTCCGTGCGCCTATGTATTCGCGAATTTGGTGGAATACACGGTGCATCGATTCTTGATGCATCGCGTGCGCTGGCCGTTGGAGTTCCTCTATCGACGACACAGCGGGGAGCACCACCGTTTTTTTACCCGCCATCGCATGGAGGTAGATTCGCTGCGGGATCTTCCGGCGGTGATCTTCCCGGCGAGGGTGAGCCTATTTTTTGTAGGCGGAGTGGCTGCGCCCGCGGCGCTCGTCGTGGGGTGGCGAACCACCCCGGATATCGGATGGCTGTTTATGGCGGCCGCCGTGGCTTACTATCTGAGCTACGAGTTGCTTCATCTCGGGGCGCACCTCCCAGAGCACAGCCGCTGGGGTGGCGCCCGTGTCATCCGGTGGGTGCGGTCGCATCACGCGGTGCACCACGATCCAAGGCGGATGCGTCACGAGGCGTTTAACATCACGGTGCCCCTGTGGGACGGGCTGTTGGGCACAGAAGCGTCGCGCGACGAGCCCGCCGACTCCGCCCGTGACGAGGCAGAGTCTTAGGCTCGCGCTGGCCGGACTAGGCGCTCACGCGAAGAGCGGGCGCGTCGCCTGGTACGCCGTCTTGAATGCGCTTTTTGGTGAGCTCCAAGTAGGATTCGTCGAGATCGATCCCCACGTACTCCATGCCGTGATGAACCGCCGCGAGCCCCGTCGTCCCGCTCCCGTTGAAGGGATCGAGGATGCGTCCGCCCTGGGGGCAGGAGGCGGCGATCACCCGCTCCAACAGGCCGAAGGGCTTTTGAGTGGGATGTTTTCCATGGGCCTTCTCCCGCTTGCCCGGCGCGCAAAATTGCCACACGTCTTTCATTTGTTTGTGACCATTTCGCGCGCGCATTTCTGCGTACTCAAAGTGGTGCTTGGTCTTGCGGTCGCGCGCGGCCCACAGCAGCGTCTCGGTGGAGTGGGTGAGATAGCGGCACGAGAGGTTGGGCGGTGGATTTGGCTTTTGCCACGTGACCTGGTTCAAGATCTTGTAGTCGAGCTGCTGCAGGGCGAACCCGACGCTGAAGATCACGTGCGAGGTGCCCGAAACCCAGATGGTGCCGTTGGGCTTGAGGAGCCGCTGGGCTGCCTCGAGCCACTCACGGTTGAACTCATGATTCTCTTCCACACCGCGAGATTTGTCCCACTTGCCCTTGTTCACGCTGACCCGCGCGCCAGATTTGCACGTGGTGCCGCCGTTGGAGAGAAAATACGGAGGATCCGCGAAGATGACGTCGAAGCTCTCAGCCTCTAGGCGTGACATGACGCCCAAACAGTCTCCTTGATACAGGAGGACGCCGTATTTCTTGGATCGCCAATATCGGCTGCCCGACTCGATTTTCTTGTTCAGCGCTGCGCTGGTCACCCTCCCTTGCTTCCATCGATGCGCGAAATCTCCAAATTCTCTGCGCACGTTGGGGGTGGAGCCGTCCGGGGTGGAACCTTGCTTAGAAATTGCGAAGATCGTGGAGGGCTGTTATTCCGTTTTCTATGCGGCGAGTGATCCTTGATGACCCGACCGCCGAGAAAGGTCCCTCATGAGCCCTCGATTTCGAGCCGTCCCCATCGCCTTGGCTGTCTCGATGTGCGCGCCCGCGTGCGCGTCGCGGAGAGAGCCGCCGGCCCCTCCTGATCCCACTGTCCCAGCGCAGCGCGCCGCCCAATCGTGGGTGCACTGCCTTGAGCAAAATGGCGGGGCATGCGTCTCGAATTATCAACAGTTCGCGTCGTGGGACGCCTACGCGCTTTTGGGCTGGCTGGCGAGTGGTTCTCCCACATCGATCCTCGCCGGACTTCGTAAGGAGCTTCAGCACCACCGCGATGAGCGGAGCGTGCAACGGCGGATGATCGCCACGTCGGACGCGGCGGCTGTGGAGTTGCGCGGCGCGGAGTGCCGAAGCGTCGACGTCATGATGTTCGCCGATGTCATCCCGAAGCTCGAAGAGGCGGCGAAGTCACGCATGCGGTACTTTGGACTTCTCAACGGGCAAATGGAGACGATCATTCAGGGCCTCGTCGCGGAGGCGACGGATGGGCTGAACACGGGGTACTTCGTCACCATGGAGTGCGCGAACGAGCCTTACGCAACCTACGTCGCGGCGGCAGAGCATGACAACCATTACATCGTGGCGGGGATGATGCTCGAATTGCCAGACTACCTCGGAGGGAGTCGACCAATTCGAGCCCGCGACAACGGGGAGTTGCTGCCCATGCGTACCGGGGTGTCGAAGGCGACGGAGACCTCCGCCGTGGAGGGCACCGTTCATCCGTGGATCAACATCGTTGTGGAGGAGTTTTAGTCATGCTGAAAACTATTATTTTCGCGCTTTCGACGGGCCTTTTTTCCATGGCGTCGTCCTCTCCCCCTCCCTCGGAGGGCTTCGAGCAGCTCGAGGGCTTCGATTCGATCGTCATCAATCAGATCAACGAGGTGCTCGGGATGAGCCGCCTCCCTTCTGGGATGGGGTTGCCCGTGGAACCGGGTGTCTACGCGGTGATCACCCCGGACCGTCTGACCATCTTTGACAAGGCCGTCGCCGCGGTTGAGGGAGGGCAGCGGTTCGCGGGCGCAGAGCAGCCCGCTCCAGAGTCCGAGGTAAACTGTCCCCAGTCGGTCTTTGACGGCTTCTATCTCGTGTGGAGTCGCGTCGTCGACGAGGCCCGCGTGGCTGCGCTCGACATCCCAACGCGCGTGTTGCTCGGCGCAGACGCGTCGGTGTCGGCGAAGCTCTTGGTGCAAACGGCGTACGCAGCGGCGGAGACCCGACCGTTGGCACCGCCCAACCTCTACATGCTCGTCAATGGCGGGCGCGCAGGGCTTCGATCTCGACCGTTCTTTTTGCTACCTCCCAAGGGGCTGCTGCTCCCCGCAGGTCAGCGTCCGCTGGGACTCCGCGTCACCATGAAGGGCGGGGATCGATTTAGTGTAAGCGCCGCCTCTCCAAAATTTGGGCGGGTCGTGGAGGCCGCGAGCGCCTCGGAGCTGCTCAATATTCTGCAAGACGTGAAGAAACGGAACCCTGGCAAAGAGACGCTGATCATCGACGCCAGCGAGGGCGGGACCGTGGGCGAACTGCTGAAGGTCGTGATGATGGCCCAAGGGGAGTTTAGTCGCGTCGTCTTCGCGCTCGGGCAGGAAGTCATCATTGGCTAGCGCTGCGGTGGATTGCTCGCCGAGTCAGTGAGGCGGCGCCTAGACCGCGCGTGTGCCACAGAGCCGGCATGCGCGTCGCGGCGGATTGACAGGAGCCGGGTGCTCGGTAAGCCTCACGGGGATGGCATGGCTTCTCCTCACCTTTGCGGCGCTCGGCCTCAGCGTCGGGGGTGTGCTTCGCAATGTACAAAAACTCCAGGCTGCGGAGGACGAGCAAGAACATCTCCTCATCTCGGTCCGTTTTTGGAGAGCGCTAGCCGGGATGGGGTTCATCGTCCCCGTCCTCCTCATCGCGCCCTTGCTCGGGTGGGGGATTCTAAAATCTTTGGCGGCGCAGACCGCGGCCGCGCTCGCCATGCTGCCGCCGATGGCGTTGGTGGGCATCGGCACCTACAACGCGCGTGCGCTGCAAAAGAGCCTCCGACGACGGACGCTGGCGCTGACGACGGGCACCACAGCGCGAGGCGTCGTAATCTCGCGGAGGCGCCGCTCCATGAGCTCAGACTTGATGGAGGTGTTCATCGAGGCTGATCTCCCTCGCCTCGAGCCGTCGCCGGAGTTGGCCTATCGTAGCAAGGACGCGGAGGGGACGTTCCGACATCGATTTGTTGAGATTTTTCCGTCGGATCAGTGGAGGCGTTTTGAGCCAGGCGCGCAGGTGGAGGTCTCCTACGATCCCAAGGACCTGGAGCATTTCGCGATCACCAGGGTGTACGAGGCGCGGGCTGCTCTCGAAGGCGCGTCGAGGGAGTCTCCGGCGCTCCCGGAGACGATCCGTCACGACGATTCCGCGTTACCCTAACCCTAAGTAGCGGGGTTGAGTTACGCCTCACGGAGACACGGTCAAAGAATCGTGGGCCGCGCTCGGAGTCACGTCTCGTGCTTGGAATTCCTCGTGGAAGGGCCAGCCCAACGGGCGATGGACGAACAGTCCCTCGCGATCAACTTTGAAGGCCCAGCTTAAGTGCATATTCACGGCGATCCCTACGATGACCAGTCCGCGGAGTATCCACCCTCCGCGCGGGCTGCCTGCGACGATGGCGACCACCAAGAACGGGAGCCAATCGAGTGCGAAACGATACGACACCTGGAGTTGACCGCTGTTGTGGTAGCCGAGGGGGAGGAGCGCGACGAGGAGCGCGCTCCATAGCATGACCGCCCACTGACGCTGGCGCGGACCCCGTGGCGGGCGTCGAGCCGCCATCAGCAGCCACGGCGATATGAGCGCGAGTCCGATCCCGTGGATTGATATTTTGATCCATGGCCACGGCGCCTGGAGTTTAAAGGGCACAGCGATGAGGCACTCGAGGTTCCGAAGCAAGTAGCGCGGAGAGAACAGCCCAATCTCTTGAATTCGTGTCTGCCAGCGGACGTCGAGCCAGCGATGCCCGAATTCCAGCGGGTCACCGAAGCGGACCCAATTGTGGGTGGCGAGCGCGGCGGCCATCAGCCCGAGCGGGGCGAGAAATCTGAGTCGTGGCCGGAGCGCCCTCGTGGGGGCGCCGTCACGGCTGTCACGCCAGCACACCCACAGCACCGCGACAACGCCGAGGTGGGGTCGGCATGAGCATGCGAAGGCGAGCCACAGCCCCGCCCGCCATCCGAGACCATGGAGCAACCACTGACGGATCGCGAGTATGGTGAACACAGACGCGAGGATTTGGGCGGTGAACCACACGCCCCCCTGACTTCCCACCAGCGTCGCGGGGCTCGCGAGGAGCCACGCGCCGGCCAAGAGGAGATGAAGGTGCTCACGACGTCCTCGCCATTCATCGAGGGTCTTCACGAGCAGCATGGCGAACAGGCCCGCGAGGAGGATGGTGAGCGCTGTATCCGGAACTCCGGTGCCCAACAGCGCGACCAGCGGGAGCATAAGTACGGCGGGACCTGGGGGGAAGCTTACGTACCACCGCGTCTGGAACTGACGTCGCTCTGCGCGAGTGAAGGGGCGCGGGGTTTCTTGACCATCGACCCACCACAAGGTGGTGGACGCGGGGCGGTCACGGCGTTGACTGCACGTCGTGGTGACGCATCGCTTCAGTCGTCGAGGTGCGTCCTCATCGTCCGTGAAGAGCGTCACCTTGGCCCAGTCATTGTGGGCCGTGGGGTAGCCCGGGGGGGTCCCCCCGAGATCGAGCCGGCCGTGGAGCCATGCATCCGCCAGGTGCGCGTAGTGAGGCGCGTCGCTGGGCGCCAAGAGGGGCCGTGGGGCGAGGATCGCCAGGCCGAGGCACGCGAGCATCCAGACGAGCAGGTAGCGCCGTGGACTCGGGACATCGTCCATCCGATTCGGCGATGGGTGCGTGCGCTCGGCCACTTCGTGCAGTGTATCGCACTACGGGGCGGTACGCGGCGGTGACCGTTGATAGAGACTCGTGACGGGGACATCCTCCACGGTGAGGACGGCCGCCGGTCGAGTGGTCCCGTAGTCATTCCAAATCCGCACCTCGTCGGCGGTCATATGCTTCTCGTAGAACAAGAGCGCGTCTTTAGATTTGTGAAGCGGAGCGTTGGAGCGAGCGGTAGGCCACCGACCGTCCCTTCGATATTGGCGTGCGGCGAGCGGGTGAACGTCGTGGAGATACAGCGGATTCGCGTCGCTGCGGTCGTCGAACAGACCCTCGATGGCGTGACCCCAAAAGCTTCGATTGAGCCCGAGTCGCGCGCCACCCTGCGCGCCGCCGACGATGCCGTTGTACTGCGCGGTCTCGAAGGGGTGACTTGACGCGGTGGAGAGCGCGGCGGGGCTGAGGATGCACACGACGCACGCGGCGGCGACCACCGCGCGTCGCCGCGCGGACAGGTTGTGAAAGGCGCCGCGCGTGAGTCGGTGGAGGCCAACGCTCGCGAGCAGCAAGACGAAGGGGTAGGCGGTCATCCAGTGCTTCGTGCCCCCGAAGATTGGCACCGAGGGGAGCGAGATTAACAGCAACGGGAAGAGTGCGAGGGCGACCAGCCCAAGTCCCCGACATGAGGGGGTCGCCGCGTGCAGGTGGGGCGTCCAAAAGTCGTCCCACGAGCGTCGCGCCGGCGACGCAGCGGACGTGGCGGCGAAGACATCGGTGACGTCCTCACGCACGAGGGACCAGGCACCCGTCACGGCGAGGGCGAGTAACGTCCACGGGACCGTCGCGAGGGTCATCACGAACGGATAGGAGATAGGCATGGGCGGCTCGTTATAGTTCGTGCCGAGAAACTCCATGTTGTAGTAGGCGTGCTCGCGATGGAACTGCAGGTATTCGAGCATCCTCGCCGAAGTGTCCGCCCACAACCAGGGCCAGGTCGCGAGCACCACGAGGGGGGTGAGGAGGAGGACGCTGCACACCCGCAGCGTCAAGATCGCGCGCCACGGCGGGCGCTGCTTGGTCCGGTACCACCGCAGGCTCCAAGTTAAGCCCTCGTGGCCGAGCACGAGCGGCAGCATGAACAGCGCGTTGTGCTTGGTGGAGACCGCGAGTCCGAGCACGAGCCCGGTGCTGAGCCCCGCGAGTCGGGAGGTGCCGGCGCGGAACCAGCAGGCCGCGACCGCCAAGATCCAGACGCTGACTGGTACGTCGAAGCAGTGCAAGTGCGCGTGGAAGAAGACCCGCGGGAGCAGTAAAAATCCGCAGGCGGCGAGCAGCGCCGCGATTGGAGATGCGAGCTGTACGCCGAGGAGATACAGCAGGCCCACGCCCAAAGAGGCGATGGCCATGGCGGGCATTCGATATGTGGTCGACTCCCGGAGGTGGGTAGAGCCCCCAGCGTCATCCGCCGCGGGGGGGGTCTTCTCTCGGGGAGTCGCCAAAGCTTCTGCGGTGAGTCCGGCCACGATCTTCATGAGCGCGGGGTGCTCCGCGTTCACCCGGAACGCGCGGTCCCGCGGCGCGCGGTCGCCGATGGCGACGTCGCCGGTGCGGACTCCCTCGACCCAGGCGCCGTACCGTCGTGACGCCGCCATGTAGATCCCCTCATCTCGCACGATGCCCACCGAAGGCTCTGTATCTAGGAGGGTGACGAAGGAGATCGCCGTTAACAAAAGCGCGGTGACGAGGGTGCGAACGGAGGCGCTCATGGGTTCACCTCCTCATCGAGGGCACGCAGTTCCAGGCACACTCGCCTTGACTCACCTGGTTGATATCGCTCGGGCGGGGAGGCCCAACGGCCGGGGGCAGTCACGTGCAAGGACACGGCCAAGGACCCCACGCCGGGCGTCGTTGGGATTTCGAAACCAGCCCATCCGTCGGTGTTGCTGAACGTGGAGCGGGCGACCATCTCTCCCTCGATCTCCACGGTCATCGTGACGGGGCCGTCATTGCGAAGCCGCGCGTTGAAATCTTCGAATCCAAGGTGTCCGACGATTCGATCACCGCGTTGAAACTCGGCCCTTCGAAACGACAGCGAGCCGGCGTTGGGCAGCGGTGTGGACAGGCAGCGACGCGCGTCGTAGTCGACCTCCGCGAACTGCTGTTGAATCCGGCGCCCGGCGCGTCGTTGATCCGGGCAGGTGTAGCCGTCCGTCGGGTTGCCGGGGCAGATTCGCTCTGCGTCGCGCGTGCTCGAGACTCGGAGCGCGCGGGGGTGAACCAGGGTATCCACGACTCGCTCCGGATGCTCCACGCGCCAGTGTTCCACGCGCAGCGGTCCCGCCTGATCCGTGGAGAGCAGGACGGGCTTCGAGCGCGGAGAGAGCGACGCCTGCCACACACCCGCGCTCGAGGGGTCATCTCGATTGTGTCGCAGCACGTCGAAGGACGACAGCCCCCGAAGATCTGGGCGTCCGCTGGCCTCGGGGGTGCCCGCGGCGTCGAGGCGCATGCGGGCCTCAGGCCCCAACCATGGGGTGCCGATGATGAGGGGGGTGTCTGCTCTCAGACGCTCGCGGGCTCGCTGCCAATGCTCGGTCTTCAGCGCGCCGCCATACCTTGTGGCGGTCATCGCGAGCTCTACGAGCGAGACGCACATAATCGCAGCGAGGAGCATTCGGTGTGGGTGCTTCGTCAACATGTGGGAGCCGCGAGGAGCCACGTGGATGCTCGCATGGTCCGGTCAAATGGCCAATATGTCGCGTGCAGCGGGTCGGTCCGATGCTCATGGGGCATCTTTGGAGATGCGGAGGTCCATGCCCGCCTTGGGGGGCGTCTTTCCGAAAGGTTCAAGCCGGATGAGGATCTCTACAGGGCTCCCCTCGAACGGGGTGAGGTCTAGGGAGAAAGGCTGTTTGCCCTCACCGCGAGGGGTGCGGCCTCGCCACAGCACACTCGGTGTGCCCTCGGCGTTCGCGACGATCTGAATCCGATATCCGCCACGCACGCCGCGTTTGGTCCAGTCGTCGTGCACGGCCACCCAGCCTTCGATGCGGGGGGGGGCCTCTTGAAGCGGCCAGGCGAGCTCACGCGGCTCGCTGAGTTTGGGTGGGATGATGAGCGCCGGACCGAGGAGCATCTCGGTCTTGATGAGGCCGGGTCGCAAACCGTCGAGTCGCTTGGGCGCCTCTCCTCGAAGCTGGAAAGACGCCAGTCCTCGCTCCTGCGCTCTGGCAGAGGTCCATCGACTGGCCATCAACAGCACCGCGAGCGTGGTGAGGGCCGCGAGAGCTCGCGGGGTGTTGCGTCGTGTGGCCACAGTTCCGAGCAGACGGAGAGGTCCTTGGCCGCGCCACGTTCTCCAGGTGAGATACGCACCAAAGAGCGAGAGCAGCAGACCCAGGAGGTCGGACGTTCGCCAGCGGTGATAGGAGAGTAGGTATGACCCGTCTTGGATATTGGGCACGCTTATGAACGTGGGTTCGCGCCCGTCATCTCCTGCGGCTTTGCCTCCGCGCAGGGCACCCGATGCGCGAGCCTCCCGCGAGACGGGCGCTTGGTCTCCGTAGATAGGGGTCTCTTCCCATGCGACGGTTTCCCCATCACGTGTGAGTTCCCATCGGCCGTAGCCCGCCACGGCGAGCGTGAGTCGGCTCGTGGGGATGGCGTCGGTGACCTCGAATTGGATGCCCTCCTCCGCGAGCGGGCCGAGGCGCGCGGAGACGTTGCCGGGGCCGATGATATGCACCAGGCGCTGCTCTTCGTGGGGCAGCATCCGCACGTCAATGCTCCCAAAAGACGCGGCGTGGGTTCCTACGCGCTGTCGCTTCTTGCCCCGCGTGATCACGAAGTCAGGCTGAAACCACTGGAGGACCTCTGGTGTGCGGGCCTCAGGCTTGTGCACGAAGTTGTCTCCCGGCGTGAACCCGACCTTGTAAATTTGGACGTTGGCGCGGGCGGTGGCGTCCATGAGCCAATGCACGTTGCGCCCGTCGTCGAAGACCACCCGCGCAGGACGACCGAGGGTCTCGGCTTGCTCGTTGAGCCAGGCATACAAAGAGACCTTGTCTTCCTCGAAGCTCCCCGCCGAGCGAATCGCCTCTATCGGGAGGCGCCCGACACCGAAGCGTTTCGCGCTCTCGAGGACCTCTTTGCCGCCCCAGACGGCGGCGGCGAGCCCGAGCGCGAGACGTGCGCCCACCTGGGCATAGCGTCGCGGGGTCCATCCGGTGGAGTCGCGCAGCGGCGAGGTGAGCAGCGCCGCGAGGACGCCGCTCGCCGCGAGATAGAGCCCGGGCTTGGCGGCGATAAGGAAGCGTTGATACTGCAGATGGGTGAACATCTCCGAGAGGTAATCCGGGCGAAGGATCCACACCCAATCCCGACCCGCAGCGAGCCACATGAGCGCGCTGGCTCCGATCAGCGCGCGCTGAGGCGCTGTCCCTTTGAGGGTGAACCACGCGCCGCCCACGAGGGCGAGCACCCCGACCGCGGGAGGCATGTTTTGGGTGAGCGCCACGCGGTCAAGGACGGCTTGACCCATCTGCGCCCATGTAGAGTGCAGCCACCCATAACTGGCCATCCACCCCCGCGTGGACAGCATGGGAAGCCACCACCACGCGGTCATCAGGGCACCGAGGGAGAGCCCTCCCGCCCCGTAGAGGGCGGTGGCGACGAGGCGACGTCGCGCCAAGGCGACGACGGCGATGACGGGGATCCAGAGGGCGAAGACGGGCGCGGAGATCGGATGAGCCAAAATAGACAGCCCCGCGTAGAGCCCAATTTTTCCGGCGGCCCGCGTCGTGTTGACCTCCTCGGCGTGGGCGAGTCTGACGAGCCACGCGAACGTCATCCACTGCAGCGCGGTCGAGAGCGCCTGCGGCCACACACCCATCCACACCGTGTAGATCCATCCACCCTCGCGACCGGCGCCGGGATCGAGCAACAGCAGGGCACCTGCGATCACGCCGGCGACCGTGGGGAGGCCCAGCAGTTTCGCGACCCGAGGCAGGACCAAGGCGGGCGCGGAAAATCCGAGGAGGACGGCGAGCGCGTAGCAGTGGGTGATGGGGAGGAGTCCCAAGGAGAGCAGTCGGATGCCCGCGACCAAGAGGTCGGGCAGCGGGGGGTACAGGTCGCCGACGGGGGTGCCAAATCCCCAACCTTGCCACCAGGTGCGAAGCTGACCCGAGGTGAGGGCGTCGAGTTGGGCCGCGGCGCGCGCGAGGTGAACGGGGTGATCGCCGGAGGCGGGCATCACTCCCTTCAGCAGCGGCCAGCTGAGGAGCGACGAGAAGACGACGAGCAGCATCACCGGGGCGGCGGGCCTCAGTCTCCTCACCCACCGGGCCGCTTGGGGCACCCTCGGTGTTGACTCAGTGGTTGGTGCTTCCAAGAATCACTGTCCAGGGGAGGGGGCGCCGCACCTCACGGATGTCGAGCTGTGAAGACGCGAGCTCCGTGAGCGCGCGACGCGAAAAATGCTGGAGATGTCCAGGGGTGTTGCCCCACGCGGACCAATATTTGCCTCGAGCGACGTTGAGCATCCGCCACATCGGCTCCCATGGCGTGCTAACGATGACGTTGGACGCGCTGACCCGCGCGAGTTCAGCCATGCCCGCGCGCGGCTGTTCGAGATGTTCGAGCACCTCGCAACACACGACGAGGTCAAAGCTCGCGTCCTCAAACGGAAGATCGTAGATCGACGCCTCTCTAAACTCGATGCGGGGATCGAGACCGCTCGCTCGCTCCTGAAGAGAAATATCGGAGGCGACGAAGCGACCCGGCTCGCGGTTCCCGTTTCGCATCAGGTGATCGGCGAGGCGCCCCTCTCCGCACCCCACCTCGAGCACCCTGTCGGCGTCGGCGAGGTCAAAGAGGTCAGTGACGGCCCCGAGGAAGCTGCGCATCATGGCTCGCGCGACGGGGTTCTTTGTGCCGTACTTGTCGTAGACGTTCCCCACCACATTGGGGTCGTCGTCGCGCCCGTTGGTCGATGCGTGCTCAGTGCTCATCGCGGTCGTTGCTCGAGGGGGCGGTCCATGTGGGAGCGGTCGTACGGAGGAGGTCTGCTTCGGTCGCGCCAATCTCCCGTCTAGAAGCGTCGCTCGAGCGCGCATCGAGACGTCGCACACGGGTCATCAGCTCTTCAATGAGGCGCCGGTTGGTGGCCATGAGGTCGGCCATCAAGGCCATCAACGCGACGATGAAGCTCAGGACAATGGAGCCGACGCCCACGAGCAGGGACTGCATATGTCGGCTAACGGTGGGCTCCATCAGCCAGTAGACGACGAAGCGACTGCACAGTACCAGCCCGACGCTGAGCAGCAGCGCCGCGATCCAGCCGAAGGTCCTCACCGGTCGGTACATCACATAGGCGCGGAAGATGACCGGTCCGTTGCGTCGAAGGTATTCGCCGATACCCGTGAAGAGCCGCGAGGCGCGGGTCATGGGGTTGGTCTCGATGACGACGTTTTCGATGACCAGGCCCAGGTGTCCCGCTTGGATAATGCTCTCGAGGGTGTAGGTGAAGCGGTTGTGGACGAACAGTCGCTCCAGGGCGCGCCGGTTGAAGGCACGAAAGCCGCTCGTGGAGTCGGAGACGTCTGTGCCTGACACGCGCCGCACCAGGGAGGATCCCCAGCGCTGGAGGGTCCTCTTCAGCGGAGAGAAATGGGCGATGGTGTCTGTTTGGCGATCGCCGACGACGATGTCGCAGCTGCCGTCGATGATGGGGCGTATGAGCCGCTCGATGTCGGAGCCCTTGTATTGGTTGTCCGCGTCGGTGTTGACGACCACGTCCGCGCCGAGCCGGAGGGCTGCGTCGAGTCCGGCCATGTGCGCGGCGGCGAGCCCGCGGTTTCGAGGGAAACGGACGAGGTGATGTGCGCCGAGCTCCGCGGCGAGCTCCGCGGTTCCGTCGGTGCTGCCGTCGTCAATGATCAGGATCTCAATTTCGTCCACGCCATCGATGGCGCGCGGGAGGGCCTCGAACGTCTCAGGGAGCTGCGCGCGCTCGTTGAGGCATGGGATCTGGATGATGAGCTTCATACTGGCCGTCTTTTGCGGCATTTGGCCCCCCTCTTGTACCATCGGAGGCCTCGTGATGCCCACAACAAGGCCCTTTGGACCGAACGTCGGGTCGGGAGAGGTATTCCAAGCGACAAATTCATGAGTTCCCCGGACGCCACGGATCGACGAATATGGATCGCGAGGTCTGTGGGCCTGCTCGTCGCCGCGATCGCCTTGCTCGCGCATCGCAGCTTATGGTCATTCACGTGCGACGACGCGTACATCTCTTTCCGTTACGCGCGAAATCTCCTGGAGGTTGGGTCGCTCACCTTCGACCCAGGGCACACGCCGGCGGTGGAGGGGTACACGAACTTTTTGTGGGTGGTGATGCTCGCAGCTGGGATGGCGCTCGGGGGCACCCCTGAGGTTGTGGCGTCCATCATGGGGCTCGCGGCGGGGCTCGCGGTGGTGGGGCTGGTGTTTGCGCTGGTGGTACGAGATCCGGTGGGGGAGGGCGCGCATGGTCGTTCGGCGATCGTCCGCGCATGCGGAGCGCTTTGCGTCGCCATGCTCTTGTCGACTCCCTTGTTCGTGGTGTGGACAAGCAGCGGACTTGAGACCTCCCTCGCCACCGCGCTCATCTTGGCAGCGGTGGTCGTCGGGACCTCCGGCATGATGAGGGCCGCCGCGGTACTGTCGGCCCTCGCCGTGTTGACGCGCCCCGACGCGGTCGTCCCGCTGGCGGGGGTGGCGGTCGGGTTGCTGGCCTCCGGTCATCGCCCGTTGCGCGTGGATCGACGGGCGCTGCTGCACGCGGCGCTGCTGTTCATGATCCCATTGCTCGTGCACCTTTGCTGGAGGCGGTGGGTCTACAACGCCTGGCTCCCCCACACGTGGGAGGTGAAGCGTCACGGCGCGTCGCTCGCCTCGAGCCACGGTGTGGACTACCTGGGCGTGTGGGCCCGGGACCTCGGGCTGATATGGTGGTCGCCTTTGATCGCGTTGCTTCGACGTCGCCACCTGATCCTTGTCATTCCGGTGGTCGTGAGCGTGGCCTACGTGGTGTCTGTGGGGGGTGACTTTATGGCGTACGGAAGATTCTTGCAGACCTCCCTGGTGCTGCTTGTGTCCTTGGTGGGGTGGCTCGCAGTCGACCTCTCACGCGGCGTCGGGGGGCGCGCGTGGACGCGATGGCGAGGCTTGGTGACGCTGCTGTTGTTGGTGGTTTTGTTGGGCGCCAACGCCTCCACGATGCTGGCCAAGGATCGGGCGACCGCGTGGCAAGATGGGATGTTCGAGAGCGTCGCCGCGATGGATCGATTCGCGAGGGTGCGGGTGGCCGCGGGGAGGTGGATGCGCGCGCACTTGCCCTCCGACGCGATTGTGAGCGTGGGGGCCGCGGGCGCGATGCCCTATGCGTCCGGGTTGTCTGTGGTGGACACCTACGGTCTCGTCGAGGGAGATCTCCGCGGATTTCGTGCGCCGGCGACGGATGCAAAGGCTCGGCCGGGGCACCAACTTCGCGCGACCTTGACCTACGTGAAGTCCCGGGAACCGGCGCTCTTATGCCATCTAGGGCACGTTGGGCTCACCCCTCCACCGACGCGAGAGGCGCGGCGGCGCGGCCGCGGAGACTATCGGTGGGCCTGCGTCCCCGTCGGTGAGATCGACCTGCCTCTCGAAGAGCAGTCTCGTCAAGATGTGGGAACATACTGTTGCTTGCGTCGCGCAGATCAAATCGTTGGACCGTTCGGGGGGACGCGTTGAAGCTTCCCCCACTTCCGAAGCGGTTCCCCCCGCTCCTCTCGGCGCTCTCGTGTCTTTGGGTAGTGGCGTTCATGGTGGTTGCCCTCTCCCGGCTCACATTTCCTCTGGAGCTTGAGTGGATGGAGGGCGGGAGCGTGCTCCAGGCGCTCCGGTTCCAGCGGGGCCTCCCGCTGTACCCAGAGCCGTCGGCGGCGGGGGTACCGCATCTGTATACGCCGCTGTACTCGATGGTCCTCGGGGGGCTAGGCTTCATCGTTCCGCTTGGTCTCGCGCTCGCGAGGATAGTCTCGCTGGTTTCGGTGATGGCCACCTCTGTCGCCATCTATCAGATCGTGGGATACGAAGGGCGGCCGCGGAGTCATCGCCTAGCGGGCGTGGGGCTTTATCTGAGCAGCTACGTGTTCGCCTATCGCTGGTACGACATTGGGCGCGCCGACAGCATGTGCATGGCGCTGGTGCTTTGGTCGCTGCTCTTGCTCCGCCGGTCTTGGGGAGACGTTCGAAAGGCGATCTGGGCGGGGGTGCTCATGGGGCTCGCGTTTTGGACCAAGCAGACAGCGTTCATCTTTGTCGTGGGTAGCGGGGCGGCGGCCTTGCTCGTGGCGCCGCGTCAGACATGGTTTTACGCCGCCACAGTGGGAGCGATCGGGTTCGGTGGCCTCGTCCTCGGCCAATGGATGAGCGACGGCTGGATGTGGACCTACATCTACGAACTTCACCAGTCCCACCCCTTCAATCGCGAGCGCTTCGTTCGGAAGTCTTGGCTGATGATGATCCACGCGTGGCCGTTCTTGGTGATGTGCGTGGGGGTGGTCGCGGCGGATCTGTTGGGACCACGGTTGCGACGGACGCGGCGGCTGGATGCCCGAGATGATGAGCTTCTTCGCACCCGCCTCGCGACCCGGCGCGGCATCGGTTTTTGGGGGATTAACTGGTGCGCTGCGATGGTCGCGAGCGCGCTCTCGTATTCCACGATGTGGGCCGAGCCGAACGCGTTCATCCCCGCGGCGGTGTTGACTGGGGTCTTTGTGGCGTCATTGCTGCCGAGCGAGGGGCGGGTCGCGCGGGTCGGAGGGCTGCTGTGCTCGTTGCAGCTTGTCTTCGCGTTCTTCGTTGAGCCGAGATTTCAGCCCATCCAAGACGAGGGATGGGCTGGACTCACACGCAGCTATCGTTGGCAGCGAATCGAATTTTTGGTGCCGTCCGAGGACGCTCGTGGGCGGGCGCGCGCGCTCCGGGATGGGCTCATGTCGTCGAGCGGGCCGGTGCTCGGCTACGCGCGGCCGTGGTGGTCTGTGATCGCCTCAGGCGGCGCGATGGTCGGCCACGCCGGCAGCATGGGGCTCAAGGATGTGTTGATCGACGATCGCAAGCGCATCATGGCAGAGCTGGCGAAGGAGGTGCGTTCGGGCACGTTCGAGCAAATATGGACCGAGGGAGAGCCGGAGCTGTGGCTTCGGCGGGCGATGTTTGGGCGCTACGGTGTGGGGCTGCGACTTCACGGGGACGAGCGCGTACGTCCGATGACAGGCTGGATGTCGCCGGCTGGGACGCTTCGCGACTACACCGCTGATCAAATTATGTTCGAGAAAATCGGCGGCACCCAACCGGTGAAGGGCGAGCAGATTATCGTGGACTTTGAGGGGGGCTCGCTGTCTGGTATGCGGACGGGAGGCACGGCGTTCGGAGGACGTCCTGTCCGCAGCTTGTATGGGAAGCAACCCGCGATCGGCCCACTCGAGGGAGAGTTTGGTCTATCGAGCGCGGCCACAGCGCTCGGCGTGCGGGCGAGGGGCACGGCCCGCACGCGCATGTTTGTATTGCCCGAGCAGGCGAGCGAGCTGCGACTTTTGTTGGGGACGACGGGCGGAACGGAGGGGCTGTTCGCGCGGCTTGAGGGAGAGCGCGGTAAAACCCTCGACATCCCATTGCCAACCACCCCGTGGAGGCTCGAGCGAATCCTCGTGAAGGTTCCGCCCGAGTGGCGTGGAGATGAGGCGTCGCTCGTGGTCAGCGACGACAGCCCCGCGGCGGCCATTTTTTTCGACGACCTTCGCGTAGGGACGCTGAGGTAACGCGGCTCGCGCTGTTGGCTCAGCGCATGCGGAGGTGGATCAGGTCGCGCTTGATGATCACCGACTGGTGGCCAAGCCCCGGGTACTCAACCTCAAGCTCAAGCGGTGTGCCGACGTCCCCGCGGATCGCCCGCTGCCAGTCTCGAACGTGGCTGGGGTGCGCGCCGTTCACGGAGGATAAGATGGCTCCTGGCATGAGCTTGGTGGCCGCTGGAGTGTCTTTGAACACTCGACGAACGACAACGTTTCGCCCGCGCTGCTCAAGCTCAACGCCGATGCCCGCGTAGGTGTATCCGGTGGAGACGAGGGCGGCTCCGCTGCAGGCCGCTTGCTGCTGGTGAGAGACACTCAGCGCCGCCACGGCTCCCGAACAAAGCACGCCCGTGGTCACGATCGCGCTGAGCGAGAGGCTCCGTGCAAACTTCCAATTCTCTACGTTCTGTTTCAGCTTTCGAGTCATCGCTAGTTCCACCCTTCCGGTCTTTGCAAGTGTTCCACAACAACCGTCATCGCGCCAGGGTTGAAGGCACCGATCGTGGACGCAAGCAGCGGGCGCTGGGGGGGGGATCGTGCTTATGACGCCAGACGCGCACTCTTTATCTTTCGTACGAAAGTCATTTCACTCGACCCCGGAACCGGGCTAGGTTTCGCGGATGCTGCATTCCAGACAGCGGGATGGCGGGACGCGCGGGCGACTCGGTCGCCTTGGCCTCACCGCGCTCATGGCAGGTGTGATGGTGTGCGCAAGCGCGGGCGCCGGCTGCGGTGGCGGCGAGGTCTCGAAGCCAGCAGCCTCGGGCGCGCCGGAGCGATTCGCGCCTGCCGACCCTGTTCCCGCGGGACCTGAGGCGAGCGATGACGCCGTCCGCGCGGAAGACTCGGAGCCTTTGGCGCCCCGAGACAAGCCCGCGACCGCCGCCGCCGAGCAGGTTCCGTCGGCGCCTGAGACGACGGGATCAACCAATACGACGGGGACAACGGGCGGTTCGGAGCGCGACGCGACGAGCGGTGGCACCACTACATCTGAAGGTGCGAACGCCGACGAGACCGGGGACACAACGGGCGCAGCGGGAGGGGACGAGACGCCAGCGGCAGATGCCGCGACGGTGGAGCCACCTTTGACCAAGGTGCTCTTGCTCGGTGATTCCTTGATCGCCACCGGCTTCGGTGTGCGTCTTGAGAGCTTGCTCGACAAGACACCTGGCGTCGTGGCGTATCGGAAAGGTAAGAGCGCATCGGGGCTCGCGCGCCCCGACTTCTTCGATTGGATGCGCGAGGCGCAGCATCAGATCGCCGCGCGAGAGCCGGACGTGGTCATCATCTTGATGGGCGGCAATGACGGGCAAGACCTCACCTCGGCGGGGAAGTCCAAGCGCCGAGTTCGCTGGAAAAGCAACGCGTGGAACGACGCCTACGCCGGGCGGGTGGACGAGTTGTTGGCGCGCACCTGGGCGCCGGGGAGGACCATCATTTGGCTCGGGCTCCCGAAGATGGGGCTTGGAAGTCTAGAGCGCAAACTTGCGCTCATCCGCACAATTCAACAGTCGCGGGTCAAGACGCGGCCGGGGGCTGTGTATATGGAGACGACCCCACATTTGCTGAATAGTGACGGCGAGCTGAAGGTCTATGGTATCGTGCGCGGAAAGCGCAAGGCGCTGAGAGCCGACGATGGCATCCATTTCACCATGGCCGGGAGTGACTATCTCGCCGACGCGATCCTTGAGGACGTGCTGCGCTCGTTTGGGTATCAGCCCCCGAAGGCCGCGCAGAAACCCTGAGCGAGGCGCCGCACCACGTGTGCAGACGCCATGCGCGCGGCGAACCTGCGCTGCGGTCTGCATCGAGGGAGGCGCGCGCTCGACATCTTGGACAACACTCGCGGGCGTAACGGCGCTCCTCGCGGTGTTGCTGTCGCCCCGGGAGGGATCGGCGACGACGCACGCCGCGTCCAGAGCCGTCGGGGTCGAGACAGAAGGTGGAGCGGAGACGAAAAAAACACGGACCTGGATCAAGCACGAGGTGATCGCGGGGGACACCCTCGTCAAAATGGCGCGTCGGTATGGGGTGACGCGCCCCGAGCTCATTCGGTGGAATCGTCTAGACCCCGAACGGCCGGTGATCGTGGTCGGGCGCAGCTTGAAAGTGTACGCCAAGATCGTGCCGCTGCCCCGGGAACGGCGAGTACACGCTGTGGTCAAGGGGGATTCGTGGTCGGGGATCGCCAGCAAGTATGGCGTGTCCATGAGCCTCCTTCGTCGATGGAATCCAAAGTACAAGGGGAAGCGCTCTCTCTACGTAGGCAACCTCGTCATCGTCTGGCTCGACGGCGTGGCCACGGTAAAAAAACAGGTGACGGACGAACCGCTGCCGCTAGTGGCGGTGAAGCAGGGCGCGCGCAGTGTGGGCGCGCCGGCCCGGGGGAAGATCTACGGGTCGGCCCCGATCCCAGAGAACAAGCCGCTGTACCTGGTGCTCCGGCCCAGGCTCAGTTTTGGCTCGACCCACGCTATCGAGCAGCTGCAGCTCGGCATCGCGAGGTTTCGGCGCGACTACGCCTACGACGGGCGCGTGGTGATCGCGAGCATGAGTCGGGAAGGGGGAGGACGGCTCAAGCCCCACCTGTCTCATCAGTCCGGTCGAGATGTGGATATTCGATTGCCGCTGGTCACGGGGCTCACGGGCACGCTCCCCAACAACTATGAGGAGGTGGACTGGAGCGCCACGTGGGGGCTGGTGAAGTCCCTCATCGACACCAAGGAGGTCATCTACATCTTCTTGACCCACAGCGCCCAGCGTCGGCTGTATCGCGCGGCGCAGCGCGCGGGGATGACCGAGGCGGAGTTAAAGCCGCTCATCCAGTATCCCGAGTCCATTGGAAGTGGACGCGCGATCGTGCGGCACTCCAAGGGACACGACAAGCACTTTCACGTGCGCTTCAAGTGCGGCGACGCAGAGGACGCGTGCCGAGATAAGCGCTGAGCCTTGGAGCGTGACGACGCTACCCCAGGCCAACCCCGAGCTTGTAGCGCCGGACGATCTTGGAGCGCTCTTCGTGATCAAGCCAACTTTCGCGACGCGGGTCGGTCATGTAGCTTGGATCAATGTCGGCGAGGAGACCGACTTGCCGCTCAAGCTCGAGCCCGTCCATGACCTTGAGCTCTCGCGCCTCTACGCCGACGAGCTGGAGGAAGAGCACCGAGCCGTGCGGTGTTGAGATCTGTCGCAGCAGGGGGTCTGGCAGACATACGATCCCGGTGAGCACGGAGGAGGGATCGCTCGACCCATCGATGGGCCCCCCGAGGTCGATGGTGTGGCCGCTGTCAAAGCCTTTACGGCGAGACAGCACGTAGTGCCCTAGCGTTTGGAGCAAGGAGACACCCCACAAGGGCGGATGAGGATCTGCGTCACCTCGAGGGAGGCGCAGCGTCAGTTCAATCCCGAAGCCGCTGACCGACGGCTCCGGCGATGTCTTCTCGAACAATTCGCTGAGCCCGTAGCTCACGAAGTGCCAGCTGTCTGGCGCCTTGGAAGACCACACGGAGATGGCTGGGAGCGGGGCTTGGCCGTCGAGCTCGTAGGGGCGCTCGCTGGCGAACTGATGCGGGACCTGACCAGGGTATAAGCTCCCCACAGCGTGATCGATGGCGGTCCATCCGGGGGCATCCGGTGGCGTGGTTTCATCGGACATGGCGGCTATGCTCTCCGCTCAAATTCTTGCATGAAGGAGGTGAGCGCGCGGGCGCCCTCAACGGGAAACGCGTTGTACATGCTGGCTCTGCAGCCTCCGACAGAGCGATGGCCTTTGAGGCCTTGGAATCCCTCTTTGTTCGCCTCGTCAAGGAAGCGCGCCGTCAGAGCGTCTCGCCCCGCCTCCGGCGCACCGCCGAGCGTGAAGGGAATCGTCATGCGGGAGCGATGGCCCGCGCGTGCGTGGGCCTCGAAGAGGCTCGAGCTGTCGAGGGTGGTGTACAGCAGCGTTGATTTCTCGGCGTTACGGCGCTCCATGGCGGCGACGCCACCTTGCGCTTCAACCCACTCCAACACCAGCTTCAAGACGAGCACGCCGAAGCTGTTGGGAGTGTTAAACAGGCTGTTTGCCTTGGCGTGGGTGGCGTAGCGGAGGAACTTGGGCGCGGGTGGTGCGTCGGGGTGGTCGAGGAGGTCCCGCCGAATAAACACGAGACACAGCCCGGAGCACCCGAGGTTCTTTTGGGCGCCCGCGTACCCGAGCGCGGCGCGCTCGAGGGGCATCGGCCGGCTCCCGATATGACTCGACGCGTCGATGACCAGGGGCACGCCCTCGGGGGAGTCGGGGAGCGACTCATACTCGGTTCCGTAGATCGTATTGTTGGTGGTGATGTGCAAAAAGCTTGAGCCGTCAGCGTCGGCCCAGTCGACGGTCGGGAGGTGATTGAACTTCGAGTCGGCAGATGAACCGAGCACCCGAACGTCGCCGAAGTGTCGAGCCTCAGCGATCGCCTTTGTGGACCACGCGCCGGTATCGACAAAGCTCGCTGGGATCCCAGGCCGCGAGAGATTGGCGGGGACCATGACAAATTGCATGCTCGCTCCCCCCGGGAGCAGCAGGATCTGGTGGGTGTCTTCTGGAATTCCGAGCACCCGATGCGCCAGCTCGATGGCCTGCTCATGGACTGCTTGATAGGGAGCCCCCCGATGTGAGACTTCGAGCAAGGAGAGCCCGATGTCCGGGGAGTCAGCGCGGTGTCCGTCGAGCTTGAGCGCGGTGACAGCCTCCGCCGCCCGCTCAAGGACCTCTTGAGGGAGGATGGCGGGTCCTGCGGAGAAGTTGAACGGGCGCTTGGTGTCAGCCATTGCAGCGACGCTAGATCACCTTCCCTCACTTTGGTAGCGTGATGTTGCGTGGAACTTCGAACGAACTTTGTCCCGGTGGAGACGCTCGTTCCCGGGGAGGGGGCGCTGCTCGCGGAGGTTCGCACCACGCACGGCGTCTTCGTGATCCGGCTCCATGAGGACAAGGCGCCCTCGACGGTGAGTAATTTTGTCGGCCTGGCGAGCGGCGGCACAGAGTGGGTTGATCCAATGAGCGGTCGCGCCGTGCGCCGACCGCTCTACGATGGCACCGAGATTTTGCGGGCGCTGCCCGACTTGATCGTGCACTTCGGCGACCCGACAAACTCGGGGCGTGGAGGCCCAGGGTATCGCTTTGACGACGAGATTCACGCCGAGCTTCGTCACGATCGGCCGGGGGTTGTGTCCATGGCCAACGCGGGGATCCGTCAAGGTGCTGGAACCAACGGGAGTCAGTTCTTCGTGCTGCTCGATCCTCGTCCCGAACTCGATGATAAATACTCCGTGTTCGGGGAGGTCGTGAAGGGGATGGACTCCATCGTTCGGATGTCAGCGTTGCCGACAGATCTCAACGATCGACCGCTTCAGCGCGGCGTGATCGAGCGGGTCGTCTTCTCGCGCATCGCGTAACCACGCCTTCACGGGACGCGCGGCGACGGAGGTGTCGGGGCGATGGGTTTCACCGGGGCGATGGGTTTCACCGGGGCGACAGGTTTCACTGGAGCGGTCTGCGAGTCTCCGTTTGGGGGGGCGACCGTGGAAGGGGCGTCCTTTTTCGGGGGAGCGGTCGACGCGTCGGCTGACTCGGCCTTGGTGGTCGCCGCGGCCTCGTCGTCGGAGGACGCGTTATTGGGTGGTTCGCCGCCGGTCAGGGCCTTCGGCGGGGAGGGAGGCGAGAGCGCCTTGGACGGAGGTTGTTTCCCTTGTTCGCGTTTCTCCCACAGGCGCTCGCGCTGCTCTCGAAGCGCCCGGACCTCTTTTTTGGAGGGTCCGTTCATCTTTTGTGAGACACCGCCGAGGACCTTGAGCACCTCACGGGCCTGCACGGTGCCGAAGCGATTGCGCAAGGTCAAGGAGTCCTCCTCACGCTCAATCTTTGTCGCCCGATACAGGGGCCCAACGAGGAACTTGAGCTTTGTGTCGCTGGCGATGAGTTCCTTGACCTTCTCCTTCCAGAATACCTCGGCCTTTGCTGCGTCTTCACTGCTGGGGAATTCAAGCTTGACGATGGAGCGTGGCTTCGAGGATGCCTCGACCATCACCTCAATTTTGTCAGGAACACCGAAAGGTAATTCGCCGCCTCCTTTGACGCTGGCGCCCCGCAGCGAGGCGTTGATGTCGTCGATGACGATCTGCAGCCCCGCGCGGGGCTCTCTCCTCGCGAAGCGTCGAATCTTGGCGATCTTAGACACAAAGTTTCCGGAGGTCTTACCCTTGGTTTTGGTCGACCCCTCGGTGATCGTGTCCAGATATTCGGGGCGCACGTACAGCAAGATGTTGTCCTCGGTGAGGACGATCCACCGTGGATCCCAGTCCTTGGTGCTTGAGGAGAGGGGCACGGGGTTGGCGACCATCAACTCGCCTCGCTCTTCCCACAGGTTTTTGTACCCCTCGGAGGCCGAGGCTCGGTCGAGTCCAGCGATGAGCTCGGCGCGAGGGAGCTTTGTTTGGACAGCCAGAAACGTCTGCGTGATGTCGAGAAGGTTAGGGCTCGCGATGACGATATAGTCGAAGTCGTGCAGAGGATGAAAGCCTGCGCCGTGGACCAGGTAGCGAAAGTCGTACATGGGGGCCATCACGTCGACGGCCTCTTCCGCGAAGGGGAGGCGCCGAAGTCTGCGGTTGGCCAGCAGCAGATAAAAGTTTGAGGCGGAGGGGCCTAGCTGATCGATGGTGGATCCCCGTCCCCCAAACGGTCGGGGTTTCTTTTTTTCTTTCTTCGGTTTTGTTGGCTTGGGTGCGCTGTCTGGCCCCTCGGGTTGCTTGGGAGTCTCCACGACAGGCGGGGGCGGCGGTGGCGGAGGCGCGGGCGGTGCCGCCCCTTGGATTTGATCGGGATCGAGGAGGGTGATCTCGGCCCATTGAAGCTCGATCTCCGGGACTTTGATGGGGGCCGACAGGGAGAAAGCGTCGACCACGGCCGCGAGCACGACGAGGGTGTGCAGGAGCGTTGATACGCACACCGCGACAAGAAAACGCCTCCTCACCCGGAGGAGCATAGCATTCGGGAAAGGGAGGGGCCCGCACTGGGACAGCGTGCCGAAACAGGACCCTGCCGCGCTCCAGTTCCGCGCTCCACGAGCGATACGTGGATATGCTCGCGGCGCTCATGGCGGAGGTTGCACGGGGATCAACGATGGCGCTGTTGCTTGTTGGGTCACCGGCAGCGATGGACGCCCCGTCGGCCACAACAGCGGTTGCGGTCGCCGCTGCCGAGGACGCCCCGACGAGCGAGGCGAGGCCGCCGGGCGCTCGTGTGCTCGAACTCCCGCGTAGCTCCGACGACGCGCATTTTTCTTCTCTCGGTACGGGCGCGACGGCGGGGCCAAATCGGCCTGCGGTCCTCACCGACGCGGACGAGGTGCCAGGGATCGCGAAGGGTCGGGACGCGGTCTACACCACGCGTTCGCGGGGGGCGACCCGCGCGAACGTGTCGTTGACCAACCCGGCGGCTGCGCTGCTTGTGCTCGTGCGAGATCCTCGCTCTGGTGTGCTCATGTCCCTCGCGCTCTCGAGTGAACCCGGCGCCGAGTCGCTCGTGCATCGCAGCGAGGACGAGGTGTGGGTCGCGCTTGGACCCTCGTTGCCCCTCCCCCCGGCGCCACCACTCCCGCCTCCTGCGTTGGAGGCCAATCAGGGGCTCGAATATCCGCGCGGTGATGCGCGCGCCCGCACAAGCGCGCGCCTCATGCCCTGGTTGGCGCTCGGAGGCGATGGGCCGATCTTCTTGGGCGGGCTCATCGACGGCGACGCCGAGGCGGCGGCACGCGCCGCGACCTGCGAAGGCCGGTGCGAGTCCATCGTCAAGAAGGGCGTCGTGGTGCTCGCTCGCGGACTGCCCGACGGGTACGCGGAGATGGTGGCGGCCTCGCTCGCGGCGCGCGCCGGGGATGGGCACGCCGCGCTGTTGACCCTCGCGAGAGACGCGGGCCGATGGTGGCCGCCGCGTGTCCCTGTTCGCTCGGCGTCACTTGACCGCGCGGACCCACGGGGGCTGCCGGAGGAGACGCTAGTGATCACGGAGGATCGGCGCGGTCGGGCGAACACGCGGATCGCAGGCCTTCACCGGGCGCACCTCGGGAGCGTCCGGGTCCCGGCGCTGCTTGAGACCGCCGCCAACACGACCAACGCGACGCGACGTGCACAACTCCTGCAAGAGGCGATCGTGCTCAGCCGCCAACTAGTTCGGGAAAATCCGAGCGTCGCGATGTGGCAGGCGAACCTAGCGCTCGGCTACGCGATGGCCTCGAAGGTCGATGACCGCGTGGCGACACCGATCGAAGCGGCGCTTCGTGCCGGATCTAAGGACGTCGACGTGCTGATAAAAATCGCCGAAGTTTATTTGGTGCGAGGTGACCGGAGCGCCGCGCGGAAGGTCGCGAAGCGAGCGATGAAGGCCGCCCCCGCCAACGATGAGGTGCGCTCCCTCCTCGAGGCTCTCAAGCCCAGTTGAGTGTGAGCCGCGGCCTACGAGCCATAGCGAGCTACGATGGCTTCAACCCGGGTCCGAAAGTCTCGTTCTCTGTGTGCGCGAAAGTTCGCCCACGTGCACAGGGTGGTCGGGTCAGCGACACGATCCAAGAAGAGCTTGCCATCGAGGTGGTCACATTCATGCTGGTATGTGCCCGCGGTGATTCCCTTGGCGATGAAGTCGAGGGCGTCCCCCGACCGAGTGAGGGCCTGGACCCGTATCTGGGCGTTCCGCTCCACTTCTCCCCGAAGATCGGGGACAGAGAGGCACCCTTCGTAGTTCATAAAGGTCTCCTCTCCGATGGGCGTGAGCACCGGATTGACCAGCACCGTGAGAGGGATCTTCGGCTTGTAGGGGTAGCGTGGGTTGTCCCCCACCTCCATCGCGCAGATTCGAAGGGGTTCAAAGATCTGGTTCGCGGCCAGGCCAGCGCCGTTGGCGTGGCGCATGGTGGCGATGAGGTCGTCGATAAAGTCTTGGACGTCTGCCCGTTGGAGCTCGGCAGGTGAGACCTCACGTGTGGGGGCCCGCAAGACTGGGTCCCCGACCTGCGCGATGGCTCGGAGTCGAGGGTGGCGAGTTGCGGAGTCGCTGGCGTCGCTGGACACCTACTTCACCACTTTGGCTTTGAGGGCAGCCTTACCGTCTTTGACGTACACGCTGAAGGTCACGTCTTTGGTGCCATCGCGCTCCATGAGCTGGTCGGTGTTCTTGCGGAGCTTTTTGGCGAACTTTTCGAAGGTGAAGTTGTCCACGTTCTCCCCGCAGTCGAGCTTTGTCTGAAAGAAGTCCTCAAAGACTTCGCGGAAGTAGGGGTCCCGGGGGTGCGCGGGCGCGGGCTCTGGCGCGGGCGCGGGCGCGGGCTCTGGCTCTGGCTCTGGCTCTGGCGTGAGCGCTGGCTCGGGGACGCTGACTCCATCCTTGTCTTCGTCGAGGTCGCCGAGCAGCGAGGGGCCGTCGTCGTCTCCGCCGGCGAAGAGGCTTGGCGCGGATTCAGCGGCCATGTCACCGCCCGAGGCTGCGGGATTCGAGTCATCCCCGGCAGAGTTGAGCGTGACCATAGGCGCGCCGTCGTCGGTGGGAAGATCGATACCGGTCACTTC
>JBDQGY010000006.1:0-42214 GCA_040265175.1 Nannocystaceae bacterium
CACCGCATCGCGGGCGAGGAGATTCCGATCGAGGCGCGACTCACCACGATCGCCGATGTCTACGACGCGCTGAGTTCGGTGCGTCCGTACAAGCCGGCCTTCCCCGAAGAAAAAGTGCTTTCGATCATGAGAGAAGGCGTCGGGACGCAGTTTGACCCGACGGTTTTTGACGCCTTCGAGCGGTCTCTCGATGTCTTTCGTTCTATTCAGCGGTCTCTTCAAGACACCGACGAGGACTTCGCGAAGTTGCCGACGACGAGCAAACCCGCGGGCTGAGGAGCGCAGCGATGAGCGTGCTGCTTCGCGTCGCGTACGACGGCACTGAGTTCCACGGTTACGCGCCACAGCCGGGACAGCGCACGGTCCATGGCGTCCTGGAAGAACAGCTGTACGAACTGTTCTCTGGGGTGCACGTGGAAGCCCGGGCGGCGTCTCGTACCGACGCTGGGGTCCACGCGAAGGGGCAGATCGTCGCCTTCGAGAAGCCGCTGCCCATCCCGCCAAAAGGGGTCGTCAAGGGGCTCAACGGACACCTCCCGCCCGACGTCGCGGTGCTCGCTGCGTGGGAGGAAGAACGGCCCAACGGTGGGATCGTTAAGCCACGCTTTGAGAATGGAGGGAAACATTATCGGTATCGCCTCGTGCATGATCGGGTGACCGATCCCTTCCGTGACCGTTTCGCATGGAGGCTAGAGCAACCGTTGGATGTGGAGCGGATGCGTGAGGCCGCGCGCGGATTTATTGGTTCTCATGATTATGCGGCGTTTCGGGCGAGTGACTGTCAGGCATCGAATACGATGCGGACCGTGACGCGGGTGGACGTTCATGTCGAGCAAGCCTCCACGCTCCATGGACACTCGGTCCCGTCGTACATTATTGACGTGGAGGGGCACGCGTTCTTAAAGCGAATGGTGCGGGTGATGGTCGGGACCTTGGTAGAGATCGGGCGAGGTCACTTCGAGCCCAACGCGGTGACTCAAGCGCTCGCGAGTGGTGTCCGCACAGACGCGGGTTCAACGGCCCCCGCCCGTGGGCTGTGCCTCGTTGAGGTGAAGTGGGGGCGTGAGCACCCGCGACCCACTCGGTGATGATAAGGGCGAGGACGATCGAAGAATCATCCCGTCGGTCCATCGCCTGAACTGCTCGGGATCGAGACACGCCAGGTAGGTTGTCAGCACCGGCGCAGTGAAATGGGGGGCGTTGAGCGTAAAATAGATGCCCAGGTGAGAGGCGACACCCCACCACATCGCGATCGGGCGGGTCTTGCGGTACGTGAGCAGAGGGATGAGTCCGAATTCAGTCAACGTGACTGCCACCGCGGACACCCTCGCGAGATCGTGCAGCCATGGATAGACTCCAAGAGCGTCGGAGCCCACGTAGAGATTCATCCAGGTTCGCTCGAGTCGTTCACCGGCGAGCCATCCCGCGTCGAGTTTATCGACCCCCCCCCCAAAGTACATGACGCAGATCTGCAAGACGAACAAGTCAAGGTAGAGCCAGGGCATCTGTTCTGGCGGTGGGGATTCACCACGGGCGCGCGCACGACGGACCGCTCGCAGTCGATCGACAGAGCATGAGCGGCCGCAAGGCGAGAGTGCGAGTAACAACACGACGTGCATTGGATGAAACGGCTGCTTGAGCCGGGTGACACCGAGGTGCTGGCCAAAGTAAAAAAACAGGACTGCGAAGCTGGTCAGCATGACGGCCTTCGCAATTTGTGTGTGAGATCCGACGCCGCAGAACATCGTCGCGATGAGAAAACGAGGACAAGGGCCAGCCGTTCCGGCCTCTGTTGAAAGTGCCGAGGAGCCCATAGACCGTCGAAGCGGCAGAGGATGGCTCCGCACCCGACGATCCGCAGCAACCCGAGCGAGCGTGTGGAGACCTGCGTGTCGAACAAGTCGCCGAGGCGTTGAGAGATACGCGATGGACCGCTGACCGCTGGCGTGCTCATGGTTTCCTCCGGGCAGGTTTGCGGGCTCGTGGATTCTTGGTTCTGCCCGATTTGGTGTTCGCGCACACATCCTTGCGACCGTCGAGGAGGACCTTCCAGCCGTCCATGTGGGGTGGCTCGGCGCAGCGGACCTCCGGAAACAAGGGCCGTGAGTCTGTGTGTTTGGATCGCCAGGCTTTACAGAGGCGTTGGTAGTCCTTCTTCAGGTCTCGACGCCGACGAGTCTCAGCTTCTTCGGGAGCTTGGCCGGGTGTTCGTAGCCGAGGAGGCCCCATCTCTCCACGTAGGTCCGCTCGGAACCTGCCGGTGCGTCGTAGTAGCCGACGTCACAAACCTGCGCTCCAGCGTGGTGATACATGGCCCAACCCGCAGACAGCAGCCCGAAGGTTTGGCGCGGAGCTGGCGATTGATGGGGAACGCGTTGAAGAGGAAGAAGATACCGATGGCGAGCGCCCCGAGCTTTATCCTCGATTCAGTGCTCGTCCGTCGGGGACGAATGCTCATGCGCCACCAGGCTAGGATCAAAGGAACGCAGCGGGAAGCGAATGAGGGTGAGAATACGGCGAATCGCCGCCGAGCGAACGGGCCGGCGGCGTTCGACGTGGGCGAGGGCTAGGCGCGCAGGCGGGCGTTGCGCTCGGCGGCGAGGAGCCTGTCTTCGGCGCGACGGCCACCCATGCGACCATCCCGTCCCCGCCGTCGAGATTTCGACATCCTGCGAAATTCTTTGTGGCTTCGGCCTGTGGGGTACCCGAGGCGGACGCTAAACGCGAAGATGGTGAAGACGGCCGCGATGATTCCAAAAATGGTGGAGATGCTCATAACGTTGTTCCTTCTCTGTCGCCGTACGTGGGGTGTGTGTAGGTCCCACAGCGTGGCGGTGTTACCTACATGCGATTTGCGTGCCATTCCCGGCGTCTGCATAAGTGCTTAGAAATAATAGATTCCTCGATGTGCGTCGACGGGGGTAAATGTAAGATGACATTGCACTAGCCACCCACATGGCTACACCTCTGGTCACCCCGCGGGCCACTGGAATGGCGCGATTTGCGCACATGATGGAGTCTCTCGTGGGCTCGCTGCTTCTTTGGGTGAGCGGTGCCTCCCCGGACAGCGCGGGAATTTCGTGGATGGCTCGTGCGTCGGCACAGTAGGGCCACGTGAATACCTTGAAGCAGTCGAGCCGGGTGTCGGTGGCGGTCGCCAGCTCGCGCGTTCTTGGGCTCGTCCGAGAATCATTGTTCGCTGCGCTGTTCGGCGGCGGCGCCATCGCGGACGCGTTTCAGGTCGCGTTTCGAATCCCGAATCTGCTCCGCGACCTGCTCGCCGAGGGCGCCCTGTCCAGCGCGTTCGTCCCGACCTTCACACAAACCCTCACGCGCGAGGGACCTGACGCGGCCCGAGCCCTCGCGCGGTTGATGCTCGGGGTGGTGTTGATGGTGACGGGGCTCCTCACGGCGCTGGGGCTGGTCTTCGCCGAACCGATTGTCCACGCGATCTCGCTGGGCTTCGCTGGCGACACTCAAAAGGTCGCCTTGGCGGTTCAGCTCACGCGAGTCATGATGCCCATCCTCGCGCTCATGAGCATCGGGGCCGTGTGGATGGGGGTGCTCAACGCCCAACGGCGATTCATGCCGCCCGCGCTGGCGCCGCTCGCGTTCAACGCTGTGAGCATCGGCGTCGGCGTCGTGCTGGTGGTGTCTGGACAGGGAGCGGACGCTTCGATTCGGTGGTGGAGCCTGGGCGCGACGTTGGCAGGGCTGGCCCAAGCGATAATCCAGGTGCCCTCGTTGTGGCGGCTCGGATATCGGCCGTGGCCTCGTCTGCGTGGCGTGCTCTCTCATCCGGGCGTGCGCCAGGTGGCTCGGCTGATGGCGCCCGCGGTGCTCGGCTTGGCTGCCGTGCAGATCAATGTGTTCGTCAACACGCAGTTTGCGGCGAGTCTCGGTGATGGTCCTGTCGCGCAGCTGAGCTACGCGTTCCGAGTTTTCTTCTTGCCGATCGGCGTGTTCTCAGTGGCGCTGGCCACGGTCACCACGACCAATGTGGCGGAGAGAGCGGCGGCGGGAGACGACGCAGGATTGCTGGCAGCGACCCGTGAGGCGCTCGGAGGCGTCTGGCTGTTTCTCGCGGGCAGCGTCGTGATCATGGTGGTATTGGCCTCGCCGGTGGTGAGTCTGTTGTTTGAGCGCGGGGCCTTCGGTCCCGCGGATACGCAGGCGACGGCGCGGGTGATGCAGGCCTACGCAATCGGGCTTCTGCCCTACGGGATGGTGAAGGTGCTCGCGCCCGTCTTCTACAGCGTGAACCGACCCCGCATCCCTTTGGCGGCGTCCATCTCAGGGGTGACTGTAAATCTGGTCTTCAACGCCTGGACGTACCGGACCCTGGGCGCGCCGGGGCTCGCGCTCGGCACTTCGCTAGGGGCCTTCGCGAATGTGGCCGTGCTGCGATGGTTCCTGCGGACGGAGGTGGGGGCCCTCGGGCCGACCGGGGCGCGTGTCGGCGAGGTGCTCCGGGTCGCGGTCGCCTCGTTCGCGATGGCGGGGACGGCGGTGCTGATGTGGCGAGTCTTCGCGCCATGGGTCCGTGTCGACGATACGCTCGCTCGACTTTGGAGCCTGGGGCTCGCGCTCGCCGTCACCCTCGCGACATCGGGCGGGGTGTACTTCGTGGTGCTCGTGGTGTTGCGGGACCCTCGGGTCTCGACGCTACGGCGACGCCTCGGTAGGGGTGTCTCCTAGGGGATTTCGGTCCTAGCGGGAGGTGGCGCCCAGCTCTTTGGTGACCACCCCGCGGTACGGGTCGTGGGCGGCGGTGATGAGCCCTTCGCAAAGACGATCGCTGTGCTGAAGGGTGAAGCGCAGCCGCTCAAACACGCTGCGTACCTCTTCGATAGGGAAGGCCTCCAATGGACGGGAACGACGTGCTCGGTGGACCGGGTCACGCAGATGCTCCATGACGCTCACGAGGGGTCTGCCATCCTCCCCGTGTTGCTCAAGGTAGGCGATATGGGATTCCTCAAGGCTGTCGTAGCCCCGGCGCCATCGACTCAGCGCGTTCCACGACTCCAGAACCTGCCGGCGGTATCGCTCGTCTCTGATCTCCCCGAGCGGGGCGTCTGGGTCGGTCATGAGGACCCTCTCAAGCACCTGGGTGGCGTGATGAAGCGTGCCGGAGAGGGACTTGGTCGCGTCGAAGAGCGCCGCGAACGGGGCTCCGAGCTCGGCCGGTGCGGTGAGCTCGGGTCGCGGCGCGTCCGTCATGAGCGACGCGGCGCGATACCGAAGCTCTCCGCGCACGCGAAGAATCACGCGCACCACCCCGTAGATGGCGAGCAGCAAGGCGACGATCCAGGACACGAGACAAGTATGTCAGCGATCGCCCGTGGGCACACCGGAACGCCGGATCCAACGCGGTGCGAGGAGTCGCGCTGCCCCTCGGTGGGCGTGCATCTGGATCCTGGCGGTGTTGGGCTCACGCAAGGAACGAGACCCCCAAACGGGTAGGCGCGGCCCCCGCCCACTGGAAAGGAGAAGGAGTGCGGCCGCGGCTCGCTAGAGGGGGCCGAGTTTTTGGTATTCGCTCGGCGTCATGCCCATGTGGCGCGCGAAGGCCCGCGAGAAGGACGGGTGGTCGGCGAAGCCCACGGACAACGCGACATCGAGGATGGGTTGGTCGGTGGTGCGAAGCTTGCGCGCCGCGTGGCACAAGCGCAGCGTCCTCAGATATGCGCCCGGGGTGATTCCGACGGTCTGCGAGAACTGACGCAAGAAGTGATATTTGCTCAGGCCGGCGATCTCCGCCAGCGCGTCGAGGCTCAACGAGGTCGGGTTGACATGGTCATCGAGTCCTCGAATATGCTCCATCGCCTTGGCGATTTTTCGGTGGCCTACGCGGTTGGTCGACCGCAGCATCGGCTGGCGCAGGTTCGAGAATTGCTCGAGCGTGGTGGTCACGACCCCCTCAAGGATCGCGCCCAACTCCGCGAGGGAGCCGTCCTGTTGCGGCTCCTCGAGGATCCGCCGGGCGTGGTCGAGCAGCCGACGGATGTCTTCGATGAGCGGCCACTGGTCCTCCGCACGGATGACCGTAAACTCCGGACTCTCACAAGGGGCCTCGAGCTTCTCGGCGAGGCGTCGAACGTAGCCGGCGTCGACGTAGAGGCTGAGATACTCGAGGTCGTCGTTGCCCTCGGCGTTGCCCGTGTGGACCTGCTGAGGGTTAATCAGCACGAGATCCCCCGCTTCGAAGCTCTGCAGCTTGCCCGAGATCTCAAAGGTCTCGGCGCCCTGGAGCTGCGCGCAAATCAGGTATTCGTCGTGAAAATGGGGCGTGAGGGGCATCTCGCTGTTTCGCCCCCACGCGTGGTAGAGGGTGAAGCCCGGCCCTCCGAAAAACGAGGCTTTGAGGTCAAAGCGAGACACGCCCCAGGGTATCGCGGGCCGGCAGCGGGATCGACCTCATTGGCGGCTCGTGCGCGCCGGCCTGCGAGGATGCCTAAATTGCGCCGGGGAGGCCAAGATCCCCCTGGTGTTGGGCGCGGTCGATTGAGGCAATCTCCGCGCATGAATGGGCGGCCCAACCCAGTAGACTGCGCCGCATGAGGGACGTGACTTCGAATGGCACTACCGGGGATCTCGCCACGCTAGAGGAGGTGCAGCGTACGGAACTGCCCGCGCCCGGTGCGCCGCAGCGCGTGCACACGCGGGGGGTGCGGCTACCTCAAGGCGGCGCCTTGCCACAATCGGAGCGCTGGCTCGAGCGCCTGTACGAGGGTGGCGTCGTCGCGCGCGAGAAAAAACCCCAGGTGATCGATACTCGTCGTAGCTACGGGCCGCACCTGGTGTCCGTGGACGACGACCCGATGGTGCTGCTAGACGCCTGTTCGCAGATCGCTACGGTGACCCACGGAGCGCGTCACCCCAAGATGGTGCGGGATCTTTACGACGGTCGTTTTGGGGCCGCCTTGTGGTCCAACCCAGACACCACTGTGGGCGCGACAAACCCTGTGCTCGCCGACTACGCGGCAGCGCTGCTTGAGCGCGCGCCCGCGGGGTTATCTCACGTGTGCTTCACGGCGGCGGGGGGCGCGGAGGCCAACGAGAAGGCGTTTCGCATCGCGAGGTTGCGCACCGATGCGACCGGCGTGAAACGCCGCGTCCTCGCGTTCGAGAGCGGCTTCCACGGACGAACGCATATCTCGTTGATGGCCACGTGGAACAAAGTGAAGCGCGGCCCCTTCGAGCTTGAGGGCTTCGAGTCAATTTTTTGTCCCACGAATCTCGACGCGCTTGAGGCGCTGCTCAAGTCTTCGGGCGAGGAAATCTACGCCGCGATCCTGGAGCCGATGATGGCGGAGGGGGGCGACGTGCACCTGACGCGCGAGTTTGTATTGGGCGTCCGCGAGTTGACCCGCGCCCACGGCATCCCCCTCATCGCAGACGAGGTCCAGACGGGCTTTGGCACCGGGGGCTCATTCTTTTGGTGGAATAGGCTCGGGCTCGGGGACGACCCCGCGCATGCGCCCGACATGCTCACCTCCGCGAAAAAATCCGGACTCGGTATCGTGATCTCCCGGTGGCCTGACCCCGAACCCACCCCCGTGTGTGTCGCGTCAGCGTTGCGGGGCTTGATCCAACTGGAGACGGCGGGAGAGCAAGACCACCTCGCGGAGGCGATCGCCCCAAGGCTGGAGAAACTCCAGGCCGCGCATCCCGACTTGGTCTCTGGTGCGCGCGCGGCGGGGACCACCTTCGCGTTCGACCTCCCCGACGGGGACCTCCAAAAAGCCTTCATCGCCCAGCGATTCCAGCGAGGGTTCATGACCTATCAGGCCGGCGCGCGGACCATTCGATTCCGCCTCAACGCGACCTTTGATGAGGCGGTCCTCGACGATCTTTTCGCCCGCATCGACACGGCGCTTGGACTCCTCACCGACGCCGACGCCACGACGTGGAAGGCGGAGGGACGCGCGATGCCAGCCTCCCCCGAAGGCATCGAGATTCGTGAGGTGGTGCCCGCGGACTGGGAGAAGATTATGGCCATCGAGTACGAGGTCTATGAGCCGGCGCGAGTTGACGATGAGCAAGAACTGCGTACCCACACTGACCTCGGCGTGGGGTTGGTGGCGACGGATGGAGAGTCCGGTGAGGTCCTCGGGTTTTGTTTCGCCAGTCCCGTCGAGCACAACCTCCATAAGGACGGCCCCAAGGATGACGACCGGGTGGGCCGAAAGGACACGCTGTACAGCATCGACGTGACCGTGTCGACGCGCGCGCGTGGACGCGGCGTGGGCTTGGCGCTCAAGTCCGCACAGCTTGAGTGGGCCCGCCAAAACGGCTACAGCTACGTCACGGGGCGCAACCGGGTAGGGGCCACCGCCGCAATGGCGGCACTCAACAATTCTCTCGGGGCGTTTTTGTTCAAACGCTTGGAGCATCAATACGAGGGAGACGCTCAGGCCGATTACTATCGGATTCCGTTGCTCGCGCCCGAGGCACCGATGGGCGCCCCCGATCCCCTCAACTTGGCCGATGGACTGCAATCTCCCCTGGGTCCCACGCCCAGCGGCATGGCGACCCGTGAGTTGGTGGGGCCCACCTGCACGCGCTTGAACCTCTCCAATTGGACGACCCCGGACATCGTGCACTACGTGGAGCATCTCAGGCAGATCATGCCGCGCGGCACGGGGCACTTGTACTTCACGAGCAGTCGAGACGAGACGGTAGACAAGGGGCTGAGATGTCTCCGCGTGAATCGTCCCCACGCTCGCCTCGCGATCGGCGTGGAGGGGGGCTTTGTCGGCAATATTACGGCGGCGGCGCGCTCCATCTCCGACCCGCGCGGCTTCGACGCAAACGTCCCGCTGTTCGAGTGGCCCACCATTCCACATCCGTGTGGGGTGGGAGGGCACCAGCCGACGGTGGATGCTCTCGAGGCGCTGGTTGCGGAGCACGGCGCGGAGGCGCTGTACGGGCTCGTCCTTGAGGTCGTAGGCGAGCGCTCAGGCGTAGCGCTCGAGGGAGAGGGGGCCGTGGCGGTGGCCGAGGCGTGCGCGCGCTTGGACGTGCCCTTGGTCCTGGTGGAGACGGCCTCGGGCATGTACCGCTCGGGCGCAGGGGCGTGGGGTGTGGACGGGCTCCCCTCTGAGGTGGTGCCCGACATGGTGCTGTGGAGCGCGGGCGGCCAGCTTGGTCACGTCTTTGTGGGCGACAAGTACTGGGTCGACAAGCCGCTCACCTTGATCTCCACATGGGATGGCGATGAGCTCTGCGTAATTCGAACCCATGAGGCGTTGCGCGCCGCGTGGCGTCTTGACCTGGGCCCGGCCATCGCCGCCCTCGACTCGTTGGTGGAAGAGGTCGCGAAGCGACTCGGAGGGTGCGCCGGCGGTCGAGGATTGTACCGAACCATCGCGCTCCACGATCAGCAGAGCGACGCGTTCGGAGAGGCGTTGGCCAAGGAGGGCATCAGCGCCAAGCGTGGGCTCCCGACGGTGTGGACCTTGTGTCCGCCCCTCGACATCACCGCCGAGGACATTGACACCCACGTTCGCCCCGCGCTTATGCGGGCGGCCTTGTCCTTGTTGTGAGGGGAAGCGCTACGTGCCCGCACTTCAGGTGATGGACCTCGGCCGCGCGACGCCGCAGGCTCGGGGGGAGGCCCTCGGCGAGGCGCAGTCGCGGGCGCTGCACGAGGCGGCCGCGCGTCTCGAGGCGATCTCGGCCTCGACTGAGGCGTCCGTCCAGTCCGCCCAGGTCGCGTGCTGTCAGGCCTTTGTGGACGCTTTGAGGGGCCGATACCCTGACACATACGCCGAACTCACGGGAATCGCTCAGGGAGCACAGATCCCCCTCGCCGTGGTGGCCCAGCTCAATCTTCTCGGCGACAGCCCGCTGGGAGAGGCAGCGACGGATGGCGCGATGCTGGGCACGTCTACGGCAATTCACGCGAGCGGATCCGGAGGGGTCGTGATGGCCGGCGCCGTGCTCGGCGGGGTGCTTGGATGGGCTGTCACTCTAACAACCCACGAAGAAGAGGGGCGCCGCGTGGCGTTGCTTCGTGGCCCTGGCGGGCTCGGTTGGGTGGGTGTCAATGACCTTGGACTCGCGATCATCCCTGCCCATCCGCGCTGGTGTACGAGCGATCCTCGGGGTGAAGCCTGGCCGGTCTTGCTGCGCAGGGTGCTTTCCGGGGAGGGAGTGCGCCGCGCCCGGGACATATTGAGCGGGAGCATACGTCGCGGTGGTCGCTATTGGCTGGTGTCGGACGGCGCCGAGAGCCTTGGCATGGAGAGCTCCCCCGAGCGGCTCGCGGTGACTCGGCGAGGGGCGAAGGCGGCGCACGTGCATACGGACCACTTCTTCGACGTGGGGTTCCGCAGCAAGGAGCGCGCACCCATTCACCCCCGATCGCTTCGCCGCATGGAACTCGCCTCGTCTATTTATGTACAGCGGCGACCCGAGGAGCCGGAGGCGCTCTTTGAGTTCTTAACCGAGCTTGACCGCACCCACGGCGCGACCGGGGACGCGGGCCCCGAAGACGCCGATCATGAGCGACTTGGTCCTTCGGTACAATTCGTCGCACAATGTGAGGCGCGGACACTGTCTGTCTCCGCGACCCTTGACGGGGTGCGCGTAACCCAACGTTTGGACGTTTCTCCATGACCACTTCATCCCTCCGAGACCGACAAGCCCAGGGGCTCTTTTTTACGTGGACCGCCCAGGGGTCCTCGCGCGGATTGCAGGTGACCCAGGCGGATGGCGCGCGCTTTCAACTCGACGATGGTCGCTGGATCTGGGACCTCGAGAGTCAGGTCTACAACGTCAACGCCGGTCACCAGCATCCGCACATAAAGTCCCGCATGATCGAGCAGATCAATACGCTCCCCGCGTGTGCGCCCAACGCCGTGCTGGAGATCCGCGCGACCTTGGGGGAACTGTTGGCCGCCAAGACCGGGCTCGTAAAGTCGTTCCTCACCTGCGGCGGGAGCGAAGCGGTGGAGAACGCCATTAAGATCGCTCGCTTGGTCACGGGACGAAGCAAGATCCTCGCGCGGCGACACAGCTACCACGGCGCCAGCTTGGCGGTCCTCGGTGTCTCCGGAGACCCTCGCCGCGCGCCCTTTGAGCGCGACCTCCACGAACCCTATCTGATCGACGATCCCTTCCCGCACCCGGCGGTAGCCGCGGGCGCAGCGTCGGCCTGGCTCGCGAGCTTTGACGCGCTGCTCGAGCGTGAGGGCGCAGACTCGGTGGCCGCCGTTCTACTTGAGGGATTCACCGGCACCAACGGCATGCAAGATCCTCCCGCCGATTTCTGGCCCGGTGTTCGAGCGCGGTGCGACGCGCATGACATCCTGCTCATCGACGACGAGATTTTTTCGGGGTTCGGCCGCACGGGGAGATGGTTCGCGGTGGATCACTGGGGCGTCCGCCCCGACATGATGACTGTGGGCAAGGGGCTGACCTCGGGCTACGCGCCGCTGGCGGGGGTCGTCGTCAACGAGCGCATCGCGTCGCATTTCGATGACCACAAGCTCTGGTGCGGACTCACGCACTACGCCCACCCCGTGAGTTGTGCGGCCGCGGTGGGCAGCATCGAGGCCATCGAGGCCGACGGGTTGGTGCCCTTGGCGGCGCAGGTGGGTGCCACGCTGCGGTCAGGGCTTGAAGACATCGCCGGTCGTTATCCAGGGATCGTGCGAGTCCTCGGCCGCGGGATGATGCTCGGTGTGGTCCTCGATCGGCCCGCCGCCGAACTCGTTAGGCAGGGGTGGGCGCGAGACCTGTACATCCCAAGTCGAGATGACACCGTCTTCATCTGCCCGCCACTGTGTCTCGGTGGCGACGGCGCGCGAGAAGTGTTGGGCCGACTTGAGGAGGCAATAGATGCGTCGGGGCTCGGTACAGCCGCGGGTCGTTGACCGTCCTTGATCGTGGCGGGTCCACGGGTGACCATGCCTCATGTTCGTCATCGGCAAAGGTCGCATTGGCGGGGCGCTGGAGCAGCGCTCGCCCACTCCATGCACTGTGCTTCTTCGGGGAGACGATTGGCGTGCGCTCGCGACCAGCGACGATCCAATCGTGGTCACCACACGTAACGACGACCTCGACGGCGTGTTGGACCGCGTGCCAGAGGCCCGGCGTCGCGATGTCGTGCTGATTCAAAATGGCATGCTGCGGCCGTGGCTCGCGGAGCGGGGAGGGATCCCCCTCACCCGAGGCCTGCTCTTTTTTGCCGTCGCGTCGGCTGGGGCGACGCCGGAGGTCGGTGGCCTCAGCCCCTTCGTGGGTCCCCATGCGGAGGCGATGGTGAGGTGGCTCGAATCGATGAGTCTCGACGCGCGCGTGGTGTCCGAGCGTCACTTCCGCGAGATCGAGCTGGAGAAGCTGGTGTGGAACAGCGCCTTTGGGTTGCTGTGCGAGGCTTGCGATGCGTCGGTGGGGGAGGTGGTCGAAGAGCACGCTTCGACGTTCACGCGCCTCGCCGCAGAGTTGATCGCGCTGGGGGCAGACGCCCTTGAGATCGAGGTGAACGTGTCGACTATGCTGGATTCACTCGCCGGGTATTCGCGCTCAATCGCCGACTACCGAGGCGCGGTGAAGGAGTTTCGATGGCGCAACGGGTGGTTTGTGGGGCTCGCTCAATCGCGCGGCGCGTGGCGTCGCAGCGATCATCACCGGTTGCTTGAGGCGGTGGGAAAGCTCCCCGCATCGACGTAGGGCGGCGCGGCCTTACTCCCTAATCTACAGGCGCGAGAAACGACGAAGGCCCCTCCTTGGAGGGGCCTCGAAGCCGTTCGTTGGCGCGTGTCCTCATTACATCGGGGGCACGGGGGTCTGCGCGCAACGGATCCCGACGCTGTTGCTGTTGCTGTCGGGGTAGAGGCGTTCGCGCTTGTTGATACGCAGCTTCTCGCCGGTGTTGCTCGCGAGGGAACCGCCGCGGATCACCCGCAGCTCACCCTCGGCGGGGCCAGTCGGGTTTGTGGTCGCGGAGGCGTCGTAGCCGTCCACGTACCAGTCCGCGACCCACTCGCGCACGTGGCCGGCCATGTTCCGCACACCGTAGGGGGACTCGCCCGCCGTGATCGCGATGTCGACGGGCTGCGTGCCGACGCCGCAGCCGTTGCCCGCGTCTGTGCGCCAGATGACCTTCATGCACATCTGGGTGGGAGGCTCGTCACCCCACGGATACAAACGCGCACCGTCGGCGCCGGCAGCGTTCTCCCACTCGGCCTCGGTCAAGAGGCGCTTGCCACGGAACGCGCAGTAGGATTCTGCTTGAGGAAATGTCACGCAGTTGACGGGGTGGGTCCCTCGGTCAGGATCATCGTAGGAGCAGTCGGTACCGGTCGGTGCCGTGCAGTCCCCGGCGTTGACGCACTCACGATACTCGTCCGCGGAGGTCTCGAAGGTGTCGATCCAGTAGGGGTCGAGGGTCACCTCTCGAATCGGGAGGGTCTCGTTGGGGTAAAGATCAGAGCCCATCGTAAAAGTGGTGGCCTCGACGCACTTCATACTGGCTGGCAGCGCCGCGCAGACATCGAAATCGAATCCGCCGTCGTCGCCACCAGTGGTGGAGTTGTCACCGGAGTCATCGCCTTCGTCACTGGTTTGGCAACCGGCGAGGGGAGCAGTCATCGTCACAGCGAGTGTGAGCAGCAAAGAGAGATTTAAGCCTTGAGTTCGCACGTCCTCCGTGTACCAGTGGGGTGTTTGGAGGGCAAGAGACGCCGACGAACTCCGTAAATCGGCGGATTATGCGGACAAAATGGTGCGACGCCACACCGAGAGGCGGGGAGGAAGACGGCAATAGCGACTCAAGCGGGGGTTGACCGAGTGAGTCGCCCGGCGGCAGGCTACGCAGGTGTCGACGTCCATCCAGCAACTCGACGGTCCTAAAGTTCGTGAGAGCGCGGCGTTCGCCCTTGAAGACCTGTCGGATGGCGCGAGCATCGCGGTCGGGGGATTCGGTCTTTGCGGCAACCCGGAGGCCTGCATCGCGGCGGTCGCTGCCTCGGCTGCGAAGAGGCTTACGATCATGTCCAACAACTGCGGAAATCAAGGCCGCGGGCTCGCGATCCTGCTCCAGCAGCGGCAGGTGGCGCGCGTCATCTGCAGCTTCGTCGGCGGCAACCCGGACCTCGAGGCGCAGATGCTGGCGGGGGAGGTAGAGGTGGAGCTCAACCCCCAAGGGACCCTGGCCGAGCGGCTGCGTGCCGGTGGCGCCGGGATCGAGGCGTTCTTCACCCCCACCGGAGCGGGAACGAAGGTCGCGGAGGGCAAGGAGGTGCGTGAACTTGGGGGGCGGCCGTGCGTGTTGGAGACCGCCCTCAAACCTGACTTCGCCATCGTTCGGGCGGCCAAGGGAGATGTGTTTGGCAACCTTCAGTTCTATCGAACCTCGCAGAATTTCAACCCGCTCGCCGCCATGGCAGGTCGTGTGACGATCGCTGAGGTGGATGAGCTTGTGCCCGCGGGGGCGCTCGATCCTGACCATGTTCATCTCCCGGGCATCTTCGTTCAGCGGGTGGTGCATGTCCCCGAACACGCGAATTTTATCGAATATCGCACGACCAGCGCGCGTCCTTCGTCTTAGGCACCGTCCGGCCTCGCCGGGGTGCTAGGGTGAAGTAATGGTCGACGTTCTCCAGCATGCTCGTACATTGGCGCTCCTCGGTGCGCTGGGCGCATGCTTCGTGCCCTCGTCGTCGAGCGCGCTGTCGGACACGGTCTCGCCCGATTGCACCTTGAATGGGTTTAAGCTGCACGGGAAGATCAAGGTGGTCGAGAACTTTCCCGATCTCAAGGTGAAGGTGGTCGAGCACTTCCCGGATCTCAAGGTGCAGACCGTGAGCAACTTTCCTGACAAGTGCGGAAAATGGAAGATGGTCGAGAACTTTCCGGACGTGAAGATTCAGTTCGTCCAGAACTTCCCGGACCTAAAAATTAAGTTCGTGGAGAACTTTCCGGGGATCCCATAAGGGGTCCGTCCGCGCGGGCAGCAACGCGCGTCAGGCCTTTTGTTCGGTGAGGCGGACGAGCTTTTTGATCTCTTCGGCGCGGTCAAGGGGACACACCAAGACCCGGCCATTGGCGACGATCACCGCCACGTTATTCAGGCCAAGCACGCCCACCTTCGCCCCCTCATTCCACACGAGGCAGCCCTCGCTGTCCTCGATGGTCGTGCGCGCGTCGAGGCCCGTAGTCTGAGCAGAATTCGAAGCGTCGCCCTTGAGATGCGCGGCCACGGAGGACCACGAGCCCAGGTCGCTCCAGCCCGCGTCGCAATCGACGACGCACAGATCATCGAGTTTCTCCATGAGCGCGATATCGATGGGGGTGGGGGTGAGCTCAGCGTAGGCCATGGCGACGGAACTTCGTCGCTCGTCGGGCGTGCCGGCGCCCGCGATGGCGGTCCGCAGCGGCGCGAAGGTGGAGGTGCAATGATGGGCGAGATCTCGGCATAATCGTCCGAGCGTGCTGACAAAGATCCCCGCGTTCCACACGTAGTTGCCTTCGGACAAGAAGCGTGAGGCGGTGGCGGCGTCGGGTTTCTCGGTGAAACGGAGCACGTCGAACGCCGTCGGTGCACGCGTGTCCTCTGCGTCGGTCAAGGGTGTCTCCCCATGCTGCATATATCCATAACCAGTGCTCGGTCCCGTGGGGCGGATGCCCAGGGTGCAGATGGTGTCTCTTCGTCGTGCGACGTCGCATGCGGCACCCAGTGAACGAAGGAAGGACGTCGCATCGTCCACGGCGTGATCCGCAGGGAGAATGCACACGGTGGTGTCGGGGGGGATCGTTGCTTCAAGCGTGGCGGCGACAAGCGCGATACACGGAGCCGTATTTTTTCCTTCCGGCTCCACGATCATCTGCTCGCGACGGAGGGAGGGGATCGCCGCTTGGAGCGTGTCGAGCTGGTCCTCGGTGGTCACGATGCGCACGTTGGAGACCGGAATGAGTGGCTCGATCCGGTCGAGGGTGGCTTGCAGCAGCGAGGCGCCCCTCGCCCCGAGTCCAGGGATGATGTGCTTGGGGCGAGCCGCAACCGACGCGGGCCACAGCCGAGTCCCTGCGCCCCCGGCCATGATGATCGCTAGGGTGTTTGTGGTCGTGGCTTCCATGAAGAACGAGGCTACCGCGTCATCAAAAGGGAAAGCAATCCGACGATCATGAGATAGGGGACAAACGGCAGCATTCCGAAGCGGCGAATGAGCCGAAGCAGCCCCGTGAGCGAGGCGAGACCGACGACGAAACTAACGAAAAATCCTGCCGCGTAGGGTCGCAGGTCTCCGCCAGTCTCAGGAGACGACGCGAAAAATTCTATCCCCGTCTTCAGGGTAGCGGCGCCCACTGCCGGCACGCTGAGCAAAAAAGAAAATCGAGCGGCGCGGTCGCGACCCATGCCGAGCCCGAGCGCGGCAGCGATGGTGGACCCGCTGCGGGAGATTCCAGGGACGATGGCGACGACCTGGGCGAGCCCGATGAGCACGGCCTGTTTTACGGTAGGTGCACGTTCAGGGTCGTCGTCCGGCGGCGCGGCGCGGTGACTGAACCCCAGCATCGCAGCGGTGAACAACAGCGCGATCCCCACGGCGGTGGTGGACTGTTCAAGTCGAAGAACGGTGCGTTCGACTGCTGGGATGAGCGCGAGCACGAGCGGCGTGGAACCGGCGATGATGGCCACCACGCGGCGCCGCGCATTGGGAGCGTTGGACCCGGGCGCGAGGGCCACGAGCAACGCCCAGAGGTCGCGCCGAAAGACGACGAGAACGGCCAAGAGCGTGCCCGCGTGGAGCAACACATTGAGCTTGAGCCCTCCCACCGCCGGGTCCACGTCCAGCAGCGCTTGGCCGAGCGCGAGGTGTCCTGAAGATGAGATCGGGAGGAACTCGGCGATCCCTTGGACGATGCCCAGCACGATCGCGGAGGCCATGTCGAGGCCTGGGGCGGGGAGAGACGGCGTCACGCTGCCCTTGTAGCGTGGATGCCCGTGGCCGTCCAAGTCTCGTCAGGGTAGACTAGGCTGTGGCGCTCCTCATCAGTGTGCTCGCTTCCGTCTTGCTCATCCAGACGATCGCCTGGCTTGGGGGATCAACGGCCAGTGGGCGCAAGCGTCGGTGGGCCATGGTCTTGGCGCCCGCTGCATTGCTCGGCGTCGCCGGTGGCCTCGCGCTGTGGCTGATGAGGTGGCTCGGCGCGAGCTAGGGAAACCTCGCGGACTCTCAAATCGGCGCGTCGCCGGAGGGAGGAGCCCCCTGCGGACTCTCACCGTCATTGGGGGGGCTCGGCGATTCGGGCGGCTCTCCGCCTGGGAGATCAAGCGTCGATGAGCGCACGCGCCCTCGCACTGCGGGTCCCCAGATCTGAGCCTCAATGGCCTCCATGAGCTCGCGCGTGCTCCGACGGTCGACCGCGCTGATAAAAAATCGACGCAGGCCCTTCGCGTCGGGCGGGGTGGCGCCCAAGGCGGAGGTGTCGCGAGACCGCGTGGCGTCCCCGAGCGCGTCGCATTTGTTGAAAACGATGAATCGCGGAATGTCCGCCGCGTCGAGCTCTTCCAAGATGTGTTCGACGGTTTGAATTTGGCTGGTTTGATCCGGGTCCGTCAGATCGACCACGTGAAGCAGCAGGTCTGCGCCGCTCACCTCTTCGAGCGTCGCGCCGAACGCCTGCATGAGGGCGGGGGGGAGTTCCCGGATAAATCCGACCGTGTCGAGCATCACGATCTCTCGCTCTCGTGGAAAACGAACCCGGCGGACGGTGGGATCAAGCGTCGCAAACAGCAGGTTCTCAGCTCGCACTTCCGACTGCGTGACTGTGTTAAGCAGCGTCGACTTTCCAGCATTCGTATAACCGACGATGGCGACCACCGGGACATTCGCGCGTCGACGCTGCGCGCGACGCTGGTTCCGGCGCTTTTGCATGTTCGCGAGGCGACGCTCAAGTTCGGTGATTCGAGACTGCGCGCGTCGTCGATCGATCTCAAGCTTGGACTCGCCGGGCCCGCGTCCTCCGATTCCGCCCGCGAGGCGAGACATCATGGTGCCGCGCCCGACCATGCGAGGCAGCCGGTAGCGAAGCTGCGCGAGCTCGACTTGCAGCTTCCCGTCGGAGCTTTGGGCGTGCTGCGCGAAGATGTCCAGGATCAGCATGGTCCGGTCGATCACCTTCAGATCGGTCTGGGCAGCGATCTCTTTGGCCTGAGACGGGCTCAGGTCCGTGTCACAGATAAGCACCTCGGCGTCTTGCTCGAGCGCGTAGATCAAGACCTCCCGTAGTTTCCCCTTCCCAAAGTAGGTGCGTGAGTCCGCCCTCTGGCGGCGCTGTTTTACGATCTCAAGGAGGTGTACGCCGGAGGTGCGGCAAAGTTCTTTCAGCTCGGCTGCGCGGGTGTCGGTTTCTGGACCACCACGGTGAACCATCAGCGCCAGCGCCCGAGTTCCAGAGCGCTCTTCTCTCGCGGTGGTCGTCGCGGCCACCAAGGCGGTCTCGGCCTCACGAATGTGGAGGTCGAGGGGGACGGGGAGCCCGTCCCTCGCGATCCTCGGATCCTCAAGACGGTTAAGGATTGCCAAGGGCGCGCGGGGCCACGTGCGGACCGTGAAGGCGTCGCCCTTCGTACTCGGACCGAGCATTGCGAGGTCGACTTGGATACCTGAGGGTCCGTCATGGATGGCGGCGATGCAGTCGAGGCGGAGCTTGGCGAGGTCGGCCAGTTCCTCACGGTTGAGCGCCTCGGGAAGCAGATGAGTCAAAAGGAGCCGGACACCTCGAAGACGGCCGTCCGCGCCCCGGACCCGGGTGAACTCCGGCAGTTCGAGGGCGTGCGCGTCGCCGACGATGACTCGCTCGACGCGTCCCCGGCGATCGATGAAGAGTCCGAGTTGTCGGTTGAGCTCTCGAGACAGGGTCAAGAGATCCTTGGCGAGAGTCGGTCCGACAATCTGCTCGGGCGACAGCTGTCGCGCGGCAAATTTATCGAGCGACCGCGCCTGCGATGCCTTGAGATTCGAGGTGTCGCCGTAGACGTTGACGCTCACGAATCAAGGACCTTGAAGGCGACCGCGATGGCCTGCTGGGCCCGGGTCAGGGCCTCTTCGCGAGCGGTCAACTGCCGGGTGAGCGCCTTCTCGCGCGTCTCGATCTCAGCACGCTCGATCTCTGAATCCTCTAGCTGCCGCACGGCGGCTCGCGCCTCTGTTTTGGCCAGGTCTCGCTCATCTTCGAGTTCTTCGCACTTGCCCTGGCTCTCTGCGAGTTTCGCGTTCGCCGCGGCTTCGGCGCTCTCCTGGGCCTCCCGCGCAGAGGAGAGCTCTTGGCTGTGTGTGGCCTTCAGCTCCTCCATGGCAGCGGTGTGCTTGGCCTTCAGCTCCTCCATCGCGGCGTCCCGCGCCTCGTGTGCGCTGGAAAGCTGCTCTGCGCTCTGCGCCCGAAGCTCGTCGATGGTGGAGAGATTGGCGGCCTCGCTCTTCGCAAATTCTTCCTTGGCCTCTGCGAGCGCGCGCTGGATGGATTCTCGCTCGCTGTCTGCGTGCGTCTCGGTCAACTGAACCACTGTCTCGTTGAGTTTTTTCTCTGCGGCGTCCAACTCGGTCGCGAGGGTGGCGCGCTCTGCTTCAAGCTCTGCTTGCAGTTCTTGAATCTTCGTTGAGCTAGCCTCGTACGTCGTCGTGGAGGAGCGCAGTTGCTCCGAGAGCGACGCGTTCTCGTCTTGCTGCGCCGCGTTGGCCTGTGTCAACTCCTCAATCGTCCCTTGGGCCGCAGAGAGCTTGTGCTCAAGCTCCTCAAGCTTCGCTGCGAGTTCTCGGGAGGTCGCCTCGGCGACCTTGGCGGCGGCGTCCATATCGGAGCGTGCGTCGGCGAGTTTTTTCTCCGCGCCGTCGAGTCTTGTTTTGATCCCCGACTCACGCTTGGTGGACGTCTCTTTGTCTTGGATTGCGGCGTCGCGGGATTCTTGTGCCTCGAGGATGAGGCTCTCCGACTCCAGGATTTTGGTCTCTAGATCGCTGATCTGGCTCTCGAGACGGCGAGACTTCTTCTTCGCATCGAGCACCGCCCGTTGCTGGTTCTCGATATCATCTTTGAGGCTGAGAATCTCTCGGTCCTTCTTGACGATTTGGGCCTTAAGATTGAGCAACTCGCGCCGCGCAGAGGGCGTGCTCGGTGCCTCCGATTCCACTTCGGGCTCAGGGTCGGGCTCGGGCTCAGGTTCGGACTCAGGTTCAGGCTCAGGTTCGGGCTCAGGCTCAGGCTCAGGTTCGGGTTCGGGCTCGGGCTCGGGCTCAGGCTCGGGCTCGGGCTCGGGCTCAGGCTCGGCGTCGTCTTCGTCAAACAAATCCGCGAAGGCAGCGTCGGTCTCGGCGTCGAGATCAGGATCGAGTTCGACCGCTTGACTCTCCTCATCGTCGTCAGGGTCTTCAAGCTCCACGTCGAGCTCGTCGAGCTCGTCGAGTTCCTCGACCTCTTCGAGTTCTTCGATCTCTTCGACCTCTTCGACCTCGGACACCGGCTCCGGAAGATCAAAGTGGTTTTGAAGCGCCGCGACCATTGCTTCGCGTTCGAGGGGCAAACGAAGGTATTCGTTGGCGCTGGTCTTGATCTGGGAGTGCCGTTCGATGGTGGCCTCGGGCGCGTCCGAGGTGTACATGAACAGCGGGATCGAGGAGGTGTTCGAGTTGCGCCGCAGCTTGTTGCAAATGGAGAAACCGCTCTTGTTGTTCGGCAATTCCACACGTAACAGGATCAAGAACGCCTCGTGCTCCTGGGCTGTGGCGACGGCTTCGTCGGCGTCCTCACTGACGACGCAGTCAAAGCCATAGGTCGTCAGGACAGAGCGGATAGATTGAATCGCAGATTCGTCGGCGTCGATAATTAGCGCGGAAGACACGGCACGAGACCTTACCGCCTGCTACCCCCGTCATGCCACCCCTCACGATCGAAAAACCGAGAAGAATCGAGCTGCTTCACCTAATTTCGAGGGACTGAGCGATCGCCAACAACCTTCGAAACGTGGCGTCGGTGTCGGCGGAGGGGTTGGAGGTCGCCGCTGACGGCTTGCCAAGCGTCGAAATTGTGACGATTCGACCGCCGTGGAAGAACTCGACGACCTGCCCACCCCCCGGGGAGGGCACGCGCCAGTAGGTCCGGCCGTGAACCACGACTTCATTCCCGCTGTTGGGCCGCGTATCGCCTGGTCGAATGCGCAGCAAAAACCGCTGTCCGTCGGAGGAGTCGACCAGCTCGAGTGATTCGCCCGGGGTGTCGGTGCCGAGGGGCAACGGGTTGGACGAGACGAGCTGCACTCCCTGAGGTAGATGGAGTTTCGCGGGGCGGACGGTCCCCCGCACCAAAGGGAGCGAGGCGGGGTCGGTTTTTTGTGGGGCGGGCGCGGCGACCAACTGCTGCGCGCTCGCGCCGAGGTCGCCGCTTGTGGAGGGCTCTCCACGGACGTACATGAACAAGAGCGCTGCGGCCGCGGCGGCGGGCAACAGCGTAATGGAGACGCTCGCGACGCGTTGTCTCCACCGCGATATCTGTACGACGTTGCCTTGCTGCGCCTCTTCAGCCTCGTCCAGCGCGCCACGAATTTGTTCGCGTAGTCGGGCTGGCGCCGGGGTGCGGGGCAGGGAGCGAAGCAGCTCTCGCACCTCCGTCTGTGTGCGTACGTAGGCGCGCGCGGCGTCGGAAGATTCGGAAGACTCCAATGATTCGATCACGCGCATGCGCTCGTCATCGGAGAGCTCACCGTCCACGAACGGTTGGAGGAATTGGGAGACGTCCTCTTGTTGTGCTTGGGTCATAACGCGCCTCGTTTCTCGCGGTAGTCGTCGAGTCTGATCGCGGAGTCGGATTGCTCCGCGATGGTGAGTGGTGGAGTTTTGTCGCCGTCTGCTTGCTTTCGCGTCGACGGGCGCACGTTGGGATCTCGATTGGCATCCACGTAGCCAAGCTCCGACGCGTGGTCGAAGAGCAGGGCGTGGAGTCGCTTTCGTCCCCGGTAGATCCGGCTCATGACCGTGCCGATGGGGCAGTCCATGACCTCCGCGATCTCCTTGTAGGACATGCCGTCAATATCCGCGAGGGTCACGGCGACGCGGTAATCGTCGGGCAAGGTCTCGAGGGCGGCGTCGATGTGCGCCCTCGTGGACTGCATGTCCAAGTCGGCGTCAATCTCGCGGCGTTCGGTGCGGAGGCCGCCAAGTGCCATGCTCGCGCCGCTGCTTGTCATCTCTTCGCGGACCCGTCGCTTGAACGAGCTGCGTTTGTTTTGGCGGTGGTAACCGTTGATAAACGTGTTGCGGAGGATGGTGAACAGCCACGCGCGGATGGAGGTCCCCGGCTTGAACGAGTGCCAGAACCGAAACGCCCGGACGACCGTGTCTTGCACGAGATCCTCGGCCATCGCCGGATCCCTCGTGTAGCGCATGGCGGCGCCGTAGAGGTTGTCGAGGTGGGGGAGCGCCGTGCGCTCAAAATCGTCGCGGTGAGAACCTTTTTCCAATGTGCACGTACAACCGGCCAGCGCCGAGTCTATTCCAGCACCGCCGCCAGGAGGTCGAGACTACTGCGCGTATACCGCACGGCTGTCTCCACGCTACGGGCAGCGGACTTCGGATCCAAGGAAAGGCCCGGCGCCAACTCGACCAGGTCGGCGCCCATAAGCTGAAATTTGCCCTCCAACGCACCGAGGACCGCCTCGACGTGTGCGGGAGTGAGCCCGTCGGGTTCGGGCGTCCCGCAGGCCGCGGCCCAGTGCATGTCGGTCCCGTCGAGGTCGTTGCTCACGTAGATCCGGTGCAGCCCGCGATCGCGCAGGTGTGTGACCACGGTCTCGGCGAGGGCTTCGGGGGACATGGCGCGCGCCTCGTCCGCCCAGATTTGCCGGACGCCCAGCGACGGCTCCCAGTGCCCGCGCTCGCGACCCGACGCTCGGATCCCCAGTTGCAAGAGGCGTTCACCTCGGCCGAGCCGCTCGTTGGCGTGGTAGGCCCACGTCGCGAAGCAGTACGGGACACCGAGTCGCTCCGGGAGCAGATCGGTGTGCGCATCGAAGTGAACGATCCCGACATCCGCGTTGTCTGCGGGGTCTTCGGCGAGCAGCGCGTCCATGGCGGGCCACGTGACGGAGTGGTCCCCGCCGAGCAGCATGATTTTCGTGCTAGGACAGAGTCTCGCGAGCAGCTTGTAGACTCGGGTGGCGATGCTCAGGGCAGAGACCGGCATGGTAGCTCGCTGCGCCGCGGGGACGTCGGCGTACACCGAGGCTCGGGACCGGGTGAGTTGAGCCTCGGAGCACATCTCGTCGTCGAGCAGGTGGGGGATGCAAAAGACATCGCCGAGGTCGAAGACCGGCGCCGCCCCAAGCCCCTCGCGGATCGCGGCGGGGCCCCACGCCGCGCCACGGACGATCCCCGCGCCCGTGTCGCAGGGGATCGCGAGGAGCGCGATCGGAGGGGGCGTTGTCGCCAGCGTGGAGAGGTGCCCGCGCCAGGAATCGCTCGGGTTCCAGGCGTCGCCGAGATATGCCGCGGTCGCTGCGTCAATCGCCTCTTTTCCGGTGCTAAAGGCGTGAATTCCCTGTCCCGGTGGCCGCAGGTACGCGGCGAGCTCGTCGAGGATTTGGTCGGGATGGACCGGCAGCGGGTGTCGAGCGTGGTTCATAGGGATGAGGTTCCTTCTTCCAGGGGCCCCAGGTATGCTGCGCGCCGATGAGCGACGTTGCAACCCGCGCAGAATATCAAAGCCCCCTGTCGTCCCGCTACGCCACGGCGGCGATGCTGGAGAACTTCTCAGACCGGCGGAGAGCGCTGCTTTGGAGAGACTTGTGGATCGCGCTCGCGCGGGCAGAGGCCTCCCAACATCTGCCGGTTTCCGCGGCTCAGATCGCGGCGCTGGAGGCGACGCGGGAAGAGATCGACTTTGGGCGGGTCTCCGAATTGGAGGCGAAGCTGCGCCACGACGTGATGGCCCACGTGCATCATTACGGAGAGGTGGCCGGGGCGGACGCCGCGAAGATCATCCACCTCGGCGCGACCAGCTGCTACGTCACCGACAACGCGGAGCTCGTCATGATTCGCGATGGGCTCGAGCTCTTGATGGATCGCCTGTACGCGGTGCTGAAGCAGCTCGGTGATTTCGCGGCGCAGTGGGCCTCCCTTCCGACCCAAGCCTACACACACTACCAACCGGCGCAGCTCACCACGGTTGGCAAGCGCGCGTGTCTTTGGGCCCAAGACCTCGCGATGGATCTCGAGTCGCTCGAGGCGCTTCGCGCACGGCTCCCCTTTCGTGGCGTGAAGGGGACGACGGGCACCCAGGCCTCCTTCCTCGCGCTGTGTGACGAAGACGACGAGAAGGTTCGGGCGCTAGACGCCAGCGTCTGCGCCGCGATGGGATTCTCCCAATCCATCGCTGTGAGTGGTCAGACCTACACGCGCAAAATCGATAGCTGGGTGCTCGCGGCGCTCGCCGACATCTGCGGCTCGGCGGCGAAGTTTGCGTCCGACATGCGATTGCTCGCCCACGAGCGGGAGGTTGACGAGCCGTTCGAGGCCAAGCAGATCGGGTCTTCGGCCATGGCTTACAAGCGCAACCCCATGCGGTCTGAACGGATCTGCTCGTTGGCGCGATTCGTTCATTCCCTCGCAACGAGTCCACGAGAGACCCACGCGAACCAGTGGCTTGAGCGGACGCTCGATGACAGCGCGAATCGGCGTCTCGTGCTGACCGAGGGTTTTTTGGCGACGGACGCCATCCTTAATCTCATGGTCGACGTGACCTCAGGGATGGTGGTTCACGAGGCGATCATCGCCAAGAATATGCGCGACGAGCTGCCGTTTATGGCCACGGAGAATGTGATGATGGCGGCGGCGGCGGCGGGAGGGGATCGACAGCAGCTCCACGAGAAGATCCGCCAGCATAGCCTCGCGGCGGCCGGTCGTATGAAACAAGAAGGCGCCCCAAACGATCTCATGGATCGGATGCGCGCGGACGCGGAGCTTGGACCACATGTGGATGACTCTGTCCTCGACCCGGCCAAGTACACGGGGCGTGCCGCGACGCAGGTGAGCGACTTCCTCGGCGGCGTGCTCACGCCGCTGCTCGAACGCCACGCACAACGAGCGGGGCGGTTCGCTCCGCGCGTCCGGGTGTAGCGGACGGCGGGACTTGGCGGTCGAAGACCAGGTCGGTTCGGCGGCTACTCGCGCTCGTGCAGGGCGTTGAGGGCCCCGTCGATATCAGGGTGCTTAAATTCGTAGCCGGCGTCGAGGAGCACGCGCGGGATGACGCGCGGGCCTGTGAGGAGGGTGGTCGACATCTCGCCGAACGCCACGCGTAGGGCGAGCGCGGGGACTGGAAGGAAGGTCGGGCGCCGCAGAACACGGCCGAGGCTGCGGGTGAACCCAGCATTGGTGGTGGGGGTGGGGGCCACGACGTTGACGGGGCCGTCGAGTTCACTGCCGAGCGTCCACAGATAGGCACCGACGACGTCGTCGATGTGCACCCACGGGAACGGTTGTCTCCCGTGACCGATGGTCCCGCCAATACCGGCCTTGAAGAAGGGGCGCATCTTGGCGAGCGCGCCGCCACCGTCGCTCAGCACAACACCGAGGCGGAGTGAGACAACCCGCACCCCGAGGGCGCGCGCTTCAGCGGCGGCTCCCTCCCACTCCACGCAGGTGCGTCCCAAAAAATCGTCAGCGGGGGGCGAGGACTCGTCGACCTCTCGGTCGCGGGTGTCCCCATAAAATCCTGTGGCCGACGCGCAAACGAGGAGCTTGGGGCGAGGCGACGCGGCGCGCAGAGCCTCCACGATCCGCTGCGTCCCTAGCACCCGCGAATCACGGATCTTGGCCTTGCGCGCGGGGGTCCAGCGCCCGCCTGCTACATTTTCGCCGGCAAGGTGGACCACGGTGTCGAAACCCGAGAGCGCCTCGCGGGGGTGGACGCCGTCGCGCACACTCCATCTTGGAGAGGCGTTCGGGGTCCGGGTCAGCACCTGGCACATGTGCCCGCGCTCTTCGTGGGCTCGCACGAGCGCGCGCCCGACGAGGCCGGTCCCTCCGGTGATCGCGACGCGCTGGACTTCGTGGCTCACGGGGAGAGTGTGACCAAGTTTTGGCCCACGTCCAATTGGGGGAGCGATGATCGTTGACCCGAGCGACGAGAGTTGAGACGTTGTCTACGTGGAGCAGATTGGCAGCGTGTTCGAACAGGTGGCGCCTGGACCTCGCGGACAGGACCTCCGCACCTCGGTGGAGGTGTCGCGTAGGGCCCTCGGCGCCAAGGATGGGGTCTTTGTGGCGTTACCGCGCGAGCTTCAGGCGGCCGAGGGGATGGCGCGCTGGACGCCTCGAGAGGGGGACCCGCCCGGGGGAGTACGGCTACAGTTGTCTCCGTCGTTCCCGGCGGGGGGCGTGATTCGACTTCGGGGACAAGGCGCCGCAGCGACGCGAGAGGGATCCCCGGGAGACCTCTACGTGGAGGTTCATGTGGTCGAGCAGCCTGGGGGAGTTTCTCCTGGTTGGCTTTGGGCGGGGCTCGCCTTGGGCGCGGCCATCCTCGTGAGCATCTTGGGGTAGAAGCCAAAGTCGGCTGTGGACACGGTCTCTCGTTCCCCGACGACTACGGCGCATGAAATCCGATCGTGAGCCACAAGCTCCGTCCCGGGATCGGGTAGCCGATAAAGTCGGTGATGGGGACGGCCTGTGGTGTCGCGGTGGCGGTGGGCGGGGTCCACGTGGTCGATATCGTGTTGGCGAGGTTGCGGACTTCGAAGGCCACGCGCATTCGACGATCGATGTCGAGCTGCATCGAGACGCCGTGGAGGATCCGCGGTGGGAGTGAGAACCGACCGGAGGGGTCGAGGTAGGTGGCCGCGAGGGCGTCGAGGGTGTAGGTGAGGCGAGGTTCGAGCGGCGTGTGTGTCCGGCGGAATTCCCACCCCGTCGTCGCTCGCGCGGTGGCCTCATGTCGGGGTCTTCCCGGGAGGGGATTCCCGGACTGGCCGTCGATGCCGCCGCGATTCTCGGTCTCTAAAAAGGTGTAGTTTGCGTCCAGCGTGAGGGCGTCGTCGTGGATTGAGACAAACAGCGCCGACTCTGCGCCGGCGGCGAGGCTCCCGCCGATATTGATGGGGCGCGCGACCTGGGCCGCCTGGACCCAGGTGATGGTGTCTTGGCCGAGGTTGAGGAACCCGCCGACGCGGGCGCGCACGAAAGACCGCTCGTGCCCGCCGAAGGTGGAGGTCCAGGTGATCCCGAGATCTGTGGCGAACCCGCGCTCTGGTTCAAGATCGGAGTTGCCCACAGCGAAGCCTCGGTCGCCAAACAACTCGAGCAGCGTGGGTGGGCGGAAGTAGCCGCCCACGCTGCCTCGCACGTCGAGGTTTCGATGCCCTCGCCAGCGGATCGCGAGCCGGGGTGCCCACCCGACGTCGGTGGATTTGCGGGCCTGCCCCGCGAGCGGGTTCGCGGCGGACTCTGCGATGTCGCTGCGCACGACCGTGGCGGTGGCGCCGGCGTCGATTCTCCAGCGGTCCTCATGCAGGTGCTGCTCGACGCCGAGTCCAGCCCGCGCCGAAAGGCGTCCGTGACCGACCCGCTCCACAATTTCATCTCCATCGATCGTCTCGATAGACACACGCTGCAGGCGCACCGCGCCGTGCACGTCGATAAAGCTCCCGCGCCACGCGGGAAGACGCAGTTGGGGGGAGCCGTAGGCGTCGACACCGAGGTTGCCTTGACCGCCGGTCCCAACGCCGAGCTCGCCCCGCGGGTCCTCAAGTAGGCTGCGCTGGAGCGTGAGGCCGAGGACGCCACGCGCGGCGCCGCCGGGGCCCCCGAGCCCGAGGTGTTTGACTTGAGAGATGGTCCGAGCTTGGGTCGTCCTCAGCGAGGCGCGCTCGGACTGTGCGGTGGCAGGGCCCGCGATTCCTCGTCGTCGATCGCTCACAAATTGGCGCAAGGTCCACCGCCACCGATCACCCCGCCCCTCGATCCGAAGGTGACCGACCACTCGATCGTAGCTGTTGTTGGTACGTCGAACGAGGCTGTCGTCCTCGGGGATGCTGGGGGTGTTCGCGGTGCTGTAAAATGGAAAGTCGCCAGCGGCACCCGCGTATCCCACGTGTGCGGAGGCGCCCCACCGGCGGGAGAAACGGTGGTCGTGGGTGAGGGAGAGTTGGCGAGCCCCGAATGAGCCTAGCCCGCCACGTGCGCTGGTGCGGGTGGCGTCGATGGGACGTCCCACGAGTTGTACGACTCCCCCCGGCGCCGCTCCTCCGAACCTCAGCGGGATGAAGCCGCGGTAGACCTCGATTCTCCCCGCGGTCTCCAACGGGAGCAAGGAGAGATCGGTGAGTCCCGCGAAGCTGTCGTTGAGGGGGACGCCGTCGATGACCACTTGGACCTGCTCCGCGCTCGACCCTCGGATGGACACCGCGGAGAATTGGCCGAGCCCCCCGATGGATCGGACCGTGGCGCCGGGGAACCGGGCGAGGAGCTCGGCGGCGCCGTCCGCAGGGATGGCGCCGTCGACGGTGTCGAGGTTGAGCGCGGTGACCGTACCGGCGTTGCGCACGTCGGCGTCGGCTTGGGTCTGCAGTCGGGAGGCCGGTGAGTCGACGACCGTCGTCCGTCGAGGGCGCGGTGCGGTTGGCGGGTCGTTCACAGTCTCGTCAAGGCGCTCGGCGACAGGCGAGGGGTCGTCGCGCGGCCGTGGAGTCTCCGCGGCTCCGGCTGCGCTCGAGGGCGTGGTCGCTGCGGGAGTCAGGCCGCACAACAGTGCGAGAGTGAGGGAGGCCGTAGACAGGGGAGTTCTCCTAGGTCGCGGGGCGAGGTGGCGAACGAGCCGGTGCCCCGTGAGTGTACGCCTCTGCGAAATGTGGGGCGTGGTGGAGGGACCCCGAACCCCGCGCGCCCGTTCCAGGCGCTCGGAGACGGCTCCCTGCGCTTTCTCCGCCTGGTGGGGCTCTGGCGCGCGAGCAGGTGTCGATGCACGTGAGGGCCGTGGGGCGTAGACGCGCCGCAGCGCCACGGGGCGCGGGCGTACCTCGGTGACCGGTACCCGCTAGCGATTTCGTCCCCAACCGGGGTATCCTCTCGGCGACTCCATGTTTGACTTCCCGATCGCAGAACTAATCACGCCCACCGAGCAGGTGGCTGTCGCACGCTGCGTCGCCATCATGGCGTCGCGGGATGACGAGGTGTCCGACAGCGAGAGGCATTTCGTCGAGGAACTCATGGGCCAAATGATGCTGCTCCCCGAGGAGCGAGATCGAGTCCGCGAGGAGTTCTCGCGTCCGTCGAGCCTCGTGGAGGTGGCGCGGGAGGTGAAGCATCGAGAGGCGCGCATCTTCTTGTATTACCAAGCGGTGTGCGCTGCGATGGCAGACAACGTGCTTGTTGAAGGGGAGCGCGCTGCGCTGCTCCAGCTGGCGGAGGCCTTCGAGTTTAATCTCGAGGTCTCGGAGCGGTTTATAAAGTGGGTCCAAGATTCGCTTGAGCTGCGAGAGCGCGGGCAGCAGCTGCTCGTCGAGATGTAGCGTCCGGGGCGTGCCGCGACCGCGCGGCGGGATTTCTTTGCCCCGGGGTCGATGCCGGCGCCGTCGGGTCGGACTCGCGGGATGCGTTGAACGCGCGGCTCGCATTTCCTGGTCCTGCCAGGGAGAGGTGATGCGGCTCCCGACGGAGTAAAACGCCCTTAGATGGCTGAATTGCGCCGATTGGGGGGTGGGTGGACAAGAGAGGTCTCCCTGCACATACTCGCCGCCCATGGCACGCGTCACCGTCGAAGATTGCCTCGAGAAGGTCCCGAACCGTTTTGCCCTCACCGTGTTGGCCTCTCGCCGCGCGCGCGCGCTCAGTGAGCAGCGCGGCACCGCGATGGTGGAGTGCGAGAACAAAGAAGGTGTGACCGCGCTGCGTGAAGTGGCGGCCGAGAAGGTCCGTTACGAAGAGGACGTGGAGACCGTAGTGCGTGACTTCATCGAGGAGCAGCGCACCCAGCTGCGCTCCACGAGCAACGACAACACCTTCCTTGAGGCTGTTCCGCTCAGCATGGGCGACGATGACGAGGACGAGGATGTGGCGGCGAGCCCCAAAGAGGTCGGCGAGGAATCCCCGGCTGACGTGGTGGAAGAGTCGGCGATCGACGCGGACGCAGACGGTGAATCGGACTCCGAGGGAGACTCCGAGGACGACGCGAATGATGTGGAGATGAACATTGACGACGTCGCCGATGTCGACGACGACGATGACGACGACGACGACGACGATGACGACTGAGTCGCCGCTTCGCACGAGGACTTGTCTCGCGAGCTTGATGGCGATGGCGCCGCTGGCGTGGATGAGCGGGTGCGCGTCGCCCCCTCAAAATGTCGAGTGGCCTGAGCCGCCGCCGCCGACGATGGCGCGCCCGATCGGCGTAGAAGAGGCGGCGATCGAGAGCCCCGCGCAGCCGCCGGATGGAGGGTCCCAAGAGGCCCTCGCGGACACCCCTCCGCTTCCGCCCCCTCTAACGAGCGCCTCGCCGGATGCGGGACTCGACGCGAGGTCGGGGGACGATACGACCATGAATGAGCGTTCCAATGACAGCGCATGATTTTCCATTCGACAAGGTGCTCGTCGCGAATCGCGGCGAGATCGCATGCCGTGTGTTTCGAACCTGCCGTGAACTCGGTCTGTCCACCGTGGCGGTCTACAGTGACGCAGACGCGGACGCGCTGCACGTGCGCGAGGCAGACGAAGCCGTGCACATCGGACCGACCCCGTCGAGCGAGAGTTATCTTCAGGTCGACAAGATCATCGAGGCGGCGAAGTCGTCAGGAGCTGGTGCGATTCATCCGGGCTACGGATTCCTCAGCGAGCGCCCCGAACTTGTGGCTGCCTGCGAGGCGGCGGGTATCACCTTTGTAGGCCCCTCGGCCCACGCGATGAACGTGATGGGGGACAAGGTCTCTGCGCGACGGGCGATGCTCACCGCGGGTGTTCCGGTCGTGCCAGGTCGCGACGACATCGAGGACGCAACCGCCGCCCGCGCCGCCGCCCAAGAGATCGGCTTCCCGATGATGCTCAAGGCCTCCGCCGGAGGCGGTGGGAAGGGCATGAGGATCGTGCGCGAAGACGGAGAGGTGGAGCGAGCCTTCGAGGCCGCGAAACGGGAGGCGATCGCGTCCTTCGGGGACGGTCGGATCTTTGTTGAGCGCGCCGTGGAGCGAGCTCGTCACGTGGAGATTCAGGTCATGGCGGACTCACAAGGGCACGTGCTCTGGCTCAATGAGCGGGAGTGTTCGGTGCAGCGCAGGAATCAAAAGGTGATCGAGGAGGCTCCGTCGCCCTGTCGCGCGATGACACCCGAATTGCGCGCGAAGATGGGGGAGGTCGCCTGCCAGGCCGCCCGCGCCGTCGACTATGTCGGCGCCGGGACGATTGAGTTCCTCCTCGAGGAGACCGACGACGGCGCCTCGTTTTATTTCCTTGAGATGAACACGCGCCTGCAGGTGGAGCACCCTGTCACGGAGGCGATCACCGGCCGAGACCTGGTGAGAGACCAGCTGCTTGTGGCCGCGGGGAGACCCCTTGAGTACGGACAAGAAGACGTGCGTCTCGACGGCCACGCGGTCGAGTGTCGTATCTACGCGGAGGACCCGTATCGTTTCTTCCCGAGCCCCGGCCCCGTGCACGCCCTCGTGTGGCCTCAGGGGAGCGGGCTACGGATCGACGCCGCGGTGGATGAGGGGAGCGAGGTGTCGAGCCACTACGACCCCATGATCGCGAAGCTCACCACCTGGGGACCGGACCGAGAGACGGCCATCGCCCGGATGCGCAGGGCCCTCGGCGACACCACGATCCTCGGCATTCAGACCAATCTCTCCTTTCATCGTCGCGTCCTCGAGGAGCCAGACTTTTGCGCGGGGACGTTCACGACGGGATACGTGGCGGAGCATCCGCAGCTTTGCGAGGAGGCCCCGGGGCCCCTGGCGGAGGCGGAGGCGGCGGCGGCGGCGGTCGCGGTTTCGTTCGCGGCGGCGCTGGCGGGCGACGGCCCGAGCCGGGCGCCACACGGCGGAGCTCCCGGCGAGATCTCAGCGTGGCGCAGATCGATCGAGCCTTAGAGAGCGAGCCCCGCCCCGGGAGATCGAGAGTGCGTCGTTTGCGGGCCCGGGCCAAGGCCCCCTAAACGCTCTGCGGAGCCCCCGCGTAGGGATCGACACTCCTCGCTCGTTGGACGTTGACCCGCGCCGTCGATGGTGGCAGTACGTGATTCCATGGCCGGTCCAAGGCGTGGGAAGAGCACCAAGTTTATCTTTGTCACTGGAGGCGTCGTCTCCTCCGTGGGCAAGGGCCTCGCCGCCGCCTCCGTCGGAGCGCTGCTCGAAGGACGCGGCCTCAACATCGGGCTGCAAAAGCTAGATCCCTATCTCAACGTGGATCCGGGGACCATGAACCCGACCCAGCACGGTGAGGTGTTCGTGACTGATGATGGGGCGGAGACGGATCTTGACCTGGGTCATTACGAGCGCTTTGTCTCGCACCGGATGTCGAGGCACTCCAACTACACCTCAGGACAGATTTATGAGTCGGTGCTTCGAAAGGAGCGCAAGGGCGAGTATCTCGGGCAGACCGTGCAGGTGATCCCCCACGTCACGAACGAAATCAAGCAGGCAATTCGCGTGGCGGCGGACGGCCTTGACTTGCTCATCGTGGAGATCGGCGGCACCGTTGGCGACATCGAGTCGCTCCCGTTTCTCGAGGCGATTCGCCAGTTCAGGATGGATGTGGGGCCAGAGAATACGCTGTTTATGCACGTGACACTGCTCCCCTATATCTCGGCTGCGGGCGAGACAAAGACCAAGCCCACGCAGCACTCGGTGATGAAGCTCCGCGAGATCGGAATTCAGCCCGACATTCTAATCTGTCGCTCGTCGGAGTCAGCAAGTGACGAAGTTCGAGAGAAGATCGCCTTGTTCACGAACGTCCGCCTCGCGGCAGTGGTGGCGCTCCCCGACCTCGACACAATTTACAAGGTCCCGCTCGTCCTGCACGAGGCTGGGTTGGACTCCATCATGTGCGAGTTGCTCAACATCTGGACGAGAGAGCCCGACGTAAGCTGCTGGCGCGAGATCGTAGCCTCGCAAGAGAGTCCGCGGCAGCGCGTGCGAGTCGCGATGGTGGGCAAGTACGTTGACCTCGCGGAGTCATACAAGAGTCTTACTGAGGCGTTGACGCACGGCGGCATCAAGCATGAGACGGGCGTTGACGTAGAGTATGTAGACGCTGAGCTCGTGGAGAAAGAGGGGGCCGACAAGGTCCTCGCCGGGTACGAGGCCGTGTTGATTCCGGGGGGCTTTGGTCAGCGAGGTTCTGAAGGGAAGATCGCGTCCGTGCGATGGGCGCGGGAGTCGGGCGTCCCGTTCCTCGGGATCTGTCTCGGCATGCAGATGGCGGTTGTGGAGTTCGCCCGTCACGTCGCAGGGCTCTCGTCGGCGAACAGCGGTGAGTTCAATGCGGACTCTGAGCAGAAGGTGATCGACATCATGCGCGATCAAGAGGCCGTGACCGACATGGGCGGGACCATGCGGCTTGGGGCGTACGACTGCCGGCTCGAAGCGGGGAGCCTCGCGCACAAGGTATACGGGGTGTCTGAGATCTCCGAGCGTCACCGGCATCGCTACGAGTTCAACAACGACTATCGGGACGCACTTCAAGCGGCGGGGCTAAAGCTCTCTGGCTTGTCTCCTGATGGCACGCTTGTCGAGATGATCGAGCTTGACCCCGAGCGGCACCCTTTCTTCATCGCGTGCCAGTTTCACCCGGAATTTAAGAGTCGCCCGACATCCGCACATCCGCTGTTCGCGAGCTTCGTGGAGGCGGCCGTGCTGCATCAACGCGCGAGCCGATAGCCGCGGGTGATCTCTCAGTTCTTGGTCAGGCGAGGCGGATCGGCCCGCCCGAGGGAGGCGCGCACCGCCTCATCGCGCGGTGGCATTTGCGCCCGCACCCGTGCACTCCCCGTGCGAGGCCGTCGAACGGGCGTTTGTTGTGAATCTTGTTGCACGGCCCTGAGTTTTGCCGCTGGGACCGCGGGTCTGGTAGGCTTTTGAGAGCAACGTATGGCCTTACAAATGCGCCAAGAGCTGCGGATGTCCCAGCAGCTCGTGATGACACCCCAGCTGCAGCAGGCCATCAAGCTGCTTCAACTCTCTCGTACAGAGTTGGTGGATCTCGTCCGCAGCGAGCTGCTGGAGAACCCGGTGCTCGAAGAGTCGCAAGAGCTTGGCAACTCGACCGAGGAGCCAGAGAGCACGGTGGAGCGGCAGGAGGCCGTGGAGCATCAAGACGATGGGGTGATGCCGGAGGGTCCGCAGCCTGAGCGACGCCAGGAGGTGCAAGCCGACGCGCAGAACCCCGACAACTTTGACTGGGACGCGTATCTCCAGGCGCACAGCATGTCGGGACCCATGCCCTCGAGCGTGCGACCCGACGACGACCTGCCGGGGATTGAGGCGACGCTGACCCGCCCAGAGACGCTCGTCGATCACATGATGTGGCAGGTGCGTCTGTCGCGGATGTCGGAACACGAGGAGTTGATCGCTGAGTACATCGCGAACGCCCTGGACAACCGGGGCATGTTGCACGGGATCTCTGTGATGAGCCTGGCGCGGAAGACGTCCTCGTCGGTCTTGCAAGTGGAGCAGGTGCTGCGGAAGATCCAGCAGTTTGATCCGATCTCCATCGGGAGTCGGAATCTGTCTGAGTCTTTGTGGGTGCAGGTCCATCATCCCGACACACCGATCGATGATCCCTTGGTCAAGGCGATCATCGCTCGTCATCTCCCCAACCTCGAGCGTCGGAGCTATCAAGCGATCGCCAAGGATATGGGAGAGCAACTCGAGGAGGTCTACGAGGCCACCAAGATCATCATGGCGCTTGAGCCACGGCCGGCCCGTGGATTCATCGCCGAGTCGCCTCAGTACATCACGCCAGATGTGTACGTTCAAAAGATTGGGAACGAGTGGAATGTCTCGCTGAACGACGACGGGCTTCCGCGTCTTAAGATCTCCGGCTACTATCGCAGCGCGTTGAGTGAGAGCGGGGAGGCGCGGGACTATATCAGTGAGAGGTTGCGTTCGGCGCAGTGGCTCATCCGCTCCATCCAGCAGCGGCAGCGGACCATCGTCAAGGTCACGGATAGCATCCTCAAGTTTCAAGCGGAGTTCTTTGAGAAGGGTCCGCAGCATCTACGTCCTCTGATCCTCAAGGATGTGGCGGAAGATATTGGGATGCACGAGTCGACAGTGAGTCGTGTGACGACCAACAAGTACATGCACACGCAGCAAGGCATCTTTGAGCTCAAGTACTTCTTCAACGCAGGGATTCGTCGGGGCAACGGTGACGACCTGGCCAGCGAGGCGGTGAAGACAAAGATCAAGGCGCTGATCGACAGCGAAGATCCGAGCAAGCCGTTCAGCGATCAAAAGCTTGTGACCCTGCTCGCCGATGAGAACATCAACATCGCGCGCCGAACGGTCGCAAAATACCGAGAGCAGCTTGGGGTAGGTTCAAGCAGCAAGCGGCGGAAGCAATTTTAACCGGGAGAGAAAGGACGACAAAGGATGCAGACCCACTTTGTATTTCGACACATGGAATCGTCAGACGCGATGCGCAGCTATGCGGAGGAGCGGTTGTTGAAGATCCGGCGATACTTCTCCGATCCACTCAAAACCAGCTGTACCTTCTCGGTGGAAAAACTTAATCATATCGCACAGTTCGACGTGACCCTGCGAAACGGTATTCATCTGCATTCCTCGGAGTCGACGGAGAATATGTACTCCTCGATCGATATGGCGCTCGCGAAAATGGAGCGCCAAGTACGACGCTACAAGGATCGAATTCGGAGTCATCAGCCTAGTCGGGGGCGCTCCGCAAAGATCCGGCAGCGGGTGTTTGATGCGGGAATTAGCCGCACCCCCGAAGCCCCAGAGTATGTGGTGCCGGTCTCGCCGCAGGCGGATCTTCCGGCGGTGATTCGTGAGCGAGAGTTTAGGGCGGAGCGACTCGATTTGCAGCAAGCGATCATGCAGATGAATCTGCTCCACAAAGCATTCCTCGTCTTCACGAACAACAAGACCGGGGACATCAACGTGGTCTATCGAACCGAGGACGACAACTACGGGCTGATCGAGACCCAAGGACACGTCGAAGACTGAATCGCTCTAGAGGCTGCGGTGGGGAGGGAGCAATGAGGCGAGAACAACGAAATATTCAAGTCTCGGAGTTGCTTGAAGCCTCCGGCGAAGACCTCCAGTTGACGTGCCTGTCCGATTGGGGAGGGCTCGATCGGGAGGTCACCGCGCCGCGAATTCAAAAACCGGGATTGGCCCTTTCCGGCTTCGTTCGGCATGTCTACGGCAACCGCGTGCAGGTGCTCGGACTCACGGAGGTCGACTACATCATGAGTTGCGAGCCGTCGGTTGCGCGGGATGGACTGGACAAGTTTTGCGCCAAGGACATCAGCTGCATCGTGCTGACTCGAGGCCTCGAGCCGCCCGACGTATTGATGGAGGTAGCCCGAGATCATGGGGTGCCCGTGTTTCAAAGCACGCTCATGAGTTCCACCATGATCGGCAAGCTCACCAGGGTTCTCGAGGAGGCGTTGGCCGCCCGAACCACGATCCATGGGGTGCTGCTCGATGTCCTCGGCGTCGGGTTGTTGCTCATCGGGCGAAGCGGAGTTGGCAAGAGCGAGGCGGCACTTGAGCTGATCCTCAAAGGCCATCGCCTCGTCGCCGACGATGTCGTCCAGGTCGCGGTGCGGCCTCCCGACACAATCTGGGGAGCGGCCACCGATCTTCATCAGCACCACATGGAGATCCGCGGTATGGGAATTCTCAACATCACGCATCTGTTCGGAGTGGGCGCGGTGCGAGATACGAAGAAAGTCGAGGTGGTGGTCGAACTCAGCGATCTGCACGAAGACGACTACGATCGACTCGGGACCGAATCGACGACCTGGCCTATTCTAGGGATCGACGTGCCCCTGGTGAGAATCCCGCTCCGGGCGGGGAGAAATATCGCGTCCCTCATCGAGGTAGTGGCGCGGAACCAGCTTCTCAAACATCGAGGACACGACTCTGCCCGTGAATTCCAGGACATGGTGGCGAGCAAGATCGCTGCGGCCACGGTGTTGCCGGCGAGTGAGTTGGAGTAATGAGCAGCGACTTCACTGCCCCCGACGAAGCGGTCGAGCTCGTGGTGGTCACGGGCCTTAGCGGCGCTGGAAAGAGCACGTCCCTCAACGCGCTCGCCGACGTGGGCTACTACTGCGTCGACAATATACCGACCTCTATGGTTCCAGAGCTCATCGAGACGCTCCGTGCCCAGGGGCAACGGCGGGTCGCGGCGGGCATTGACGCGAGAGGCGTGGCGCATGTGGAGGGGGTTTTGGACCTCCTGACTGAGATCTCGACGAGAGGGGACACCGCGCGAGCAGTCTTTTTGAACGCGCGCGATCAATGCCTCCTCCGTCGGTTCTCGGAGACCCGGCGGCTGCACCCCTTGGGGTTCTTACCGGACGCGATTCACTCCGAGCGCGCGCTGCTCGATCCGCTGCGGAACATCGCCGAAGAGGAGATCGACACCTCCGACCTGTCGGGACGTCAACTTCGCAATCGTATTAAAGACCTCTTCGCGTCGAGCGGGAGCTTAAACGTGGCGCTCACTTCGTTTGGCTTCAAGCACGGGGCGTTGGCTGGGGCGGAGCTCCTCTTCGACGCGCGGTTCTTGGGTAACCCCTACGATGTGGAAGAACTCCGCGCGCTGACAGGCTTTGATGCGAGCGTCTTCGATTTCGTGATGACGCAGCCAGACGCTGTGGCGCTCGCCGATTTAATCGAACAACATCTTCGGTTTCAGATTCCGCGCACTGTGGTGGAGGGCCGGGCGTACCTGAATGTCGGCATTGGCTGCACGGGCGGCCAGCATCGATCGGTCTCGTTGGTACGTGAGCTTGCCGCTCGCTTTGAGGCACGACCCGTCAACCCGAAACAGAGCGTCACGTTGCGATACTTTCACCGCGATGCCGGAGTGAACCTATGACCTTGAAGCAGCCGGTGGCAGCGAGCGAGCCGACTCTCGACACACCTGGAGACAGAGCGCTACCGGTGATCCTTGTGGGGCATGGAGCGACGGCGTCTGCGCTGCTTGACGCGGCGCGGGCTATCTGCCCGGAGGGACTCGAAGATGTTCACGCGGTTGACGCGGGAAGTGGCGATTGCGCGGCGCTCTCGGAGCGTATGGGAGCCCTCATGGAGTCGATGGGCGCCCATGGCGACGTGCTACTGATCGTGGATATCGTGGGGTCGAGTCCCTGGCGACGGTGCGTGAACTCTGCGAGAGACTGCCGCGCGGCCACTGTGTTGGGGGGACTGTCGATCTCGATGCTGTTGAAACTCGCCATGGTTGAACGCCGTGGGATGGACGCAAAAAGCGTGGCAGACGCTTGCGCGGGGTCTGCGAAGCGTGCGATTGTAGTGTCTGACGTCTCCGCGGAGGGCTGACACACTATGGGATCCACTACGGTAACCGGCGACCACTCCATCGTGAACGACCTCGGTCTGCACGCGCGGCCCGCGAGTAAGCTCGTGGCGCTCGCGAACAAGTTCTCGTGCGAGGTCTTCATCGCGAAGGGCGAGACGGAGGTTAATGGGAAGAGCATCCTCGGGGTGCTGATGCTGGCGTGCCCGAAGGGTGGCACGATCCGGTTGCGTTGCGTCGGCGACGACGCACAGGAAGCGCACGACGCCATCGCGGAGCTGATCCGTGACGGATTCGGAGAGTCGTGAGCGGCGAGATCCCGAGCACGGACACGAATAAACGGTTAGAGCGTCGCGGTGCCGCGGCCAGCCCTGGGATTGGTATCGGCCCCGCGTACGTCGTGGACCGGCGGCGGGTGCAGGTCCCTCACCAGAAGATCGAAAAGTCGGAGACGGAGGCTGAGGTCACGAGGTTTCGGACGGCGCTCCGTGAGACCCACGACCAGATCGAGGGAGTCAAGAGTCGGCTCGGCCACGGAGAGCACCGTCAGATCCTCAAGGCGCAGCAGTTGATGCTCCGCGACCCGGATCTTATCCAGCGCACAGAACGGCTGATTCAAGATGAGAGCCTCAATGCGGAGTGGGCGGTGGCGCGGGTCTCCGATCAAATTCAAGAGCGCTTTGACGCGATCGAGGATGAGTATCTCGCGGCGAGACAGTTTGACGTTGCGTTTCTAACCGAGCGTATTTTGCGGACCCTCTTGGGTACAAACCCAGACGAGATCCACCCTCCAGAAGGGGCGGTCGTCATCGCACACGACCTCAGCCCGGCCGACACGGCGCAACTGCACGAGCACAACGTCGCGGCCATCGTCACCGACGAGGGGGCGCCAACCTCCCACGCGGCGATCACCGCGAGGTCGCTTGAAATCCCCGCGATCGTAGGCGTGGACGACATCGTCGAGCAGTTAGAGTCGGGAGTAATTGTCGCGGTGGACGCGGTGCACGGCCGCGTAATCATCAATCCGAACGAAGAGGACCTCGCCAAGCTGGCCGAGGAGACGCGCCGATATGAGGAGTTCGAGGACCGCATCCTCAAGGAGCGAGCGCTTCCAGCGGTGACGCAAGACGGTCACCGCATCCGCCTTCGATCGAATATTGCGATGCCCTCAGAGTTGGAGTCTTCGCTGTCCCACAGGGCGGAGGGCATCGGCCTGTACCGCACGGAGTACTTGTTCCTGGGTCGAGATACGGCGCCGACCGAAGAGGAGCACTACCAGGTGGCGAAGCACGCGCTCGCCCAGAGCGCGCCGTTTCCGGTGTTGATTCGTACCTTCGATCTGGGCGCGGACAAAGAGAGCAAGGTGTTCCGCGCGGCTCATGTCGAGGCCAACCCCGCGCTGGGGATGCGGGGGACTCGGCTGGCGCTGAAATATCGAGACGAGTTTCGTATTCAACTGCGGGGGCTCTTGCGCGCCGCCGTACATGGTCCCTTGCGAATTATGTTGCCCCTCATCAGCGGGCTCGAGGAGTTTCATGAGGCCTTAGCGATCATTGATGAGGCGAAGGAACAGCTCAACGATGAGGGGATCGCGCATTCGGACGATGTCCCCATCGGCGTCATGATCGAGCTTCCCTCCGCGGCGCTGGTCTCGGATGTGCTGGCTGATCATGTCGATTTCATGAGCATCGGCACGAACGATTTAATTCAGTACACCCTCGCCATCGACCGTGAGAACGATGAGGTGAACTATTTGTACAAGCCGCTGCACCCGGCCATCGTGCGTCTCATCCGCACCGTGTGCGAGGCAGGTAAGCGCAGCGGCGTTCCAGTGTCGGTGTGTGGGGAGATGGCCGCGGACCCCATGTTCACGTGGGTGCTGGTGGGTATGGGCGTCGAGGAACTCTCCATGCAGTCGGTCTCCATTCCGCTCATCAAGCAGCTGCTGCGTCTGTCCTCATTGACGGAGATGGAGGAGCTCGCGAATTCCGTGCTTCAGGCGGCGACCGCGGACGAGGCGGTGCGAGTGGTTCACGACCGGATGCTCGATCGCTTCCCCGAGCACATGCAGCACCGTGCGGGGGTGGACGAGGACGAACTGCCGGAGGTCGAGGAGTCCTCGTGAAAGCGCTCAAGGGTGCTACGATGCCGCGAGATGCGCCGACGGGTTCGACACATCGCCGCATGGGCCCTCGGTAGGCGGACAGGGCGGCGTCTCGCCACTGCGTTCGCCGCCTGGTGTGTGTTCGTCGGGTGCGCGGCGATGCCGGGCGTGGCGTCCGCGAACCCGGATCTTCGGTGGCGTTCGACGACGACCGAGCACTTCGTCATTCATTATCAAGACCAACTCGCGGAGGCGGCAGACCGGGTCGCGCTGCAAGCGGAGCGAGCACATGAGGAGGTGGGCGCGCTCTTCGGCCATGTGCCGCGTCGTCGAACCCACATTGTCATGGTCGACGATACGGACCTCCCGAACGGTTCAGCGTCTGTGGTGCCGTATCCGCGCATCACCATAAATGTCACCGCGCCCGATTCCATGAGCGTCCTCGGTGGATATGACGACTGGCTCAATATCTTGGTGACCCACGAGTTTGTGCACATCGCCCATCTCGACACGAGCAGCGGAGTGCCAGAGCTCTTTAATAAGATTTTTGGGCTCGGCAACCTGGGAAAGATTTACTCACCCAACGTGATTCAGCCGCGTTGGATCATCGAGGGGATCGCGACCTTTTATGAGTCGGATCTCGGGAGCCAGGGACGCGATCGCTTCGCGCAATTTGAGATGTACCTCCGGATGGCTGTGCTGGAGGGGCGAATTGAGAGCCTCTCCCAAGTCACCAACGGCTCTCGGATCTTCCCCTACGGCTCCTCGGTCTACCTGTACGGGCTTCACTTCATGAAGTATCTGGTGCTCACCTACGGCCGGGAGACCTTCACCGAGCTGAGCAAGTTGTATGGGAGTCGGCTGATTCCTTTTGGAATCAATCGAGCCCTTGAGGACATCATCGGCGTCGGCTTTGATGAACTCTGGGTTGACTTTTTGGCGGCCTCAAGACGCACCTACGAGGCTCAGGCGCGTCAGATTCGGACCCACGGACTCCGCCAGGGGAGGCGGCTCACCTTCAGCACGAACGCCGCCACATCTCGCAATCACACCCGATATCCGGTGTGGACTGAGGATGACGAATGGATCTATTTCTTCGAGGATGACGGGCACTCGCGGCCAGGGATCCGTCGGGTTCCGCGACGCGGCGCGAGGGTTCGTGAAGGGGTGGGAATCGGCGCGCAGGGTGAGCAGGATGGGGTGGAACGGGTATTCTCTGCGCCTCAGGCGACGCCAATCTCCTTCGTGGGCGATGGACCGGAGTTCGTCTTCGACATGCTCGGTGTACACGATCTCCGCTATCGATGGAGCGATCTGTATCGGTGGGCGCCGGGCGCGGACCCCCTCGACGGCGCTGAACAGCTCACGGTCGGCCTTCGCGCCCGGGAGCCGCACGTCTCTCCAGATGGTCGCACAGTTGTGTTCGCGCGAAACGACGTCGCCCAGTCGCGACTCGGGTTCCTCGACCTCCGGACGAAACGTACGACGGAGGTGGGTCCGTCGGAGAGGTATCAGCAGGTCTACACGCCTCGATTCTCTCCCGACGGACGCTCCGTCGTTTATGGGGCGTGGCATGACGGAGGCTACCGAGACATCTATCTCTACG